>JAJYGF010000022.1 GCA_021785125.1 bacterium | reverse complement strand
TTTTTTTTCCGGCCATACCAGCTTCCCGTTCACTGTGGCGCTTATTTTTTGGGAACAAAAAACTATCCGTAACGTCGCCCTGGCTTCTACGGCAATTTTTGCGATCAGCGTCCTGCTGGGGCATCTGCATTATTCGATCGATGTTTTTTCCGCCTTCTTCATCGCTTACGGAATTTTCCACATGTCTCAAAAATTATTCCCAGCCGACTTCAAGCTGTTTCATCGCGAATAGTGAAAAAAAGAAGAGCTAGTCGCGTCCCCGGTTTCCGCCATAAGAAGAGTTTTTGTCATTCATATTCACGCCATCTTTTTTCTTTTTGTCCGTCGAAGCCTGATTTTTGGAATTATCGGGCATGTTTTTGAGGCGCGAGTTATTGGTTTTGCAACGGGCTTCCAGATCAGCCATGTCTTCAGGATAATTCGGAGACGCTTGATTGTATTCCGAAACGATATCATGGGCCGATTGGCATAACTTCGATCGCTCGATTTTGTTTATATTTCCGTTATCCAATTTGTCCAGCACACCGTCCAGCTGATTATGAAAATCATCGCTAAGATCTTTGATTTTTTCCGCGCTGGAATTGTCGGTTGCGGCCGCCAGATCGTTTATCTCTTCGATTCTTCTCTGGGCGAATTTATAGCGCAGATACGGTTTTTGTTCGGAAGAGGCCAATTTCAGACGGATACTTTCACTGGCTCTTTTGAAAGGATATAAAGGACTGCTGGCTTTGACATTGGCCTGATCCGCAAAGACGATGGCGGATCCATTGATGACCAAAATGGCCGATGCCGATAAGAAGCTATAGCGCCAAATATGTCGGCGCCAATAGGGAATAACCGGTTTTCCGGCAAATTTTCTGTCGAATTCATCCAGAAAAGCCTGTTTGGCTCTGATCGAAAAATTTCTATCGATCTTAACATGCTTTTTCAAGACTGAACGCAGACGGAGCTTGTATAAAAAATTATCAATGCCGTTTTTCATCTTAAGATTTTTTTTAATTTGTTATTCGTGCGATGGATCAAAATTCTCAACGCCCCTTCCGTTTTTTCGGTCAGGCGGCTTATTTCTTTGTATGGCAAATCCGCGAAATAATACAGAGAAAAAATTTCTTGCTCTTCCGGCTTCAGGGATTTGACCGCTCGCGATATGTCTTCCGCCAAAATTTTCTTATGGATTGTTTCCGGCCCGGCCGACGGTTCATCGCCTTCGATCATAAATTCGTAAAGCGGAACAGACTTCTTCTCCCGATAATGGTCAATCAGCCTGTTTTTGGCAATCTTCCATATCCAGGCGGTAAAATTGCCGGTTTTTTTATCGAAAGTGCCGATCTTATCGATAACTTTCAAAAAAACGTCCTGAGTCAGGTCTTCTGAAACCGGCCGATTGAGAGTTTTTCCCATAAAATACCGGTATATGAGAGGGCTGAAATGGTCGAAAATTTTGCCGGCCGCTTCCTTGTCGCCGGACTTCATTTTTTCCGCTGTGGCGTTCCAGCGCGTCTTTTCAAATAAAACCGTCATAAATTAGTACGTTTTTAGGCGCGAATTCGTTACTTTTTTGCATCTTAACATGTTTTTCGGAAAATGGATAATCAAAGCAGCCGATCATATTATAACTAAATCAAAGCGCGCGCGTGAGATTATTTATAAAACGAATTTGTATAAGATCAATAAGGCGCGGAAACTTAAACGTCGCCGAATGGAACAAGGAAGAATGGTCATCTTTGAAAAGACGATAAGCCAGAACGTCAAGCTTTTAAAAATCAGCCGGCGTCTCCATAGGGAAATGTCTGAACGGAAAAAGCTGGAAGAAGATTTGCGGTCAATTCGGCAAGCGTTTTTGATTTTGAAAAAAGCCCATCAAAAAGTCGAAGAAGAATTGGTTCGATCGTATCGCCATGCCGGATTGATCAATCGCAAATTTTCAGTGCTTCTTGATTTGGACCGGAATCATTATTGGGAAAACAAAAAGGATTTGACAAACCACATCCTGGATATCGCTTCCAATCTGTCGCAAGCGGACGCGGGATATTTGTATAAAGAAGAAGCCGGCAAAGGCTTTCGTCTCCTAAATTCAAAGAATGTCAAAAAGAAGGAAGTCAAACGGATAAAATTTTTGGAGGAAGACGAGCTTGTTTCTTGCTTGGTCGAAGAAAAGGCGATCATGAAAGGTGATTGCCTCGATTACGGATGCAAGATTTTTGATATGAACAAATTGAAACATTTTTTGGCTATTCCTCTTGTGCGTAAAAGAGACGGACGGCTGAAAGGATTCATTATTTTGGGATTTGCCAAAAAGAAAATCATCGATGCCAAGGATGTCGAGTTCTATGACGTTTTCGCCATGCATGCCGCCGCCGCCCTTTTGAATGCGGGAGTTTTGGCATAGCGGCTGGCGTATGCTAGAATGAAAAACGTGTTGTTAATCGTTTAATTTTTTATTTATGCAAGATTTGCAGACAGTGTTCAACCAGATCCGCGAAGCGAAAAAGGAGATGAAGGATATCCGCGCCATGTACAAGGACGCACTAAGCCAGACGGATGAGTATGACGAGACGGTTGAGAAGGCCAAGGAACTGCGTGAAAAAAAGAAGCAGATCGAAACCCGCGTCCAGAACCAGATGGGCAAAGCCTATGGAAGGTTCGAGGATCTGAAAAATGACGTGGCGGCGTGGGAACAGCTCATCAATGACATCGCCATGACCACATTGATGGACGGCAAAACGGTCGAAGTGGTGGATGAGTTCAACAACAGATACGAACCGATCTACGCTGTCCGTTTCAAAAAAACTAACGAAATCCGTCCGGAAGGTGTATAATGTAAAGCGTAATCTTTAACTTTCATAATATGAAAAATGAAAGCAAGGCGGACAGGATCATCCGGGCGATCTTGGCGCTCGCATTCCTGTATTTGGCGTTTTATGTGTTCGCGGACACGGCTTCCTTGGTTTTTTATGCCTTGGCGCTCGTCATGATCGTGACAGCCATCGTCGGATTCTGTCCTCTCTATAAGCTGTTCGGAATCAACACGGCCAAGAAAGCATAAGTAAGTTTAGATAGCCCCTTTGTCGATCGCAGGAGTGCTTTTCTTTTTTCCTAAAACGTGCTTGTAATGACATTTTGTAATAGGTATATGGAAACCAAGAATCTGCAACATAAAGCTTTCGAATGGGGGATATTCCTAAAAGGGATCGATGGCCTTTTGGAGGTTGTCGGCGGCATCATCCTGTTTTTTCTCGATCCGGCGACACTGAACCGGCTGATTCTGGGTCTGACCCAGCACGAATTGAGCCAGGATCCGCACGATTTCGTGGCGGCGCATCTTTTGAATTTCGCGCATAATTTTTCCGTGGACGCGCAGATTTTCGGGGCGATCTATCTCTTGTCGCATGGCTTCGTCAAGATGTTTCTGGTAGATTCGCTCTGGAGGAAAAGATTGTGGTCGTATCCGGCGGCCATCATCATCTTCGCCGTCTTTGCCATATATCAGATCTATCGCTACACTTTTACGCATTCGATCCTGTTGCTCGCGCTTACCGTTTTGGATGCGGCGGTCATCTGGCTGACATGGGAAGAATACGAAAGAATTAAAACTTGATTTTCAGAACAAATCCAGATAAGATGAATTTGTTCAAGCGTATTATGCCAGCCTTATGTCATGTCCAGACATTTGGCAGGGCTAACCATGGACAAGGCCGGACCAGGCAAGGATGTCGACTCCTGGGGGAATGTTCCTCTCAAGCCTGGTCCGGCTGTTTTACGTTTTATTGACAAACCCCATTTTTATTGCTATATTTTAATTAGTTAAGTGGATTATTTCTGCTGCCTGACAGCAGATTTTTATTTGAACAAACATCATGGAAATCAGAAACATCGCAATCATTGCGCACGTGGACCACGGCAAGACAACCTTGACCGATGCTTTGATGCATCAGACCGGCATGTTGAGCGACGAAAGCACGGCCAGCATGGATTCCAATGCCTTGGAAAAGGAAAGGGGAATCACTATCTATTCAAAAAACACGTCGATTTTCTACAAAGACACGAAGATTAACATCGTGGACACGCCAGGCCATGCCGATTTCGGTTCGGAAGTCGAACGTGTCTTGCGCGCCATCGACTCAGTGGTTTTGGTGGTGGACGCGCAGGAAGGTCCGATGCCGCAGACCAGATTCGTCTTGAAAAAGTCTTTGGAGCTGGGACTTAAGCCGATCGTGGTTCTGAACAAAATCGACAAGCCGGCGGCACAGCCAGATGTGGTGCAAGAAGAAGTTTTTGAGCTGTTTTTGGATCTGGGCGCCAATGATGAACAGTTGGATTTCACAACTGTCTATGCGATCGGCCGCGATGGTATTGCCAAGATGCATATGGATGATGAAGGAAAGGATCTGACCCCATTGCTCGAGACTATTATTGCCAAGGTCCATCCGGCCAATTCTGACACAGAGGCGCCGCTTCGCATGCAGCCGTTCAATCTGGGTTATGACAATTTTTTGGGCAGACTCGCGATCGGCCGGATCCAGGAGGGCAAGATCAAGGACGGCCAGACTGTGACGATCAAAAAGCCGACCGGCGAAACCAGAACCGGAAGAATCACCAAGCTATATACTTTCAAGGGATTGCAAAAAGAGGAAGTGAAAGAAGCGGAAGCAGGGGACATCGTGATGATTGCCGGAATCGCAGATATATATATCGGCGAAACGGTGTGCGAGAATGCTGAGCAGGAAGCATTGCCGGCTATCACGATTGATGAACCGACCATTTCCTTGAATTTCTTGGTCAATGATTCGCCGTTTGCCGGCCGCGATGGAAAATTTGTGACCAACAAACAGCTGCGCGAAAGATTGGAAAAAGAACTGGAAGTTAATGTCGGACTCAAGATTGATTTTGAGGGGGATCATTACAAAGTTTATGGCCGGGGCGAATTGCATATTGCGATCCTTTTGGAAAATATGCGCCGCGAAGGCTATGAATTGCAAGTTTCCCAGCCGCAAGTCATCATCAAGGAAGAAGCTGGGCAAAAACTGGAGCCGTTCGAAGAAATCACGATCGATGTGCCGGATGCTTTTGCCGGAACCATCATTGAGAAGATGGGACGCCGAAAGGCGACGATGGCAAACATGAAACAGATGAATGGGCAGACACGCTTGATGTTTGAAGGCCCGACCCGGGGGCTTCTCGGCTATCGCGGCGAATTCATTATCGACACGAAAGGCGAGGGCATCATGTCCAGCCGCGTGATCGGATTCAAGCCGTATGTCGGCGAAATTGCCAAAAGAATGGCTGGCTCGATGGTTTCAATGGCCAGCGGCAAGGCTCTGGGATTTTCTTTGGCTAATCTGCAGGATCGCGGCACGATGTATATCGGACCGGCTACGGAAGTTTATGAAGGGATGGTTATTGGCGACACAGCCAAAGGTTTGGATATGTCGGTCAACCCGACTAAGGGAAAGCAGATGTTCCGATCGCGTTCTTCGGGAGCGGATGAAGCGTTGCAACTTATTCCTCCGCACGCAATCACGATTGAAACTGGATTGGAGATCATGGCCGGAGATGAGTATCTGGAAATCACGCCGAAAAATGTGCGCTTGCGCAAAAAATATCTGACGGAAGTTGAACGGCGCAGAAATTCAAGATAAGCTTAAAAAACTCCATCTTCCGATGGAGTTTTTTACTGTTTTCTTGCGATAAATTCTTGACAAGATATGGCAAGACCTTTGCTTTTGTGATAAAATTCGAAGAAGGATGAAGATGAAAAACTTTTTTCAAAAGAAAATTACCATTGCCAAATGGAAATTTAATCTTTTTGGCGTGTTTTGCATTTTTCTCGGAATCATAGCCGGATTTTATCTGACCGTGTCCAGAGTTATCCCGAAAATTTTCGCCGCCGATCTGACAGCTTCCATCACCAAAGATACGGACACGGATTTTTCGCAGGGAACTTTGTCTTCGACGGCGATTTCAGGAACTGGTTCGGCAGCAATTCTCAAACTGGTCCAGAATAGTTATCAGACGAATGTATTAAACACTGCGGGCCTGGTTTCTTATTGGAAGATGGACAACGACTGGAATGATTCCAGGGGAAACAATGGTCTTACTAATTATGGCGCAGTTTTTGGCGCTGCCCGATATGGTGTTGGTGCTGGAACTTTTAATGGAACGAACTTTGCGGAAGTTGCGGATAATCCTAGTTTGGATATTACCAATCAGATAACTTTGGAAGCCTGGGTTAATTTCAATGCAGTCGGGGATGGCTCGACAAGGATCATTGACAAATCCAATGCTTCCTGCGGCGCTCCATGGTCTATGTATGACATAAGGATGGCTGCTGCCACGAATGAATTTGCTTTTGATATTACCACTGGAGGAGTGAATCACGTTTTAGGCGGTAACACTACCAATTGGTCCGCTAATGCCTGGCATTATGTTGTTGGTACATATGATGGTTCAACGATGAAGCTTTATGTGGATGGAAATTTGGATGGTTCTCAAGCCCTTTCGGGCGCTATCAGTACCAATAATCAGCCAGTAGATATTGGCCGAAATAAAGCATGTAATAACCAATATTTTCACGGCTCTATCGACGAGGCCGCAATCTATAGCAGAGCTTTAAGTGCTTCTGAGGTTGCCGCTCATTATGCTGGATCGCTGTATGCTCCATCCGGCACTTGGGAATCGGCCACGGATTCCAATGTTATAAATACCGGCTGGAACAACGGCTGGGGAGATGGTGTCAATGCCGGATCCACGGCTTTTTCGGCCAATATTTCCAATGTCAGCGCCAGTGATACTATCAAATTCGAGATGCGCACGGCCACTACCGCGGCCGGATTGGCAAGCGCCACATATATCAATCTGGGTACGGCGACCGGCGGCACCACCTTTACGAAAACCAAGGCCGATCTGGATTCTTTAGGTGTGGCGGCCGGCGCCAACAGCTATATACAAGTCAGGCTGACTCTGGCGCAGACCGACGGCACGACTCCGCAATTGGATTCTTTCACCATAAATTATCTGCAAGATACGACACCTCCGACCAACGCTTCAAATGTAGCTATGGAAAAAACGGCCGGCGGAGCGGCTATTGCTTCAAACGGCTGGACCAATAATTTGGCGCCATATTTTTCTTGGACGGCCGGATCGGATTCCGGCTCAGGCATCAAAGGATATTGTTTGTATCTGGGCACTTCGGCCACGGGCAATCCGGGCGCGACTGGCGGCGGCGGTTCCGAAGGACTTCTCGGAACATCTCCGGTATCGACTGTCGGAACCGGCTGCCAATTCATCACCAGCTCGACTTACATCGATTTTGCCAACACGGCGTATCGCGGCTCGACCTGGTTGTCATCTTCCAGCAGCCCGTACTATCTGAACATCAAAGCTATAGACAACAGCAACAACGTGACGACCGATCCGATCGCGCAGTTCCAGTTTCGTTTCGACAATACGGCGCCTGCAAATATCGCATACTTCTCTTTGCCGGGTGATTTTGTTTCTTCGAAAGGCGCGACTTTTACCTGGCCGACTTCCGGTTCGAATACGGCGTCGGATGGTTCTTCGGGAATCGCCGGACTGCAGTATCGGATTGGTTCTTCCGGGATCTGGTACGGAACATCACATAACGGCAATCAGGACCAGACGGATGTGTTGTCTCTTTCGGACGGAGCATATACTTTCCAAACCAGTCCGGACTTTGCCAATATCCAGGAAGGCACGAACATAATTTATGTCCGGGCGATTGATAACGCGGGCAATGTTTCCACGTACATCCAAGGCGCTTTGAAGATAAACACAACCTCGCCTTCGACGCCGCTGAACCTTTCGGTCAGCCCGGCGGATGCCCAGACCAACGCCTATTCTTTCTCTTGGGATCCTCCGGCCACCTATGCCGGATCCCCGTCCGACATAAGTTATTGTTACACTGTCAATGTTCTGCCATCCGCCGTTACCTGCAATTTTACCAATGCCGGCGTTACGTCTCTCGCTAAAGACGCTTTTGCCACCACTCCCGGCAAAAATACCTTGTATGTTGTCGCCAGAGAATCGGGCAATATCAATTATGACACTTATGCCAGCGTGGATTTCACATATTCCGGATCAGCTCCCGGTATTCCTTCAAATGCGGATGTGGCGGACATATCCATCAAAGCGTCTTCAGAATGGAGACTGGCCGTTTCTTGGGGCCAACCGACCGATCTTGGTGCCGGCATCGCTTCGTATGAAGTTTATAGGTCCGTTACGGCGGGCACCTGTTCTTCAAGCATGTCCAATTTTTCTCAAATCGGAACGACAGCCGGCATATCATACACCGATTCCGGGTTGGACCAGAAGACGTACTATTACTGCATCAAGGCTTGCGACAATGCCAATAATTGTTCGGCGGCCTCAACCACCGTTTCAGCCTATCCGACGGGAAAATATACGGAACCTGCCATAATGACATCTAGTCCCAGCGTTTCAAACACCACTACCAAGAAAGCGACTATTTCATGGTCGACCGACAGAAACTCCGATTCCAAAATCGCTTACGGTTTGAAATCCGGAGATTATTATGCGGAAGAACTGTCCAACTCCAACCAAGTCACCGACCATGAAATAAATCTGACCAATCTCGATCCGGGAACGACTTATTATTATGTGGCGAAATGGACGGACGGGGACGGCAATACCGGAACTTCGGAAGAAGAGACTTTCAAGACGGATCCTGCGCCGGAAGTAAAAGAGATAAGCGCGACAGAAGTCGGCTTGTCCGACGCGACGATCCAGTTTACTCCGAAGGGCGCCAGCAAGGCCAAGATATATTACGGTACGACGACCAGCTTCGGCGGAGTGAAAGAAATTTCCACTTCGACTTCCGAGACTACATACACGGTACAATTGACCGGACTCATGGATGGAACGAAATATTTTTATAAAGTCGACACTTTTGACAGCGACGGAGATGAATATTCCGGCGATATCAATTCTTTCACCACCTTGCCGCGTCCGAAAATTTCAAACGTGCAGCTGCAAAACGTTTATGATGTGCCTGACTCGGAGATCGAGGTGGACTGGACGAGCAACACGGAGATTTCTTCCATAGTCACGTATCATCCGGAAGATAATCCCGCCGACAGCCGTGATGTGGTCGATGTCAATCTGGTTTCCGGTCCGCATAAGTTGATCATCAAAGGCCTCAATCCTGTCAAAACGTACCACGTGGTCGTAAAAGGCATAGACAAGGCCGGCAACGAGGCGATCTCGGACGATTACAGCTTCACTACGGCCAGTGATACGCGTCCGCCTGAAATTTCTAATTTGAGCGTGGAAGGCGAAAGTACGACGATGTCCGGTTCCAATTCAAACAGCTCTTCGCAATTGGTCGTATCGTGGAATACGGACGAACCAGCTACATCTCAAGTGGAATTCGGCGAAGGGGTCAATGCTTATTATACGCAAAAAACTTCCGAGGATAGCAATCTGACATACAATCATCTGGTCGTAGTTTCCGGACTCATTCCGTCGCAAGTCTACCATTTGCGCGCCGCCTCCAAAGATGCGGCCGGCAATTTGAGAAATTCTCCGGACAATGTCACCATCACTCCGAAAGCGACTGAAAGTGCGTACGATCTGGTTATTTCTAATTTGGGCCAAATTTTTAGCGGCTTTGGAAACTAATAAATACGATATGTTTAAATCGGACTCTGCAAAAAGAAAAATAGGCGCTTCAAAAAAAATTTTGACAGAAAGACCCGCACTTCTAAGCATCATGAACGTTTCAAAATCTTTCGAGGTGGGAGAACAGAAAGTGAACGTGTTGAAAGATATATCGTTCTCCGTCAGAGAGAGGGATTTTTTGATCATCTTCGGACCGTCCGGTTGCGGCAAGTCGACTCTTTTGCACACGCTCCTGGGGCTGGAAACGCCCTCTTCCGGCAAAGTTGTTTTTATGGGACGTGATTTGTACAAAAATACGTCCGAAGACGATCGGACGGAAATCAGGAAGAAACATTTCGGCATGGTCTATCAGCAATCAAATTGGCTCAAAGCTCTGACAGTGATTGAAAATGTCGCTTTGCCGATGATTCTCAACGGTGCCGGACGGATAGAAAGTTTTCAAAAAGCCGAAAAAATGTTGAAAGCCGTGCATATGGATCAGTGGGCCGATTATCGTCCTTCGGAACTTTCAAGCGGACAGCAACAAAGAGTGTCGGTAGCCCGCGCCTTGATCGGCGATCCGGAAATAATCATCGCGGATGAGCCTACGGGAAATCTGGATTTTGAGGCCGGACGGGATATGGTCCACCTTTTGGGAGATTTGAATCATATCGGCAAGACAATCATTATGGTTACGCATGACTTGGAATATCTGAAAAGCGCAAAAATAATTATTGAAATGCTGGATGGTTCGATCGTGGGCACCTATGATGAAAAAGACAGAGAGAGGCTGTTGGATAACAGCTTGGGGTATAAAAAAGCGTTGATGAAAAATAACAAAGCGTTGGTGAAAAACAGGAACAAACAGTATGTTCAGCAAAAATAACAAATTGATAGGATCGGCCGTTTCTTTCGGAATATTTGTCTGGAATATTTTTATATTTTCCATCTTATTGTCGCTATATCTGGCCATAAGCCTCATTTCGTTTGTGATACGTTATTCGTTTCTTTCGCCCAAGCTTAAAGAAAAATTTTTTTATAAAATGTTTCTCGGCTATGAAAAAATATCCGCGAAGATCGATCCTCGCGAGGACGGGATAAAGAAATCGGAGCTGATCGAATTGTCTATCAGGAACATGAAGATAAAAAAAACCAGGACTTTAGTGACGATCGGCGGCATGATGATTGGCGTGGGCGCGATTGTTTTTCTGGTCTCGATCGGTTACGGCTTGCAAGGATTGGTTCTTTCAAGAGTGGCCAAACTGGAGGAAATGAAGCAGGCCGATGTTCTGATTCCGGCCGGAAGCAAACTGGCGATAAACGACCAAACATTGGCTGATTTCTCGGCCATCCCGCACGTAAAAGCGGCGCTGCCCCTGATTGTGGCGGTCGGACAGGTAAATCTTAACGATTCCGTTTTCAATATGGCGGCTTACGGAGTCACTTCTCAATATTTGCAGGAATCCGATATGAAACCGGTGGCCGGAAGCATATTCAACAACAACGATATGTCCGTGCCTGTGAGCTCCGACACGCAAGACACGGCCGTTTCCAATTTGGAGAAAGAAGCGGTCGTCAATGAATCCATGCTTCAAGTTTTGAATTTGAAAGACAATGAGGCCGTCGGCAAGACTTTTTCCGTGTCATTCGCGCTTACCAGCGATTTGAAAAGCAATGGCGGATCGGAAGGAAGCTCAACGCCGAGCGACTACGTCATAAAAGGAGTGATTTCAGAAGGCAAGACGCCGCTTTTCTATGTGCCGTTTGTCAACATCCGCTCTTTGGGCGTTAATAATTTTTCTCAAGTCAAAATTGTGGCGGATTCCCAGGATTCTTTAGCCAGTGTCAGGAAACAGGTGGAATCGATGGGCTACGATACGCATTCCACGACTGACACGGTCAATCAGATCGTTAGCCTTTTCTCAACGATTAGGCTGGTGCTGACATTGGTCGGAATGATCGCTTTGGCGGTCGCCGCTCTGGGTATGTTCAATACGTTGACGGTTTCCCTGTTGGAACGGACCAGGGAAGTCGGTTTGATGAAAGCGATGGGAATGAAGTCGAAGGAAGTGGAGGAGCTTTTTTTGACCGAATCCATGATTATGGGATTTTCAGGCGGCTTACTGGGAATCTTAGCCGGTTTTATCGGCGGAAAAATTTTAAGCTTGATATTTACATTTGTGGCTATGTATAAAAAACTCGGGCTGGGGTTTCTGAATGTTGCGTCAGTTCCGTTCTCACTGGTCTTTATAATATTGTTCGCCTCCCTTCTTGTGGGTGTTATAACAGGAATCTTTCCGGCCAAAAGGGCGGAAAAAATATCCGCCCTCGACGCTTTGCGGTACGAATAGCTTGAAAAATGTGATTTAAAAATTCTAAAAAGTCGGTTTAGCCGACTTTTTACTTGCCAAAATATGATTCTTTCAAGATTGTATTAATTTTTGATAAATGAAATTGTATGTTTATCATATATGGAATAATTGATATTGTTTTCTGGGTTATCGAGGTTTTTCTCGGATTGCGATTTTTGCTGAAATTTTTCGGCGCCAATTCAGCAGTGCCTTTCGTGAAGTGGGTATATATGGTTGCTCAACATTTTTTAGGGCCTTTTGTGGGCGTTTTTCCGACCTATGGCATCAGTGGCGGAAAATTTGTGATTGAATTTTCCACACTGTTTGCTATAATCGTGTATATCCTTATCTATTATCTTATCCTCTGGATATTATCTTTTCTTCTGCCTCCGCCGCCGTTTCGAAGCATAAAATAGCGGGGCGCAATGTTTAAAATCAAGATTGTCGGAACATGATCCTAGATGAATTCAAAAAAAGATCGGTTGGCTATATTACGACCGCCTTCGGACTCGTGGCTGGTTTGGCTTGGAACGAAGCGATAAAATCTTTCATTAATTATTTTTTCCCGATGCGACAAAACGGCATGGTGGCTGAGTTCGTCTATGCCATCGTCATAACTTTCATCTTGGTATTTGTGACGGTATATATCTTGCGCGCTGAGGGCGAAGAAAGCAACGACAAAAAATCGGAGAAGGAGAAGAAGAGCAGAAAGAAAAGAAGTTAGAAATATTTCCGCATCAGTTCGAATTCTTCCGGCCTTTCCGGATGACAAACGATCTCGATCTGATTATCAACGAGGCTTTCCAGCAGCTTTTTTGTATCGCGCACCCAATCCAGACTGATCATGTAATCGGTCGAATCCAAGCCGGAGGCGGCAAAAAGCCTAGCATCCAATTTTCGCAAAGGATTCAGGATGCGGTAGACGTTGCTGTTGCTCCGGATCATGCCTTTCTTGCCAAAACGTATGAAATGTACGGCGTACTTTTTCGCCAGTTTCCGGATGATTTTGAAGTAAGCCGGAAAAAAATGGATATGCTGGTGGGAGTTGATGCCGTCCGGATAGCGGCCGAAAATTTTCTTGAATTCTTCGAATTGTTTTTCCCATTGCATCTCCTGCAAGCGTGTCCTGGAATAAGTGGAAGCGTAGCGTATCATGAATTTTAATCCTCGCATAAAGACACCTTCCTTCATTTTTCTTTTGGCCGGTATGGTTTCAGACAGATCAAGATGGATATCCAGCTTCACGTCCGAGTTTTTCAATCGTTCAATATCTTCTGCGCTCCAAGTCCCGTTGGTCATGACGGCCACGCGGTCGATCTTTCCGTCTTCGGCCAGAAGCAGGATATTTTCGTTGGCCACGGGACTGATGCCGAAATCGTCGGCTGTAACGATCAGGTTTTTACGGTATGGAGTTATGCTTTTCATAAAGCGTAAGTTGATTTTTTGTGAGTTTGGCGGATGATCAATGTCCGGCTAAAGTATTGACAATATAAAAAGGCGCCTTTTTATTTATGATACAATATAAACAATAATAAATAAAACAAAAAAATGCAAAAATTGAAAAAAACGACATCGTTGATAGTGGCGCTCGGCATCGCTCTGGTGCTGGGAATATCCTATCTGGGATATTTCAACCTTATCAAAAAGATGAGTGTCGCTTCCGCTGATGATAATGAAAATGCCATAGAGCAAAACGGGGGGGATGGCAGCCAAGCGGACAGTGCAAACTCTGGTGATAACAATAACAAAGATTCAAGTTCGAGCGATTCAAAAAAGAATGTCTCTGAAGTTAAAAAAGTCGATACGACAGCTGAAACAGATCAAGGCAGTGGGGATAAGCAGGCGGTGTCCGACAATCATGAGAGTGACAACAAAACAAATAATGTCGATACCGTGAAAACGGATGGGAACGCTGTCGAGTCCAAGGATAACGGATCGGTAAATAATACGGAAAATCAGAATGAACAAGCGGCAGGAAATAGCGGTGCCGATCAAAATGAACAGGCTGGCGCTGACAATCAGGGCAAAGAGAATGTAAATGGGAACCGAGACGATCTGGCCAAAGAATACAAAAATACAGTTGCGCAATTCGTACATTCCCTTTCTGATTTGGCTGACAAGGAGGGCGGCATCGGCCAGCAGGTGAAAGTTGTGGCGCAGGCCCAGAATGATTCCCAGACAGAAGTCGATTCGGCGATTACGGCAGTGGATGACAGAAGCGGTTTCTTGAAATTTTTGATCGGTCCGAATTATGGTCAACTGAACAATATCAAGACCGAGATTTCCGCCAACGAGAATCGCATACAAGTCCTGACCCGATTGATGGGCCAGATCCAGGATGCGAACGCAAAGACCGTTTTGCAGGATCAGGTAAACAATCTGCAGCAGCAGAACACGCAGTTGCAGAATTTTGTAAACACGAACGAAAGTAAAGCCAGCATATTCGGCTGGTTGGTGCGATTATTCTCATAAACTTCCATAATTCAAAAGGCCCCGCGGTGGGCTTTTTGAATTTGCTCCGGTATTGCCTAAAAGAACGGATGTGCTAAGATGTAATATCCTAAAACAGCAACAATATGGTCAAAGTGCCCGAAATAAAAGGAGATCTGTGGATCAATTCCCGTCCGCTCGGTCCGCGCGATTTGGCTGGCAAGGTCGTTCTGGTCGATTTTTGGACATATTCTTGCGTGAATTGCATACGGACAATCCCGCATTTGCGCGCATTATGGGACAAGTACAAGAACAAAGGTTTTATTATGATCGGTATCCATTCCCCGGAATTCGATTTCGAAAAAAATCCAGCCAATGTCCGGCAGGCAGTGAGGGATCTCGGTATCGAGTGGCCGGTGGTTTTGGATCCGGACAAAGAGAACTGGAACAATTTCGCCAACAAGTATTGGCCGAGCAAATATCTGTTCGATAGCGAGGGTAACTTTACGTATGAACATCACGGAGAGGGGAGCTATGAAGAGACGGAGCGCGCTGTTCTTCGCGCTTTGGGCGAGCCGATCACGCTGGAAGTAAAGACGGAAGAAGAATTTGCGCCGCGGCCGTTCTGTTTCGAGCCGACACCAGAAACATATTGCGGATATCTGCGTGGCGATATTGCCAATTTCGGCGGCTATCGTTTGGACATCCCTTTTTCTTATGAAGAACCGGAGGAGTTGCCGCTGGACAGCTTGGCTTTGTCCGGCGAATTTTTGGCCAAGGCGGAATATGTGGAGAGCGAAAAAGCGGGGTCTAAAATCATCCTGCATTTTCACGCGACCGAAGTGAATCTGGTTTTGGCGCCGGTGGAAAATGGAGCGGCGAAAATAAAGATAAAATTGAACAACCGGAATCTGCCGAAAGAAATTTGGGGGCAAGATGTCAAAAACGGGGAAGTGAAAATCGACAGTCCCAAGATGTATGGCTTAGTGAAAAGCAAAGAGGGTGGCTTGGAAGGAGTGTTGGAAATAAGCGCCAAAGAAAATAATTTCCGGGCCTATGCTTTCACATTTTCCGGATGCGTGGAATAATCGCCTTACGATAAAAAATGGCCTGGACAGGGCCGTTTTTTTGTGCTTGACAGCACCTGGGTAGGGGGTATAATCATACCTGTAGGGCAGGTATGCCCGTCACGCGGAATCTAAGCTTTTAATTTGAAATTATGGAAGACAAAGAAATATTGACGGCGCTCAAAAAGGCGCAAACCCATCTTGCAAATGTAATACGGATGGTGGAGGACAAAGAATATTGCATCGACATTCTGCAGCAGAACCTGGCCGTGATCGGGCTTTTGAAATCCGGCAACAACAAACTTATGGCCCGGCACCTCAACAGCTGTTTTGCCAACGCGATGAAAGGGACGAATGAAAAAAGAAAACAGGAGATGATCGAGGAAATTTTACAGATAAATAAATTATCAAAATAAATGAAGACCAAAAAATTTTTTATCCGAGGCATGCACTGCGTCAGTTGCGAAAAATTGTTGGATGACGAGTTCCGGCAGATCGCGGGCGTGAAAGACGTGCGTGTCGATCGCAACAAGAATACGGGCGAAGTGGATTATGACGGACAGGAGCCGAGTTTTGAGGAAATAAAAAAGACGGCCAAAAGATACGGCTATGACGCTTTTGAAGACGAAGCCGAAGCATTTGGACATCCGATGTCCAACAAGCATGGAGGACAAAAGACATCGGATGTCTTTCGCGCGGGTTGGGCGGACTGGACTACGGCCATCGTGATCGTTGTTACGCTTTGGATACTATTTAACATTTTCCAAGGCAGCGGCATAATGGACAATGTGCATATCGGCTCCGCGATAACTTTTGGCGTGGCAGTGCTGGTTGGATTGGTGGCTTCCGTCTCGTCGTGCTTGGTGGTGGTCGGTTCCGTCATCATCGCTTTCGGAGAAAAATACAAAGCCGGCGGCAATGGATTCTATCAAAGTGCGGTCAAGCCGAATCTGATGTTCCATGTCGGGCGGCTGGCGACATTTTTCGTGCTAGGCGGCCTGCTCGGCCTGATTGGAGGCGAAATAAACATTACCGGAAATTTCATTTCGATCTTTACGATGATTATCGCGATCGTGATGGCTTGGCTAGGCTTGAATATCTTAGGCATTGTGCCCTCCATTTCCGCTTTGGGCATCAGCATGCCGAAAAGTTTGACCAAGCATTGGTCCGGACTCAAAATGAGCGAACACAAAGCGGCGCCGTTTGTCTTGGGGGGATTGAGCTTCTTCCTGCCGTGCGGATTCACGCAAAGCATGCAGATCTTCGCTTTGACTTCCGGCAGTTTCTGGATCGGTGGCGCGACGCTATTTCTATTTGCGCTGGGCACTGTGCCGGTGCTTATAACTTTGGGCATAACGACTTCTTGGACCAAAAGCAAGAGAATGGTGGTGTTTGAAAAAGTAGCGGGTATCCTAGTCGTCTTGTTCGCGTTCTATACTCTAAACTCCGGATTGGCGTTGAAAGGAGTAAATACGGCGATATTGACTACCGACGAGACTGGAGCCGCTCATAATGGCAATACAACAGTGACGGATGGCAAAAATATGCAGATGGTGGAGATGCATGTGACTGCCGCAGGATTTTTGCCGGCGACATTAACGGTCAAAAAAGGCGTTCCGGTCAAATGGGTGATCAAGGGTGACGATGTGGCCGGTTGCACCAATAAGATAATCGTTCCGAGTCTGAATATCACCAAAACTCTTTCTGCTGGAGACAATGTGGTGGAATTCACGCCGACCGAATCCGGAACGATTCCGTTTTCATGTTGGATGGGCATGGTCCAGGGCGAATTCATAGTTAAATAATCAATTATAAATTAACTATGGCCAATAAAAAACTTATTTTAAAAATTACCGGTATGACCTGTACGGCTTGCGCTTTGAACAACGAGCGGGCGCTGACCAAGGCGGCCGGCATCCTGAATGCCAACGTGAACTTCGCGTCCAAAAAAGCGCTCGTCGAATATGATGACAGCATCCTAACGGAAGAGCAAGTCAAAAAAGTCATCGTGGATAACGGCTACAACATCGAAGAGCCGGATACGCATGCCGATGAGGAGCATATGCACAATGGCGCGCATGAGCACGGCGCGGAAGATGCGCAAAAAGATTGGAAAGTGTTCCTGGGGAGCGCGATCTTGAGCTTGCCGCTCCTTCTGGAGATGTTCGTACATGTCGAAAATCCGATCGTCGGCTGGATTAATCTGGTTTTGGCGACGGTCGTCGTGTTCTATTTTGGCTGGCGTTTCCATCGGATGGCATGGAAGCAGGCCAAGCATTTCCAGGCTAACATGGACACCTTGGTTTCTATGGGAACTCTGGTGGCATATTTTTATAGCCTATGGGCGATGATCGTCGGACGTATGGAATATTTCGAATCGGCCGCCTTGATCGTTACGCTGATCCTGCTCGGCAAATATTTCGAAGCCAAGAGCACCGGCCAGGCCGGCGAGGCGATGCGAAAACTGATGGAGCTGGGAGCAAAAAAGGCCAGAGTCATCATTGGCGGACAAGAAAGAGAAATAGATATTTCGGCTGTCAAAAGCGGGGATGTGATATTGGTCAAGCCCAGCGAAAAAATTCCGCTGGACGGCGTGGTGGTCGAAGGACAGTCCAATGTGGATGAATCCATGCTGACCGGAGAATCTATGCCGATCGAGAAAAAAACCGGAGCGAAAGTTTTTGGCGCCACGCTTAATGAAGATGGAATTCTGAAAATCAAAGTGACTGAAGTTGGCGAGGGGACCGTGCTGGCGCAGATCATCAGGACGGTGGAAGAGGCGCAAGGTTCCAAGGCACCGATCCAGAAACTGGCCGATAAGATCTCGGGTATTTTTGTGCCTGCCGTCATCGGTATTGCGCTTCTGACTTTTTTAGGCTGGTATCTGGCGGCCGATAATTTTTCCGCCGCGCTCATCGATGCGGTGGCGGTGTTGGTCATAGCTTGTCCATGTGCGATGGGTCTGGCCACGCCGACTGCCATCATGGTGGGAACGGGCAAAGGAGCCAAAAATGGAATTTTATTCAAAAATGGCGAAAGCTTCGAGCGGGCCAAAAAGATTTCCATGGTGGTTTTCGACAAGACCGGAACATTGACCAAAGGAATGCCGGAAGTGCAAAAAATAATTGCGAATCCAGAATTTACTTTTCCGGAAGAAAAAGTATTGAAAATTGCCGGATCGGTAGCGAAAAATTCTGAACATCCATTGTCCAAGGCTGTGGCGAAGTATGCTGTGGAAAAAGGAATAGAATTGAAAAATTTTGTGAACTTCAAAGAAGAAAAAGGCAAGGGCATAATGGCCAGATGCGAAGAGCATAATGGAGACGTGATGTTAGGAAACATCAAGCTATTGGAAGGAAATAATTTAGACATAAAATGGGCTAAAGAAATACTAGACTCTGATGAATATGGAGTGGGAACCAAGCTTTTTGTTGTACATCACGGGCAAGGAGTCATCGGTACAATCATCGTGGCGGATGAGATCAGAACTGAATCCAAAAAAGTCATAAGCGAGCTCAAAAAATTAAATCTGAAAGTGGTTATGCTCTCCGGAGATAACCAAAAAACGGCTGAGGCGGTGGCTAAGGAGCTGGGAATCGATACGGTTCTGGCGGAAGTTTTGCCGAACGAAAAATCAGCGGAAATCAAAAAACTGCAAGCGCAAGGAGAAAAAGTGGTGTTTGTCGGAGATGGCATCAATGACGCACCGAGTTTGGCGCAGGCGGACTTGGGAATCGCGATGAGCAGCGCGACGGACATCGCCAAAGAAGCCGGCCAGATCATCTTGACGCAGAACAATCTGGAAAAAGTGGTCGAGGCGATCAAATTGTCCAAACGCACCTTCAGCGTGATCAAGCAGAATCTGTTCTGGGCGTTCTTTTATAATATCGTAGCTATTCCATTGGCCATTTCCGGCATCTTGAGTCCGGCCATCGCCGCCGCCGCCATGTCTTTCAGTTCGGTTTCGGTGGTGGTAAACAGTCTCAGGATATATCGTCATAGAAGATGATTTTATTTTGCGGCTGAAAGTAGTATAATGCAGTCATGCGGTTGAAAAATTACAATATATATTTTTTCTTCACCGTCCTTGTGGCGGTTACGGTTCTGGCCGGCCTGATACTCAAGCCATTCCTTATTCCATTTATTTTGGCGGCCGTGCTGGCTCATCTTTTCAATTTCATCTATCGTGGAATTTTGAGAGTTGTTCGCCATAAAAGCATCAGCTCGCTTTTAACCTGTTTTTTGGTCGCGCTCATTATCTTGATCCCGCTGATCTTCGTCTCATCTTTAGTGGTTGAAGAAGTTCAGAGCATGTTGGCTCGATTCTCATCCGAATCGGCCGTCGTGTTCGTTGACAACCTCAAGAACGGCATTGCCTCCGTTCCATTTATCAAGACGTTCGGAGTCGAAAAATTCATCAATGGAAACATCATATTGTCGGCTCTCCAAACCGTTTCTCAAAACGCGCTTCTGATCCTGGAAAAAACATATTCCGGCGCCGCGTATTTCATGTTTGTGACCATTATAATGTTCTTTTCGCTGTTTTACATATTTATCGACGGTCAGAAATTCGTAAAAAAAATCATGCTGCTTAGCCCCATACGGGATGAATACGAGAAGACTTTGATTGAAAGATTCAA
Source organism: bacterium (assembly GCA_021785125.1). Taxonomy (GTDB): domain Bacteria; phylum Patescibacteriota; class Minisyncoccia; order Moranbacterales; family UBA2206; genus JAJYGF01. The sequence continues at coordinate 20,056 of JAJYGF010000022.1, read as the reverse complement.
CTCGATTTCGCGCGCCACTATCAAAGGGACGATTTTAGTGGCCATAATCCAAGGCATTATCGGAAGCATATTGTTCAAGCTGACCGGCGTCTCTTCTCCGATCATCCTGGGCGTGCTCATGACGCTGACATCCGTCATACCGGCGATAGGATCGGGATTGGTCTGGATACCGGCTGGAATCGTCATGATATTGCTGGGTTATACCGCCCAGGGCATCATTATCTTTGCGGTGGGGATCTTGGTCATAAGCATGATTGATAATATAGTTAAGCCGCATCTGGTCGGCAAAGACACTCAGATGCATCCGCTTATGGTCTTGTTCGCCACTCTCGGCGGCCTGGCGCTGTTCGGAATCTCCGGATTTATCGTCGGACCGATCATAATGGCGCTGTTTGTGGCTTTGTGGGAAATATACTATTTGGAATTCAAGCATCAGCTGAAAGATTTTAACAAATGATGGACAGTTTCTCGCAGTTTTATCAAAACATGCCGCTGCATATAAATCCGACGGTCGTATCTGTCGGATCTTTTTCTCTTGGCTGGTACCCGTTGATGTACATAATGGCTTTCAGTGTGGCATATTTGCTTCTTGGATATCGAGTAAAACATGATGGACAAGCGGATCAATTTCAAATTTCAAATTTCAAATTTCAAATTATCGCTTGGGACTTCATGTTTTATGCCGTGTTGGGAGTACTGATAGGCGGGAGATTGGGTTATGTCCTGTTTTACAATCTCCCTTACTATCTTCATAATCCGCTGGCTGTCATATCGCCGTATGACTTTGCGGCCGGACGATGGACTGGCATATATGGTATGAGTTATCATGGCGGATTGATCGGTGTTGTTCTGGCGTCGGTATTGTTTGTCAGGAAATACGAGTTGAATTTCTGGAAATTTGCGGATTTTGTGGTGCCGGTCGTCCCGGCCGGTTATTTTTTTGGCCGGATAGGCAATTTTTTGAATCTGGAACTTTATGGTAGGATAGCGGACAGTCCGCTTAGCATGCACTTTCCGCTTTGGACCGGCGCGGGTCCGTACCCGCGTTATCCGTCCCAGCTGTTCGAAGCTTTTTTTGAAGGCCTGGTCCTTTTTACGATACTTTGGACGATTCGCAATAAGAAAAAATTTGACGGGTTCAATTTAACCGTATACGTGATAGGATATGCCGCAGCCAGATTCGGCGTGGAATTTTTCCGACAGCCGGATCCGCAGCTGAACTTCGTCTTTTACGGATTGACAATGGGGCAGCTGTTAAGCCTTGCTATGGCCCTTGTCGGAATTTTTATATATACTTTAAGAAGCAGGAAATTTGTAAATAATAATTAATGTCAAATAGCATATGAAGAAGATAATTTTTACCATCATCGGGATAATTTTTGTCTTGGCCGCCGGCCTTTGGTTTTGGGCATCGCACAGCGGCAAGACACCTCAAAACAGCGATGTTCAGACGCCGGTAACTTCGGATATAATATTTTTTTACGGCCAAGAGTGTCCCCATTGTCATGATGTTGAAAAATTTCTAAGTGATAACAATATCAATTCTAAGGTCAAGTTTGATTCGTTGGAGGTCTGGCACAATCAAGCCAATGCGAATCTGATGTTGCGGAAAGCCCAAGAATGCGGCATATCGCAAGACCAAGTGGGCGTGCCATTTGTCTATTCGAAAGGTAAGTGCTATATCGGAACGCCGGACGTGGAGAATTTTTTCCAACAAGCGGCCGGAATGGGTGACGGCAAATAATCAGCTGTCAAAGATAGCATTATCAAAATTCCAAAAGTGGTGTATAATGGTTTCAACGGAATAAATTTTTTTATTTCTTTTGGATGGGTGAAAAACAAAAGGCCGATCTTTCCGTCAGAAAAGGAAAATTGCGGATGGACGGCCTGCAAAAAAAAGACAGAAGAATAAAATTTTTCGATCTTCCTCTGGCCCGTTTTGTCGGAAAATACAAAAATTCCTCGATCCTGCTTTCCAGGCGCGGTCGTACGGGCGTTTTTTACACCGAAGATTCCAAGTTATACATAACTCCGGACGAATATCGTCGCATGGAAAAAGGCGAGAAGATCGTCAGAGTCTCGAATCGTATGGATAGTGCGCTTTCCAGGAATTTCGAGAAGACCCGCATCTATTCTATCGGGCATAAGGACATCATATATTTGAATATCCGCCGCCGTTATTCCAGCCTGCGCAATTATCTGACGGATCTTATTTCCGGTTCCGTACAGGGCGTTTCGGTCACAAAAATGTGGAATTTGTCTATCGTAGGCGCGGTCATCTTCGGTATGCTGACCATGACTATGATATATCGATATTTGGGCCAAGGAGTTTCCGCCCAGATAAGAGATGACGCTCAAGTGGTGCAAGCGCAGCAGAACGGCAATCTTGATTCTGGCAGCAATATTTTAGATGCTAATTCCAAAGATGACGGTGCAGGCAATATCGATACCGCATTCATTACGAAACTGCTTGGTAATTCGGGGAAAAACGTCAACAGCGGCTTGGAGCGTGAAATAAGCCAGATGGTCAAAGGTTATCCGATCGAGGATATGGTGCCGGAGATTGCCAAGCAGGACCGGATCGTTGCCGCTTTCATAATTGCGATTGCTAAAAAAGAAAGCAATTGGGGCATACACGTGCCGGTCTACAAAGGCCAAAATTGCTACAATTACTGGGGCTATAGGGGCAAGAATCCGGTCGGAACCGGGGGTCATACATGTTTTGACAGTCCCAAGGATGCGGTAGATACCGTGGCTAAGAGAATAAAATTCCTGGTTTCTAACGAGAAACTTAATACGCCTGATAAGATGGTGGTTTGGAAATGCGGTTACGATTGCAGTTGGGACAATCCGGCGGATGTGGCCAAATGGGCGAGTGATGTCAGTATTTATTTCGACAAATTGAACAAGAACTAGTTTTGGCCTGGACAAGAAATGCGCGATATGCTATAATACAATCAATAAAAGCTTTGCAAAACGGGTGAAAATTCCCGTTTTTGCTTTTGTTAAGGCTAATTATGCAGATCAAATTGAAAAAAAATGTAGGGCGAATCGGCCAGATTGTCAAAAAATATGCCGATTCCAAGGATCGTATAGCCAATCTGGTCCTATTGGTCGGATTGGCCGGCTGTTTTGTTTTTTATCAGTATTTCAATTGGAACGCTTTGGCTGAAGAAAGTATGCCGGTTATTGCGGCAAAAAATTCCGTCGACGCATTGCCCAAAATAGCGCCCAAAAAATCGGCTATGGCGGACGACGGGTTGCGTTGCAATTTGGGCGATGCCGGCAGGACGGATATTTTAGCCGGTAAATATAGCCTGGGCCAATTGATAGTCAGGCAGAACATCGAAAAGCTGGTAGGCGATAAGCCGATGGCGAGCATGGTAAATGAGATTGCCGCCAGAGATCCGAAGACGGCCGCGTATCTTGTGGCGATTGCTAAACATGAAAGCAATCTGGGGGAATTCTCTCCGAAAAAAGACGGGAAAGACTGCTTTAATTATTGGGGCTTCCGCGGGACATATAATCAGACCGAGTCAGGATACAGCTGTTTCGATTCGCCGGCCCAAGCGGTCGATGTGGTCGGAAACAGAATACAAGCTTTGAACGATATCCAAAATTTCAACACTCCCGCGCAGATGCTCATCTGGAAATGCGGAGGATCTTGTGCCGGTCATGATCCGGCGGATGTCCAAAGATGGAAAAATGACGTGGCTTATTATTTCAATCGAATTGATAAACGGTAAAAGGCTACTCGCATGGCTTTTTTGATCGGATCGTTGACCGCAACGGATAAAAATGTTACTATGGGAAACGTGCGGTTTCTGCCGCGGCAAACCTATAAATTATGGCGATTCAAAATATCAACGGCAAGGAATTGAAGAAGATGCTGGAGGAGAATCCGGCTGATTTGGAAATCATCGACGTGCGCGAGGAAGATGAGTTTGATCTGGTCAAGATCAAAGGCTCCAAGCTAATCCCGGTCAGCCAGATCGGCATGCGGCTGGGGGAGATAGATTGGAACAAGAAGGTGGTCCTGGTCTGCAGGAGCGGCAGTCGCTCAGGCTACATCGCTCAGCTTCTGGCGGCTCATGGCAAAGACGTGGCCAATTTGGCATATGGCATATACGAGCTGAATCTGGACAATTGCGACTGTCTTCAGAAAGACCCGGCCTGTTGCGCGGGATACTTTTAGTTTTATAAGGATTATAATTTTTATAACGTTTATAATCTGAAAGGGAAGCGGCTAAGATAGCCGCTTTTTTTAATGGCTTTTTTGGGGTAAAATTAAAATATAATAAAAACATATATGAAAAAGTTTCCAGAAGGCTTTTTGTGGGGATCGGCGACTTCGGCTCATCAGGTCGAAGGCAATACTCTGAATGACTGGACGCAATGGGAAAAGGATAATGCAAAAAGGCTGGCAAAAGAAGCTAGCGCCAAATGGGAAAAGTGGCAACAGGAAAAATTTCCGGAAATGTTTACGGTTGAGAACTATATTTCCGGACGAGCGACCGATCATTACAATTTATTTGAAAAAGATTTCGACCTAGCCAGAGAAGGCGGCCATAACGCCCATCGATTTTCTTTGGAATGGTCGCGTATTGAACCTGAAGAAGGCAAGTTCAATCAAGAGGCGATCGAACATTATAGAAAAGTTCTGATAGCACTACGCGAAAGGGGCATGGAGCCGTTTGTTACACTCTGGCATTGGACCAGTCCAGTTTGGATCGGAGAGATGGGCGCTTGGGGAAATCATGAAACTGGGAAATATTTCCTACGTTATGCAGAAAAAGTCTTTGCTGAATATAAAGATCTCGTAAGATTTTGGATGCCGTTCAACGAGCCCGGAACAGAAGTTTCTTACGGGTATCTTTTTGGCAAGCAACCGCCAGCTATAAAAAATAAAAAGCTGGCTGATGCGGCATTCAATAATCTGATGCAAACCCAGAAGGATGTGTATGGGCTTGCCAAATCAATCTCGGAGGATTTTCAGGTGGGTTGCTCGCATTTTATGTTTCATATCCGGCCCTACAACAATCTGCCTTGGAATATTTTGGCGGCTAAAATTATGGATTACTTTGCGGATTATAGATTTTTTAAAACTTTCCGCAATTTTTCTGATTTTTTCGGGGTGCAATATTATCAGCCGTTCTGGGTGAATCTAAAATTAGGCGGCCGCTTCTGGGGGCTATTTGAAAATAAGCAGAAAAGCGGATGGTGCAATGATTTGGGTTGGGAAATATTTCCAGAAGGCTTGTATCACGTTCTCAAAAAAGCGGCTAAAAACGGCAAGCCTATTTATATTACGGAAAACGGCTTGGCTGATAGTGAGGATAAAGATCGTGAACGATTTCTGAAAGAGCATTTGCAAATTTTGCATGATGCTATTTTAGAAGGCATTGATGTGAGAGGGTACTTCCATTGGTCACTTCTGGATAATTTTGAATTTGTGGATATGCGCGGGTTTTGGCCCCGGTTCGGCTTGATCGAAATAGATTACAAGACATTGGAACGAAAGCCGAGGAAAAGTTTCTATGCTTATCGCGATATAATCAAAAACAACGGAGTTGAATAATCTCTTCTGTCCGCAAGCGGACATCTTCTCCTTGATAAGGAGAAGGGGATAATGAAAATGAAACAAAAGAAGAAAATAAAATTAGGGGAAAGAGAAGTGCAATATGTTCTCCAAAAAAGAAGCGGCACCAAAAGCGTGCGACTGGCCATCTACAATGACGGCTATTTCGTGGTGAACGCGCCGAAATGGTATCCGCTTTACGTCATCAATAAATTCATCATCGAGCAAGCGGATTGGGTCTTGGAAAAATTAGCCGGCTCGGATACCAATTCCGTGCAGAGAGTTCTGGCCCAAAAGGAGGCAGATTACCGGAAAAAGAAGGAATGGGCAAGAATCGTCATCCGCAAACGGGTGGAATTTTTCAACCGGAAGTATAATTTCGAATTCAAGCGGATCGCCATCAAAAATCAGCGGACTTGCTGGGGCAGCTGCAGCCAGAAAGGCAATTTGAATTTCAACTATCGCGTGGCCGAGTTGCCGGATCGACTGCGGGATTATATAATTATACATGAGATCTGCCATCTCAAAGAGCTCAATCACGGCCGGAAGTTTTGGGAGCTGGTGGCTGAGGCTATGCCTGATTATGAACGCTGCAGAAAGGATTTGAAGAATAATTATTATCAATACTAGTTATGAATTATGTAGTTATAGCCATTTTTGCGTATTTTCTGGTCGCGCTGGAAGTTATTTTGGATAAGTTTCTTCTTTCTTCCAAAAAAGTTTCCCATCCTTCCATCTATACTTTCTATGTCGGCATGATGAGCTTGTTCGCGCTTTTTTTGTTTCCTTTCGGGTTCCACTTGATCGGCTTGCGACGGGCGCTTCTTAGTATTTTGAGCGGAATTGTTTTTACGTATGGCATACTGTGCATGTTTTTTGCCATAAATAAGAGCGAAGCTAGCCGGGTGACGCCAGTGGTTGGCGCTATTGTTCCGATTGTGACATTCGTGTTGTCCGTCTTTTTCTTGTCGGAAAGGCTGCGATCAGTCCAAATCATAGGTGTCATCGCTCTGATCGTCGGCGGACTTCTGATTTCTTTTGAATTCCCGTTGCATATCAACAAGAAGAAATTCTTCCACGGTTTTTGGTATTCGATCGGAGCGGGAGTCTTATTGGCTATCGCTTTTACTTGGTTCAAGCATTTTTTCGAACATGACAATTTCGCCAATGTTTTCATTTGGACGCGGATCGGATTATTTTTCGGCGCAGTCAGCTTGCTTTCATACAGGCCTTGGCGAAAAAAAATCGTCAATTCTTTCGGCAGGTTCAAAAATCCATCCAAAGAGCATTATGAGACCGGCAGTCTGTTTGTGGCAAACAAAACCTTGGGGGGCATAGGTTCAATTCTGACCAATTATGCGATCGCTTTGGGCAGCGTCACGATCGTCAATGCCATGGTTTCCGTGGAATATGTTTTTATCCTTATTTTTGGCTTGAGCTTATCATTTAAATTTCCCAAAATTTTCCAGGAGAAGGAAGATTTTCTCGGCATTTTCCAAAAAATAATATCAATTATCATTATTTCGGCCGGAATCGTTCTGCTTTCCATTAAATTTAGATAATGTTTAGAAAAATCATCAAAAGAGTATTTGTTTTTTTGGGGATCTCTTTATCGGTTATCTTCGGATTGACCTTGGCGCTTCTGGGATATTTCAACTTGCCCGTATCCAATACTAACGTCAACGCGCGGCTGGGAGTTACTTTTTCCGATACGTACGCCACAAGCATCGGCTTGGATTGGAAAGCGGCTTATACGGCTATGCTTGATGATCTGAAGATCCGCAAGATTCGCATTCCGGTTTATTGGAGTCAGGTTGAGCCGTATAAAGGCGGCTATGATTTTGCCGATGTGGATTGGGAATTGAGTGAAGCGAAAAAAAGAGGCGCCGAAATAATTTTGGCTGTCGGCCAAAAGACGCCCCGTTGGCCGGAGTGCAACGTGCCGGATTGGGCCAAGAATGATAAGCAGGCATATCACGGAGATCTTTTGAAATATATCGATACGACAGTCAGAAGATACAAGTCCGATCCGACCGTAAAATATTGGCAGGTCGAAAACGAGCCTTTTTTGGGCTTCGGAATTTGTCCGCCGGCGGACGCGAATCTTTTGGACAGCGAAATAGCACTGGTGCACAATATCGATCCAACGCGCAAGGTGATTGTGACGGACAGTGGCGAGCTGGGCATGTGGATTCCGGCTGCCAGCCGAGCCGACATTTTCGGAACGACGATGTATCGCACGATCTGGAAAAAAGGCATCGGATATTATCAGTATCCGATCGGTCCGAGATTTTTCCAGTTCAAGGATTGGCTGATCAAAACATTCGCGCATCAATACAATGCGATCGTAATCGAACTTCAAGCGGAGCCATGGATAAACGGAGAGACCACTACCGATCCGCTTAGTGAACAATTCAAGTCTATGAATCCGGATCAATTGCGTACCAATGTCGATTATGCCGAAAAAGTCGGCTTCCCTCAGATTTACCTATGGGGAGTGGAGTGGTGGTATTGGCTGAAAGTCAAAGAAAATCATCCCGAGATGTGGGATGCGGCCAAGAAGCTGTATGCAGATCCGCGCTGACAGCTGTTAAGCCCATGTTTTTCATGGTAAAATTAAAACAAAAATCCAGACGAAAATAAAGTGGAAAGGAAGGTGAACAAGTATGAAAGTAAAATCTGACGCTTTGATTTGGTTGTCTGTCGCTACGGCGGTAATTTCAGCTATCGATTCCATGTTCAAAGCCGATATATTGAATTTGGCCGGAACCCAATGGATGCTGGTGGCGATAGTGTTGGGCGTGTGGGGAATTTACGTGAAATCAAAAGCGAAAGCCTAAACAGTCGATGTTGGTCCTAGCCGGATATATTCTTGGAAATATTCGGCTAGGATTAAGATTATTTATTTTTTTATGTCTAAAATCATAGTTGACATTGAAACGGTCGGCCGCGATTTTGAAATCTACGACAAGCGCAGCCAGGAATATCTTTTGAAATATTGCGCGACGGAGGAAGAAAAAGAAGCGGCCAAAAAAAATCTGTCGCTCAACGCTTTGACCGGCGAAGTGGTTACGATCGGCATGTTGAATCCTGAAACCATGAAAGGCGTCGTATTCTTTCAGAACAAAGGCGCAGAGTGCGACAAGTTCGAAGAACGCGGAGTGATTTATGAGTCCGGTTCGGAAAAAGAGATTCTGGAAAAATTCTGGAATGTTGTCAGGACGTACCAGCAGGTCGTCACTTTCAATGGCCGCGGCTTTGACATTCCGTTTCTGTTGATCCGGAGTGCCATAAACAAAATCCGTCCGACCAAAGATTTGATGGGCTATCGCTATGATCACAAGGTTCATTGCGATCTGATGGATCAACTGACTTTTTACGGCGCGACTCGCAAGTTCAACCTGGATTTCTACGCCAAATCATTCGGCATCAAGAGCTCGAAGGACGAAGGCATCGACGGATCGATGGTGGGCGATCTGTACAAAGAAGGCCACTATGTGGACGTGGCGCGCTATTGCCAGCGGGATCTCGTGACAACCAAAGAGTTGTTCGATTATTGGGATAAATATTTGAGATTCTGATGGGAGAGGCGAAATTATATATCATCGCACATAATATCCGCAGCGCCTACAATGTCGGTGCCATTTTTCGGACTTGCGACGGCGCTGGCGTGGATAAAATCTATCTGACCGGTTACACTCAGAGTCCGGCCGAAGGAGAGGCCAAAAGCAAGCCGGAAAAGATGGTTGCCAAAACGGCACTGGGCGCCGAAAAAAATGTACTATGGGAAAAAGTTGAAGATCCGGTTATTCTCATAAACAGGCTAAAAAAAGAAAAAGTGCGTATCATAGCTTTGGAAAAAACCGATAGAAGCATCAGTATCGCGGATTTCAAGCCGGAATTTCCCATGGCTCTCGTTTTGGGTCATGAAGTGGACGGAGTGGCGGATGATATCCTGGGTCTGTGCGACGATGTGGTCGGCATTCCGATGCGCGGCCGCAAAGAATCACTGAATGTTTCCGTCGCGGCGGGCATAGCGATTTATGAAATTTTGAGATGATGGTATAATTGGAACAAAAGCCGGACGGCGGCAGCTAAGATTTAATCATAGGCAAAATTATGGTCATAACAATAGTTCTTCTTATATTGGCGGCAGTGTTGGTCTGGCATGCGGTCGAACTCTTTCAAAGCAGTACGCTGAATGAATTTTTAGATAAAAAGATCATGCGCCGCTACCGCTGGATATGGCTGCCGGTCTATGCTCTTTGGCGATTGTCGCACGAAGTTTTGGCAAAAAAGAAAAAATAATCCCGAGTACTCGGGATTATTTTTTGAAAGAAATTATTTAACCTTTTCGATGAATTTTGCGAATACTTTCGGATTCTGCATGGCCATCTGGGACAGGACCTTACGGTCAATCGCGATCTTCTTGCTGGTCATGGTTTCGATCAGTTGATTGTATTTCATGCCAAATTCTCGCACTGCCGCATTCAGGCGGATGATCCATAATCTTCGCATAGTTCTTTTTTTGGCGCGCCGGTCGCGGTAGGCATATTTTCCGGCCTTGATTACCGCCTGTTTTGCGGATCTGTAAAGAGAATTTCTTTTCCAGCGATATCCTTTGGCGTCTTCGAGCAGATTTTTTCTTCTTTTTGAAGCGGCAACCCCGCGTTTAACTCTCGTCATAATTTTATATTATTGAAAATCTAATTATTTAACGTATGGCATGGCGCGCAAAACGTTCTTCTCATCAGCCGATGTCAGTCTGATGTCGCCTCGTTTTTGCATGCCCTCTCTTCCGGTATCCTTGCGGTTGTAGTGGTTCTGTCCGGTCTTCCGTCGGGTCACTTTTCCCTTCCCGGTTTTTTTGAATTTTTTTACGGCGGCTTTCCTGGTCTTTAATTTAGGCATATCTCAATAATTTAAAATTTAAAATTTTCAATTTAAAATTTCGGTTATTCCGGTGCGATCACCATGTTCCATCCGGCCGGATATCTCTTCATCTCCTGTTCTGCCTTGAATGGCGTTGAGATCGATTTGACGAAATTTTCGAGATTGGTCCTGGCCAGATCTTGATGGGCCTTTTCCCTTCCGCGCAGGAAAATTTCAATCTTCACCTTATGGCCTTTTTTCAGAAATCTTTCAGCCATGTCCCGCTTGAAAGCCAGATCGTGATCATCGGTCCTGAATCCGATGCGGATCCCTTTCACATCAACTTTCTTTTGTTTGGCTTTGTTCGCTCTTTCCTGTCTGGATTGCTGATACTGATATTTACCGTAGTCCATGATTTTGCAGACGGGCGGCAACGCTTGCGGCGCTATTTCGACCAGATCAAGATCTTGCTCGCGTGCTATTTTGAGAGCTTCGAACGGGCTCATGATTCCTAATTGGTTTCCGGCGTCATCAATGACACGGATCTGGGGAACCCGGATCTGCTCGTTTATCCTGTCTTTCGGAGCTTTTTTGGGGAATATTTTTCTCGGTGGCCTTCTAATTTTTTTGTATTTAATTATTACTTTCAGCGGCATGTAAAATGAAAATTTTAATTTTTCATAACATGCCTACCGCGTAAAATTCTTTCGAATTTCTTTTACGTGGTGGAGTTGGCGAGAATTGCACTCGCGTCCAAAATTATCCATTCAAAATAATCTACAAGCGTAGTCGGTTTATGATTTCGAATAAAAAGTAATAAACGGACAAAACCTTTTTATTCCAGCTTAGTTGCTTTCAAGATATGCTTTAAGCGGAGCATATTCCTATCTCAATGATATGGCACCGGTGAACGCGTATTGAGAATCGGCGCGCCGATGGCTTCGGCAATTAGGCCAAAGCAGGAGCAAATGCAAATGCTTGCGCAAATGCCGACTTTGCTTTTGTTATGAAGTTTGCACTTATAACGTCGATAAAATTTTTACGAGTGATCATCATTCTCGGCTTGCATATTTTAAACGTACAACCTGTCGAAACTAAGCAACCCCGGACGCGACGCCTTTGGCGCGCGAATTTCAAATTTCCAATTTTTAATTTTCGAATAATTTCCAAACCCAAATTTTTAAAAATTTAAAATTAGGGTTTATTCGAAAATTAAAAATTACAAAAAATTAAAAATTTTTAAGCTTCTGCCTCATTTTGCGGTCTGCTTCTCTTTTGGCAATGTCTTCACGCTTATCAAATTCTTTTTTCCCTTTGCCTAAGCCGAATTCCAGCTTCAATAGTCGTTTTTTAGTATACACTCGGATCGGTACCAATGTCAAGCCTTGGACGCGAACTTTTCCGATCAAATGCCGGATTTCCGATTTTTTGAGCAGAAGTTTTCTGGGTCGGGTCGGATCGTAGTTTTTGATCTCGCCGGCATGCTCATACGGAGGGATGTTGGCATTGGTCAGATAAAGTTCGCCGCCTCGGACCGTCACGAAGCTTTCTTTTAGGCTTATATGTCCTGTTTTTGCCGATTTTACCTCCTGTCCGGCCAACACCAAGCCGGCTTCGTATTTGTCCGAGATCGCGTAATCGTAGGTGACCCTTTTGTTGACGGCTAATATGGGCATGTTAGTATTTTATAAGTACAGGTAATTATAGGCAAATATGTGTTTGATATAATTTTTTATGTTGATATAATACAAATATAATACAATAAGATAAACTATTAACCAAAAAAATGGCAAAAGAAAGATCTAAAATAAGTGCAACTAATCAAGAAGCGGTTTTTAATGTAAGTGAAAAAATATACAGTAAGGATATAATTTTTAAAGCTTGCTATGCGTTCATTGATAAATTTTATATTTATCTAGATAAAAATAAAACCGAATTCAGCGTAAGGCTGAGATCTAAAGACGGCTTCAGAAAAGGTGAAGCTGAAAAAGCCAAGGGAGAATTTCTAAACGAATTATTGAATGGGCTTGTAAGAAAAGAAATTTTTTCCGCCAATAAAAAGTTGGTTGAAACTATTGTAGAGGGGGCCATCGCCGCTTCTTTGGAAAATAAGTTTGAGACCAAGGCGGTTGATTCGGAAGAAAAAGAACTGGAAGACGAAGTCGCTCTTTTGAAAAAGGAGATAGAGGCTTTAGATGCGGGAGATGATTACGAAAGCGATCCTTTGAACATAAGAACCATAATCCAAGGAAATGCAAAAAAACGAAAAAAATAAGATCGTGCTGGAATTCAATAACAGGATTTATCCGGCCAAAAACATCAAAAGGGCGATAAGGGATTATGCCGGCCTGGCAAAATTTACAGTAAAGGCAAAAATGAATCATTCGGAAATTTTAGCAATGGATGTTTTTAACCCGGACGCTTTCGCAAATGAATTTTCTAATTACTTGTTATCTTTATGCATAAATGAGCAAATCTAATCCGTTTAAACCGGCAAAATTTAATTTTAAAAAAATAAAGGGCAAATATCTTTTGACGAATGATTTCGGCGAATGGATGTATGCTTCGGAAAAAGACTTTGCTGATTTTAAGAATGGGAAGTTGTCTGCCGAAAGCCATGTGTTTGCTGAATTGGAGAAAAAATTTTTTATCAGAAACAAGAAAAATTATCCGGAATTGATCGATAAATATCTGAGATTTAATAAATCTTTCTTGCAAGGGCCGAGCTTGCATATCATCGTTCTGACTCTGCGTTGCAATCATCGCTGCTTGTATTGCCAGGTTAGTCCGGTTGCTAAGGATGTGTCTGGAACCGACATGACGGAAATGACCGCCAAAAAGGTGGTGGATACGATTTTTAAATCACCGTCCAATAATATACGGATCGAATTTCAAGGCGGGGAGCCTTTGTTGAACTGGAAGGTATTGAAATACATCGTTAAATATGCCAAAGGCCTGAATGAGACGAAGAAAAAAAATCTCCTAATTAGTCTTGTTTCGAATCTGACCCTTATGGATGGTGAGAAGTTGAAGTTTTTGTTGGAAGAAGATGTGGAAATTTCAACTTCTTTTGACGGTCCAGCCGACGTGCATAATAAAAACAGGATCTTTGCCGAAGGTGACAGCCATGAGTTGGTAACAGCCCAAATAAAAAAGATCCAAAAGTCCATGGCCGAAAAAAGAAAGAAAGAAAAAGGCAAAACAATTTTTCCTATCCATGGTATTTTGACCACGACCAGATTTTCTTTGAATAAGTACAAAGAGATTATCGATGAATATAAGCGGTTGGGTTTGGACGGAATATTCTTGCGTCCGCTCAGTCCATTGGGACTCGAAAGGCAGACGGCGGGAATCATTGGGTATGGCGCGGAAGAATTCATAAGATTCTATAAAAGATCCATGGACTATATCCTGGAGCTGAATTTGAAAGGCCAATTTTTCAAAGAGATAAATACTTTTTATCTACTGAGAAAGATATTGAAAAAGAAAGATCCGAATTATTTAGAAATGCGATCCCCGTGCGGCGCGGGAATCGGACAGATGGCGTATGATTACAACGGCATCGTTTATACTTGCGATGAAGGAAGGATGGCTGAGCGCATGGGGCATAGTAACTTTAGATTGGGCAACGTCTTTGAAAATGATTACGACAGGATGCTCAATAATGAGACCGTCAAGATCATGGGGCTTGCCTCCTGCTTGGATAATCAGGCAGGATGTTTGGATTGCGTCTACAAGCCATATTGCGGCATCTGCCCTTTGACTAACTACATAGAATACGGCACGATTTTTCCGCAAATTACAAATACGGATAAGTGCAAGATAAATAAGGCCATTCTGGATTATTTATTTGCGAAGATAAATGATAAAAGAGTAAGACCGATCTTGGAAAGCTGGCTATAACAACGTAATGGATAAAAAGGACTATCCCCAATCTCTGAATCTTTTCCTGACCGGAAAATGCAATTTGAATTGCAAATATTGCTTCGTCAGCAAAAAAGAAATTGGCAAAAAGACCTTGAGCTTGGAGCAGATAAAAAAATCCATCGATGCTCTTTTTAAATACCCGGGGAAGAAAAAAACGATAGCCTTCAGCGGAGGTGAGCCGACGATAGAATTTGATCTGATTAAAGAAGTATATTCATACGCCAGGCAAAAAGCTGATGAAAAGAAAATCGTGCTGGATGTGTCAATTGTGACTAATGGGACGTTGCTTGATCAAGATAAGGTTGATTTTTTTAGAAAAAATAAGTTTATAGTAAAAATCAGCCTTGATGGTGATCGCAAGACACACGATGCCAACAGGCCATTTGTGCAAAAAAAAGGCGCATCCAGCTTTGACAGAGTGATGGAAAATTTGCATAATATAGATAGACACGATCTTAAATTGGCGGCCTCGATGGTCGTTGTGCCTGAATCGGCAAGTGAGCTTTTGAAAAATATAAAAAGATTACAGGCCGAGGATTTTTATTACATTGAATTTTATCCGGATCTTTATGCTACATGGACTCCTAAACAAATAAAGAATTTTGAAAAATCATTGGCTGAATTTTCCAAATTTTATAAAACAACTTTAAAAAATAAAAAATCATTTAAAAATTCTCTATTGGATTCATTTACAAATGATATAGGCCTGGGAAGAATGAATAATTGCGGAAAAATCAATGTTGGACCGCAGGGCGGATTTTATGTTTGTGACAAGGCGCTTTCTTTGAATGGAAAAACAAAGGAAAAGTATTTAGTAGGCAAGATGGATGTTGAAAAGATAAATGATGAAAAAAGAAAGCGGATTTTGAATAGATTGAGAAAGGGTTTTTTTGAAACTGTAGGCCAAAAATGTCTAGAATGTTCTTATAAAGATTATTGTTTCTGTCCCTTGGGCAATCAAATTTATTTTAAAGAGAATGGCGGAGATTATTTTGATTCATTCTGTTCAATTTCTAAGGCATATATCAAAAATTTTTTGAAATTGAAAAAAGATTTGAAATATAATCCAAGCTTTATAAATTTATATAAATTTTAAATAAATAAAAATGAAAAAAACAGATTTTCCTCAGATTAAAAAAGAACTCAAAGCATTTTTATCAAGCGAGGAGGGAAAAATAATTGAAAAAAATGCGATCAAGTTCGGTATAACACTAGCAGCAATAACCGGGGCTATGAATGGATTGATAAAACCAGGCGATGCAAATGCTAATTGCACCCATACTTCCCATGGTTCCCATGGTTCCCATGGTTCGCATTCCGTAGGAGGTTGGTGCTAAAATAAAAAAAATGGAGAAAACAAAAAAAATACTAATAATAGCAGCAATTATTACAATAATCCTAATTGTTATTGTTGTGGGCAGCTATAAGTTGCATCATGTAAAATTGGAAAGTCCAACTAATCAAATTAAGCAAACTGGTCAAGAGCAAACAAAAAAACTTAGCAATGTGGATAAAGAAATAGTAGCTTCTCTGGAAAATTGTCAGAAAGACATAGGGCAAAAACAATATGATTCCAGTGTTACTCTTAGCGATTATGAAAACAGCATCTTTTATTTTATTGCACAAGCTATTGCTGATAAGAATATTCAAAGCTGTGATGAACTTTCAAATGATCAAGATAAAAATTACTGCTTTAAAACTTTATATGGGATAACCGCAATTGCGGAAAATAATGATAAATATTGCGATAAAATTGCAAAAATAAATGCCGATGATGGAATTATTTGTTTGGCGACAGTTAAAAAAGACAGTTCTTTATGCAATATAAAGGATGAGCTAAAAAATAATATATGCATAGGTTCAGCTACGAGAGATGATAGCATATGTCAAAAATTAACAAGTAATTACGATAGTATCGGAGCATGCATATCTACAAATGGTGGTTCTTCCAAGGACCAAGGTGTTATTGAGGACTGTGGTCAAATTTCAGCTAGCGAAGCGCAAAGTCTTTGTAAAGAAAGTGTGGAGTTTGTAAAGGCTATTGTAGATAAAAATTCTAATGAATGCTTACAAACCAATTCGACTGATGGGCTTACCAATCTTTTTTGTCAAATGGCCACTGTAAAAGATCCAGAAAATGAACTGAATGAATTTTACAAGAATAATGCATGCTATGAGATGTATGCTTCAGAATTGGCAAAGATGCAGAACGATCCGTCTATTTGTGAAAAAATACCCCAAAAGGACTCTGCGAATAGAGTTCATTACCAGCAGTGTAAGGATCAATTCAAGTAAATAAAATCAGAAAAACCGGTTTCTGCCGGTTTTTTTGATTCTGACAAAACGGCGGATTTTATGGTAAAATTAACAATATGTTTTTAAATGAATCTCAGCAAAAAGTTATCCCTGGTAGAAAGGACCTTCTTAATTTGTCCTTAAATATAACGGACAAATGTAATTTGCATTGCAAGTATTGCTATATCAATAAAGGTAAGGGCAGAATGTCTTTGGACACTGCTAAAAAAGCAGTGGATTTTGCTGTGTCTTTAGGGTATAAGGATGTTATTGTAAGCTTTGTTACAGCTGAATCTTTGATGGAATGGGATTTAGTGAAATCTGTTATAAGGTATTCTGAAAAAATGGGAGTAAGGAGGTTTGATCTTGGGACAAACTCTTTGCTTTTGGACAAGCGAATTTTGAAATTTTTCAGTAAGCACAATGTCGTACCTATGATTAGTGTAGATGGAATAAAGGAAGCGCAGAATGTCAATAGAGTATATGAACAAAACAAAGGAACCTTCGAGATATTAGATAAAAAACTGGATTTACTAAGAAAAAATTTTAATAAACATATAGAAATAAGAGTAACCATTACCCCCGAGACTCTTCCATTCTTGAGCAAAACCATCCAATATGTAATTAATAAAGGATTGGCCTATAAAACCAGGATAAATGTTAGTCCAGTTGTCGATCGTGGACAATGGCAGCGAAAAAACTATTCTATGTTTGAGAATCAATTATTCCAAGTTGCTGATATTTTTATAGCTAATTTCAGAAAAAACAAGCTGATAAATATATGTAGTTCCGAATGTTTTCCTATGAACTTCACTTTTTTGAATCTGGTCGAACAACAAAACACGATGGCGCAGTCCTGCTGTGGAGGTGGAACAAATATTAATATTGCGCAGAACGGAGACATCTATCCGTGTTATTTCTTAAGTTCGGTCCGTTACAATAAGAAGGATGATTTGATATGTGGAAACATAGAAAATGGCATAGGTAATCCAGAAATCCTGGCTAAGTTTCAAGGAATCAATCCGAATATGAGTTGTTTTGCTTGGAATTATCTTATCGGTGGAGATACCAATAGGCCGCTAGAGATGTATAGAGAATTATTTAAAATTTGGCTAAAAGTCTCGGAGTATGTCACTTCAGAAATTAAAAAATAATTTTAATAAGTTATTTAATGAAGTTAGTTTAGATCCAGAGAATAGATCCAAGGTTGATTTGATTTTGAATTTAATAAGCATAAGCGATAAAGATGAAAAAACAAGATTCGAATTTTCATTGCAAATAGAAAATAAGAAATTAAAAAAGACCCTGAGGTTTGTGAATTATGATAGTTATCATGAAAATAGAGCTAGTTTTTTAAGAAGGATAAGTCTGCTCGAGGATATTTTTCTAACCTTCTCGGAGGAGTCAGAATTAAAAAATGTTTTAATCATTCTCAAGGGTATTAAATCATTGAAATTTCCCCTGACAATCGGTTTTGAAATTAAGCAAGGGAATATTTTTTTCAAACTATATCTAAATTTTTTTAATCTCAATCTTAAGGATGAATCATTGGCCAATAATTTCGTGGGAACAATCTTAAAGATATTAAAAATAGATCCAAATATTAAAGAAGAAAAAATAGCTATGCTGGGATTAATTTACAATGCAAGCGGCAGTCTAATTAGTCATAAGATATATTATATATATAACAATGAACGTTTTATTTCTATGTATTTTACAAAAGAAATAAGAAATAGATTTGATTGGCTGTACAAAAGAAATAGACTGGACTATTTTGATGTCATGGAAAGATATTCTGGTGGAAGCTTTATCTCAAAAAAGATTGAAATCCATCCTAGGGTAAGCAGAAATTTTCTTGCAGAACTACTAGCCGTCACCAAAAATAAGGTACTACTTGATAGGATCAGGACTATAATAAAAAATACTGAAGGAGAGATTGAGGTGGTAGCTCTGGAAAAAAACAGATTATCTCTTTATATAACTTTTTTGACTTATGGAAAACCGAAAAAAACAAAAATTCAATAAGGAAATTTATGCTTTAAGGCTTGCCATAACGACCGAATGTGTTTTGGATTGCAAGTATTGTTTTGTCGATAAGGATAAAAGGGTTATGTCGCTTGCCACTGCTAAAAAGGCTGTAAACTTCTTGTTGGAATCGCCCGGAAGAGAAAAGTTACTGATAATTTATGGGGGAGAGCCTTTGATTCATTGGATTTTGCTCAAGAGTATAATTAAATTTTACAGGCAAAGAGGAAAAAAATTGAGGAAAAATGTGATGGTGTCTGTAGGTACTAATGCTATTTTGTTGAACAAAAGTAGGTTGGAATTCTTTAAGAAATATGATGTTAAATTAGCTATCAGCATGGATGGTACAAAAAAAATACATGATAGAGCTAGGGTCTATTCGAATAAGGCTGGTTCTTTCGACAAAGTGATTAAAAATATACCATTGGCTATTGGAATGACAAAAAAGCAGAATATCAGCGTATTATTTGGAGTATTGCCTGATGCGGCTGGAGTCATGTTGAATAATTTGAATTTTTTGGTCAGTTGCGGTTTTAAAAATATAAATGTTGAGCCTATACAAAGTAGTAAATTTATTTGGCGAGAAACACACAAAAAATTATTTTATAGGAATCTATCTAAGTTTATCAATCATATCTATAAAAATATTCCGGCGGGAAATTTTATTTTTCTTAATTCTATCAATAGGGAGCTTCGGAATAATCGGTTAAGTGGGAATAGAAGGACATGTCCAATTTATGAAAATATCGAAATTTATCCCGACGGAGAAATGTCTTTTTCTCCCTTTCTGATCAATTCGAGAAACAAAATAAACTATCTTGTCGGAGATATTAGTAGAGGTATGAACATAAAATATTCATCCTGCTTGCATTCTTATGGAAGTCCAGTATGTCAGGCATGCTGGAGTGGATATGATGATAGCTCTAATAATTATTTTGCTAATGATGTTTTGCATTTCCGTAATTTATCTTCAATCTACACGGCCGAAAAAATAAGGGAAAGATCTAAAAACCGCAGTATGTTTAAAAAATATTCTAAAATAGCAGCTGAAAGCATTTTTGAATAACTATGGACAATTTAAAATATAAAAAATTTATCCACATTTTACGGTCAGCTTATAAAATAAGGGGCGGTGAATTTATTTTTTCTAAAATGCTTGAGCTAAACAAGCCTGACTCTAATAATGAGGAAAGTATATTTTTTCATGAATTTGAATTTTCTCTGGCTGAAAAAAAATCTAGTATTAGAATTTTGCATCTAGAATTTTATCAGGCAGGTCTTAAATATGGGGAAATCCATAACTTGTTAAAAGCTAGAGAAGATAAAATATTTTATCTTTTTGATGTATTTAGCAATAGA
>JAJYGF010000019.1 GCA_021785125.1 bacterium | reverse complement strand
ACTGTCGTCGGAACCGTTTCTGATCATGGTGCCGCCCACACCGATTGCTCCCGGCGCGGCGGTCAAAGTCGTCCAAGTGCCGGCAGAAATGGAATATTTGTAAAAACCGGTAGCGTTGCCGCCTTGTGACACGTAGATACTGTCGTCGGAACCGTTTCTGATCATGGTGCCGCCCACACCGATTGCTCCCGGCGCGGCGGTCAAAGTCGTCCAAGTGCCGGCAGAAATGGAATATTTGTAAAAACCGGTAGCGTTGCCGCCTTGTAATACGTAGATGCTGTCGTCGGAACCGTTTCTGATCATGGTGCCGCCCACACCGATTGCTCCCGGCGCGACGGTCAAAGTCGTCCAAGTGCCAGCAGAGATGGAATATTTGTAAAAGCCGGTAGCGTTGCCGCCTTGTGACACGTAGATGCTGTCGTCGGAACCGTTTCTGATCATGGCGGCGCCAGTATATACATTACCAGGGACGGCCGCCAACGTCGTCCATGAATTGCCGGCAATAGAATATTTGTAGAAGCCGGTTGCATTGTTTCCTTGTGACACGTAGATACTGTCGTCAGAACCGTTTCTTATCATGGTTCCGCTATCGCCAATCGCTCCCGGCACAGCCGTCAGTGTCGTCCAGGCATTGCCGGAGATGGAGTATTTGTAGAAGCCGGTAGCGTTGCCGCCTTGTGACACGTAGATACTGTCGTCGGAACCGTTTCTGATCATGGCGGCGCCTATATTGATAGCACCAGGCGCAACCGTCAGCGTAGTCCAGGCATTGGCTGAAATGGAATATTTGTAGAAGCCGGTACCACCGTTTCCTTGCAAAACATACACATCATCGTCATTTCTATTCCTAATCATTTGTCCGCCAGCACCAATCGTTCCCGGGCCGCTCCATGTGTTTGCCAGCGCGGTCGGCATGCTTTTGATCGCGTTGTTGTCCAAGACAACATTGGTATTGGTGCCTTTGGAAAAATCATTGAATGAATTTTCGGTTCTGACCGCCGAAGTTTGGGTCATTTGCACCTGATTGGAAGCCGTAGTCAAGTCTGGGCTTTTGGTTGTCGGCAGATTCAGACTGGAGTTTTGTCCGCCCTTGGCGATGGTTGAAGCGTTGGAATCGAAATCGGCGGTCGTTGTCCACGTGTTCGTGTATGTCGCCGCTTGGCCGAAGTCCGAAAGCTGAAAGATGACTACCAAAATCAAAGATGCTATGGCAATATCGAAAGCGAATTTCTTTCCCGCTTTCTTGCTGACATGGAAATGGACGAGATGGATGATCTCTTCCTGGAATTTCTCCCATCTCTCTTCGAATGATTTCTCCGTTTTCCTAAAACGAAGCTTTAGGAATTTTTCCGCCACAAGGAGCTTAGCTCCTTGAGAAACTTTGACAGGTCGCATCTCCCGCAGATCGATGCAACGGAATCTTTTATTTTCACCGGCCAGCTTCACTTGCTTTTTCGCATAAATTCTGGCTTTGATCCGGACAACCAGTTTTCGCGGAAAATAAAACAGCACGGACAAAAACATCCATGCCAAAGAAATGACAAGCAATTCCAAAATGCCAAAAAGTCTCACTGCGAAATTTCTCTCTCTGCTGATGGCGGCTATTTTTGTTTGTATTTTTCCCCTGAACACAAAAAAATTCACAAGAATTACTTCTTTGTGAATTCACCCACTTCACATTTCTAATTTTATCAAAATTATTTTTTTATGTAAAGACTTTTTCAGTCAAAACTGTGGATAACTTTCCGCTCAATATTTCGTGTCTCTCGTAAATGTCACGTCCTTGACCGGGCCGGGATCATTGCTCAAAGTTCCGATGTCCTTGCCGTTGAATTTTACATGCGTCGCGTTGCCCTTGCCGGAGTTTATGACGATCTTGTCGGAAGCTGAAAATGTCTGCGAGGCCCCAGTCAGCATCGTTCCGGAAAAAACCGGATTGCCGTCCGCTTCCACGCTCACCCAGACCGGGCCAGGATCGACGCTCACGTCTAGGCTGATGCCGTTTGGCGCCGACGAGGCTGGATTCTGATCGGAACCGCCCGAAGAATTGCCGGATGACGGATCGGGATTGCCGCCGGAACCGCTTTTATCCGCCACTTCCCGATAATTGGATCGGATCGTCATGTTTTGCGAACTTTCCTTGCCAAAACGGTTCACCGCTTTGATTATGATCGTATTTGCTCCAGACTGAAGAGCCAGATCTTCGTTAAAACTGCCGCCATCGGAAACCAAAACCGGCTGGTCATTTATGAAGACCTTGGCGTCTTTATCGGTCACGCCTTCGACAGTGATGGAATTGGCATTATAAGTCGTATTTGGATCCGGATTCAAGATGACCAGTTTCGGTGCGTTGGAAAAAGCGCGCATTTCGCGGTACAGATAAAAAAATCCTCCCAAAAACAGCAGGATGCCGAAAAAGACAGCAATAATTTTCGGCGTAAAGACGAAAGGT
This sequence comes from bacterium, assembly GCA_021785125.1. GTDB lineage: Bacteria > Patescibacteriota > Minisyncoccia > Moranbacterales > UBA2206 > JAJYGF01. Next base: position 40,874 of record JAJYGF010000019.1, on the reverse strand, counting down.
GAAATATTTATCGGCTTGCGGACCTTGACATTTTCAGGCTTCGTTTTTTCCAGATTTTTTTTGATGCCTTTTTCTTTTTCATACAATCTTATCAGGATTTTTTCCTCCACTCCGAGAAAATCAGCGTAAGAACGCAAAAAACCTTTCACATAGACATCCGCCGGCAGTTTTTTGTAGTTGCCTTCTTCCAAATACTCCAGATATTTCTGCTGGATCTTGGTAAAGCGCGAAGCTTCGCCCAATGTGATCCTTCTTTCGTTGCGGAGACTTTTGAGTTTTTCGCCCAAAGTCAGGCTCCTGACGCTTTTTTTGGTAAAACCGACCATAACCGGAAATTTTAAATTCTAAATTTTAAATTCTAAATGAAATCATTTCAGATTTGCCATTTATCCCTCATTGCCTGGTCACCCATGGCATCATCGTAATTTATCGCTTCATGCGGAGTGTTTTGGGCAGTATAAACCTCCCGCGGCTTGGCGCCGTCAGCCGGCCCGATAATGCCTTTGTCTTCCAGGATGTCCAAAAGTCTCGCGGCTCTCGCATAACCGACGCGTAATCGGCGCTGCAACAATGACGCCGAGGCTTTGCCGGCACGTTCCACTTCGGCTTTGGCCGCCTCGAAAAGATCATCTTCCTGCGCGCCCCCCTCATCCGAATCCTTGAATTCCAAAGTTCCACCGACGGTCGGCTTGGTGATATCTTCGCCGATTTCGAGCGCCTCATCGGGCTGTTTTTGATCGCGTATGAATTTCACGACACGTTTGACTTCCGATTCGCTGACATACACGCCCTGGATGCGCTTCGGCTTCGGCGAACTCGCCGAAAGAAACAGCATATCGCCGTTACCCAAAAGTTTTTCCGCGCCGGACATATCGATGATGGTCCTGGAATCGATCTGGGTCGCCACTTGGAACGCGACGCGCGTGGTGATGTTGGCCTTGATCAAGCCGGTGATGACCTCGACCGACGGACGCTGGGTCGAAACGATCAGATGGATCCCGACGGCCCGCGCCATCTGCGCCAGCCGCACGATCGCACCCTCAACTTCCTTGCCGTGGCTGCCCATGAGATCCGCCAATTCATCGATGATGATCACGATGAACGGCAGTTTTTCCAATTCCTGTTCGTATGTTTCGCCGGTTTCCGGATCAGTGGTTTTGCGGGTTTTGCCGCCGGACACTTTTTCATTATACGACGCAATATCACGCGAACCGGTATCCTGCAATTGGCGATATCTTCTTTCCATTTCACCCACCGCCCATTTCAAAGCGCTGACCACTTTGCCGTTTTCCACGATCACTTCGCTCAAAAGATGCGGGATGCCGTTATACAAAGACAGCTCGACGCGCTTCGGATCTACCATGATGAATTTCAAATCATTAGGGGAGTTTTGATATAAAAGCGCGGTGATGATGGAATTTATTCCAACTGATTTTCCGGTACCGGTGGCTCCGGCAATCATAAGATGCGGCATTTTTTCCAAGTTCCCGAAAATATATTCGCCGCTCACATCTTCTCCCAAGGCCAGCGTCAAGCTGGACTTCCTATATTTGAATTCCTCGCTTTCCAAAATATCGCGCATCCTGACCATGGCGGAAATCTTGTTCGGCACTTCGATCCCGATCATAGACTTGCCCGGAATCGGAGCTTCTATCCTGATCGGGTGCGCCGCCAAAGCCAGCGACAGGTCGTTTTGCAACGCCAAAATTTTTGAAACCTTCACCCCGACCGGCGGACGGAAGCTGTATTGTGTCACGGCCGGTCCGGTCAAAATCTCGCCCCTTTCCACTTCGATCCCAAAGTGGCGCAAAGTTTTTTCAATGATCTCGGCATTTTTTTCAACATCGCCACCCTTGGCCAAGCCGGAGCTTTTCTCCAAAAGATCGAGCGGAGGGAATTCCCACCCGTCGGACGGATTCAATTTCATCTTGGCTTTGCTCAAGACTTTCTTGGTGGCGGACGCTCCGGCGGAAATCTTGTCGAACAGCTTGTCATCCACATACCGATCCGGTCCTTCCACAAATTCGATCTTGCCGATATTTTCGTCCGCTTTCGATCTTTTCTCTTCCGCTTTCGTCTCTTCCTTTGCCACTTTTATTCCCTCCTTTTCTTCCTTTTCCACTTTGACCCCCTTCACCTCCTCAACGTTTTCCGATTTTGCCAGCAATCTCTCGACAAGATGCTTGATTGAAAAATTGAAAGCGATGATTATGCCGATCAGGATTAGTGCAATGAGGACAACAAATCCTCCAGCCGTCCCCAAAAATTTCACGGCGAAATAAGCGACGGCATAACCAACATATCCGCCGCCTGATCCGGCCTTGGCGATTTTAGCCATTTTATGCACGTCGAAGAACATGTGAAAAAATCCGGTCAGGCTCAAAAAGACGACAAACAAGCCGGCCAGTTTGGCGACATAAAAAGAAGTTTCTTTGCGCAGAAGCAGAACGACGCCGGCTATGATCAGGAAGATCGGAAAGACCCACTTGGTCCATCCGATCATCTGCGCCACCGCGTTGCCAAGCGACTCGCCGACCACGCCGGCTTCGCCAAAAAATCCGAGCAAAATTACCAGCGCCAAAGCGAAAAAAATTACCGCGGCTATGCTCCTTTTGGCATCGCCCGCGATGTCGAATTCAAGCTTGTTTCCGTCTTCCGACACCAATTTCTCTTTTTCCTTGTCGATTTTCTTTTTGCGTCCCATAGTAAATATTTTATCATAATTCGACCAAAATAAAAATTGCCTCTGAATTAGAGTCTCACAAAAGAAATTGCCCTGAAGAACATATTTGCAAATAAAGTCCAATGAAGCATTAAAATCCGCCGCTGGGATCATTTGCACATCCTGGACAATGCCAGCTTAGGCTAGTGCCACAGCCAGTCGAATCAAGCAATGTCATTTTGGAAGATCCCCCGTTTGATCCGATACAATAAAATCTTTGAGCATAAGGCAACACAACCATTATTGACAAACCTCCATTAGTGCCATTGGGCGGAGGAGTAATTAACATCTTGTAGTTTGGATAGCCTGCCAATGAGGCTGATCCGGTAGCATCGATTATGGACTGGCACGTTGCAACCAGTTGAGAATAATTGGGTATGTTCGATGAAATTTTGGTCGAACAGTCAGAAACGTTGGTCAACCATCCAATGCTCCACATTCCGGCATCCTGGGGAGATGATATTATATCATTCTGCGCCGCTTTCATAATTGATTCCGCCGAAGAAATTATGGAAGCATCCTCAGCCCTATTCTTGCCTCCGCTCAAATTTACGATTATTATCGATGCCAAGATTCCGATGATTGCTATCACCATCAACAATTCAATGAGAGTGAATCCTTTTCTGTTTTGACAAACCGGATAAATCATCGAATTAAAATAGCTGATGGAGGCGCTACGGATGCTTGTCCGGAAAAATTGCCGCCACTTTGGTTCATTAAAATAGAAATAACTAAAACAACAAGGAGGACAACTATGATTAAAAGCATTACGATTGGACTTGTTGGGATATTCACTTGATACTTCCACCATAACCAGTGTTGGATTTTTTTAATCATGTTCATGAGTTATATTATAAATTCATTAGGATAATTGCATTATTTACCATCGACAACTTACTTTTATTATACTAACACTATTTTTTTGATTTGCAAAAAGTAGTGAGAGTATGGAGAGCAAACTTAAAAAAGCGACTCTTTCGAATCGCCTTTTTCATCGCACTTAGACATCGGATGTCTAAGTGATCTATTTGAAGATTATTTTTCTTGCCTGTATCCGGTTCCAGCCGGGATCAGTTTTCCGATGATGACATTTTCTTTCAATCCTCGGAGCTGATCTTCTTTGCCTTCGACCGCCGCGTTGATCAGGACGCGGGCAGTTTCCTGGAAAGAAGCGGCCGACAAGAAGCTTTCTGTCGAGAGGGCAACTTTCGTAATACCGAGCAACAGATCTTCACCTTTCGCCGGCTCACCGCCCTCAGCCTTCGCCGCCTCATTCACTTCGCGGAACTGGTCTTTCTCGACCACATCGCCGACCAAGAGAGTTGTACTTCCGGAATCGGTGATCTGCACCCGGCTGAACATCTGCTTGATGATCACTTCGATATGCTTGTCATTGATTCCTTCACCTTGGGAAGCATAGATCTCTTGGATCTCTTGGACAATATATCGATGCACCGCTTCGGCACCCATCGTGTTGTATAACTTCTTCAGATCGATGTTTCCTTCAGAAAGCTTGGATCCTTTTCCGATGAGATCCCCTTCGGCGATTTTCAACGTGCTGCCGAGCGGAACCTGATATTCTTTGACAGTCTTGGTCTTGCCCTGAACTTCAATTTTGATATCGATCGTCTTATCTCCGGTCGAAATCTCTACGACCTTTCCATCAACTTCAGCCAGGACGGATTCTCCCTTCGGAGGCCGGGCTTCGAAAATTTCTTCCACACGCGGCAGACCTTGGGTGATGTCCGTTCCGGCCACACCTCCGACATGGAAGGTACGCATGGTCAGCTGGGTTCCCGGCTCGCCGATCGCTTGGGCAGCTACGATACCGACGGCCTGTCCGAGCTGGACAAGATTGCCGCGGCCGAGATCCAATCCATAACATTTCTGACAGACTCCGCGCGAAGTTTTGCAGGAAACGAGGGATCTTATCTTAACTTGCGGAATGTTGGCTTTCTCGATTTTTTCACCCTGTTCTTTATTCACAAGCGCGCCTTTTCCAACGATTACTTTGCCTGTTTTCGGATCAGCCACATCTTCCAGAACGACCCGGCCGATCACCCGGCTGGCAAAGCTTTGTCCGATCCTGTCTGAATCTTCTTTATACAGATATGATCCGACCTTGTCCTTGCAATCCTCCTCGCGCACGATGATATCTTGAGAAACATCCACCAGACGCCTGGTCAGGTATCCGGCAGTCGCGGTTCGAAGAGCAGTGTCGGCCATACCTTTTCTGGCACCATGGGTGGAGATGAAATATTCCAACACATTCAAGCCTTCTTTATAACAGCTTTTGTCCGGCAGTTCGATCGTTTCTCCGGTCGGGCCGGCCATCAGACCTTTCATGCCGGCCATCTGGACGACGACCGATTCGGAACCGCGGGCTTTGGAATATACCATGGAATATACCGGGCCCTCCTTGTCGATCTCGTTCCGGACGGCATCCGTAATTTTGTTCTTGGCGCCGTTCCAAATTTCAATCACTTGGCTTTTTCTTTCATCCTCGGTCAAAAGTCCCATATTGTACTGCCGCTTGATAGTTTCGACTTTTTCTTCAGCCTCTTGCAAATAATTTTTCTTGGCAGTCGGAATGCTCAAATCTTCCATTCCCCAACTGATGCCGGATTTGGTGACGGAAGCGAATCCAAGATCCTTGATCTTATCGACAAAATTGGCGGTTTCTTCCGGACCGGCCGCTTCCAACACTCGCGCCACCAAGCCCTTAAGTTCCTTTTTGGTCATTTCATAATTAATGAATTCGATTCCGGAAGGCATGATCTCATTGAGCTTGATGCGTCCGATCGAAGTTTCCAAAACTTTTCCATCGATCACGACTTTTATGCCGGCACGAATATCGACTTGCCCCAATTCATATGCCATGATCGCTTCGTCGGAATTTGAAAATGCCTTTCCTTCTCCCCTGGCACCTTTCAGAATATGAGAAATATAGTAACATCCGAGCACCATATCCAAAGTCGGCGTGGTGATAGGGTCGCCACTGGCCGGCTTCAAGAGATTTCTCTTGGATAACATCAGATTCTCGCTTTCCCAGCGCGCTCTGTCGGTCAACGGCACATGGACGGCCATTTGGTCTCCATCGAAGTCGGCATTGAAGGCCGAACACACCATAGGATGGATCTGAATAGCCTTTCCTTCAATAAGTACTGGCTGAAAAGCCTGAATGGAAAGACGGTGCAGGGTCGGAGCGCGGTTCAGCATGACATAGTGATGCGAGATGATTTCATCCAGAATTTCATATGCCTCCTCGCTTTCACTCTCCACCATTTTGCCAGCGCTTCTGACATTATATGCCAGCTCTCTCTCAATAAGCTTGTTGATGATGAACGGTTTGAAAAGCTCCAACGCCATCTTCTTCGGCAATCCGCATTGGTGCAATTTTAATTTCGGACCGACCACGATTACGGAACGTCCGGAATAGTCGACACGTTTTCCGAGCAAGTTCTGCCGGAAGCGGCCCTGCTTGCCTTTCAATGTGTCCGCCAAAGAGCGGAGCGCTCTTCTCTGGCCGGTCGAAGCCGTGACGCTGACTTGTCCGCGTCGAGCGCTGTTGTCAAACAAAGCATCCACCGCTTCCTGAAGCATCCTTTTTTCATTTCGGGTGATGACTTCCGGCGCGCCGATTTCGATCAGCTTTTTCAGACGATTATTTCTATTGATGATTCTTCTATATAAGTCATTGAGGTCGGAAGTTGCAAAACGTCCTCCGTCCAACGCCACCATCGGACGAAGATCCGGCGGAATGACAGGAATGATCGTCGGCAGCATCCATTCTAAGCGGAGTCCGGCATTGATAAATCCTTGAAACAGTTTGATCCGGCGCAAAACTTTTTTCTTATCAACAATCTCATCATTTTCCAAATCTTTTTTCAAAATCTCGATTTCAGCTTTCACATTCAAATTTTCCAAAATCTTACGGATAGCTTCCGCTCCGATGCCGGCCGTGAAAACTTGGCCATAACGGGTGGAAAGATTGAAATATTCGATCTCGGAAATAATTTGGAACCTTTGCAGGTCTTTCAATTCTTCCTTGGCCGTACGATAAATGCCCTTCAATTCCTCGGTCTTCTTGTCTTTCGCATCACCTTCCAGCTTGTTTATCTCTTTCTGCTTCGATTTGAACTCTTGCTCCAGTTGCGACAAAGATTTCTCGCGCGCGTTCTCATCCACATTCAAGATGATGTAGTTTGAGAAATAAATGACCTTCTCGAGTTCTTGCGGACTCATACCGAGCGCCAAGCCGATCTTTGAAGGCACGCCGCGCAAAAACCAGATATGAGAAACTGGCACGGACAATTGGATGTGGCCCATCCTTTCGCGACGGACACTCGATCTTGTTACTTCCACGCCGCACTTGTCGCAGACGATGCCTTTGTATCTGATTCTTTTGTATTTTCCGCAATAACACTCCCAGTCGCGGGAAGGTCCGAAGATCTTTTCGCAGAAAAGACCGTCTTTCTCATAACGCTGCGTCCTGTAGTTGATTGTCTCGGGCTTGGTGACTTCGCCATGAGACCATTCCAAGATCTGGTCAGGACCGGCCAGTTTCAATCTCACGCTATTGAAATCACTTACTTTGGTTATAGGATCCATAATATAAATTTATAATTTAAAATTTTAAATTTAAAATTCTTACGCTTGCGTTACGTCTTCTTCCTCGGAATCTTCCTCTTCTTCTTTTTTGACGCCCATCAATTCAACATTCAGTGCCAGGCCTTTCAATTCGTTCACCAGAACATTGAATGAAGTCGGCAGGTTCGGACTCTTAATAACCTCGCCTTTTATGATAGATTCGTACGCCTTGCTCCGTCCCATCACGTCATCGGATTTGATGGTCAGCATCTCTTGCAACGTATAGGCCGCGCCGTATCCTTCCAGCGCCCATACTTCCATTTCTCCAAATCTCTGTCCTCCGAATTGGGCTTTTCCTCCGAGCGGCTGCTGCGTAATCAAAGAGTATGGCCCGATCGAACGCATATGGATCTTGTCATCGACCAAGTGATGCAGTTTCATGACATACATGACCCCGACGGTCGATTCATTATCAAACATCTCGCCGGTTCGCCCGTTGACCAATCTGATCTTTCCGGTCTCCGGAAGACCCGCTTTTCCGAGCTCTTCTTTGATTTGCGCTTCAGTTACACCTTCCAAAGCCGGAGTGGCTGCTTTGTAGCCCAATTTCAAGGCCGCCCAGCCCAAGTGAGTTTCCAAAATCTGTCCGATGTTCATACGGGAAGCCACGCCGAGAGGGTTCAAGATCATGTCTACCGGAGTTCCATCCGGCAGATATGGCATATCCTCCACAGGAGCCACTCTTGAAATGACACCCTTGTTTCCATGGCGTCCGGCCAATTTATCTCCGACGGAGATTTTCTTGAGCTGTGCCACTGAAACTTGGATCTGTTGGATGACTCCGGTCGGAAGCTTGTCTCCCTGTTCACGTGAAAATATTTTTATATCTACAACTTTTCCGTATTCGCCATGCGGCAAATACAGCGAGCTGTCCTTGACATCGCGGGATTTTTCTCCGAAGATCGCGCGTAAAAGTCTTTCCTCGCTCGTCAAATCGCCTTCGCCTTTCGGAGAAATCTTTCCGACCAGAATATCACCGGAGGCCACTTCCGCTCCGATGCGGATAACCCCGGTCTCATCCAGATTTTTCAACCTCTCTTCGCCTATGTTCGGAATATCGCGAGTAATCACTTCCGGTCCAAGCTTGGTGTCGCGCACGTCGATAGAGAAATCTTCGATGTGGATGGAGCTGTATCTGTCGTCTTGCACCAATTTTTCGCTTAAGATGATAGCGTCTTCATAATTCGATCCTTCCCATGGAATGAAAGCCACCACTATGTTCTGTCCCAGTGCCAATTCACCATGATCGGTGGAGGCGCCGTCAGCCAGCAATTGTCCCTTCTTGATCATTTGGCCTTTTTCAACACGAGGCAATTGATTCATCGAGGTAAACGCGTTGGATTTTACGAAACTCTGCAAACGATATTCTCTTTTGATGAAAGGTTTTTTGGCGCCGGCCGGAGCTTCTTCCCTGATCACAACATGATCCGCGTCCACTTCCACGACTTCTCCCGCCTGTTTCGCAATGACAACTTGTCCGGAATCGGCCGCGGCCTTGTCTTCAATGCCCGTTCCGACCAATGGAGCCTGCGGCTTGACGCAAGATACGGCTTGACGTTGCATATTCGAACCCATCAGGGCGCGGTTGGCGTCATCATGTTCCAAAAATGGAATCAGCGAGGTTGCCACCGAGATCATCTGTTTGGCCGAAACGTCCACATAATCAAGCTTGGCCGCTTCGATTTCGGTCGCATGGCCCTTCACTCTGGCGCCGACTACGCTATCCAAAATGTTGCCATATTCATCCATCGCGATGTTGGCATGCGCTATATTTTTCCTGTCTTCTTTTGTCGCGTTGACATATTCGATCTCGCGGCTAACCCATGGCTTGATCTTGACGGACTTAATCGATTTGTCTTTGGCGATTTCTTCAGCCAATCTTTCATCGATTAAGATTCCCGCTTTGATGCCGGCCGCGTCCTCATCCAGAATCCGGTGCAAAAGTTTTTCAGAACCGCTTTCAATTTCATGATAAACCTTGAGATAAGGAGTTTCCAAAAATCCGTATTCATTGATCTTGGCATATGTGGAAAGATGTCCGACCAGGCCGATGTTCGGACCCTCCGGAGTCTCAACCGGACATATCCTGCCGTAGTGGGAATGATGCACGTCACGCACTTCAAATCCGGCCCTCTCTCTGGTTAAACCGCCCGGCCCCATTGCTGAAAGCCTGCGCTTGTGCTCCAATTCAGCCAATGGATTTACTTGATCCATGAATTGAGATAACTGCGAACTGGCAAAAAATTCTTTGATGGCGGCCGCGATAGGCCGTGAATTGACTAATTGTCCCGGCACGACGGTTTCAACATCGCAAGTACTCATTCTGTCTTTGATATTTCTCGCCATCCTGGCCAAACCGACGCGCAGTTTGTTCTGCACCAATTCGCCCACGGCACGGACGCGCCTGTTGCCAAGATGGTCGATGTCATCGGCCTGAGCAGACGGATCATTGTTCAATCGGATGATTTCTTTTATGATTGCGATCAAATCTTCGCGAAGCAGGACGCGATTTTCTTCCCTATCCGGAAGTTCGACATCCAATCTTTGATTCAGACGATACCGCCCCACGCTGCCGAAATCATATTTTTCAAAATTGAAAAACATCGAATCGATCATCTGCTTCGCGTTTTCCGCGGTCGCCAGATCGCCTGGGCGGATTCTTTTATACACTTCTTTATAACCTTCCGCCTGATCTTTGGCGGCGTCTTTTCTGATCGTTTCTTCCATATATCTGATTTCCCCCTTATCGACACCGGCAAAAAGATCCGACAGTTCTTTGTCGGTCGAATATCCAAAAGCCCGAAGCAATGAAGTCAAAGCGACTTTTCTTTTTCGGTCGATTTTCACACTTAAGACTCCGTCGAAATCGGTTTCAATTTCCAGCCAAGCTCCGCGGTTCGGGATGATTTTGGCGCCGAACAGCCGGCGTCCTTTCTGATAATCCATCGTAAAGAAGACGCCCGGACTCCTGATCAGCTGGCTGACGACAACTCTTTCCACGCCGTTAATGATGAAGGTTCCGCGATCCGTCATGATCGGAAAATCGCCCAAGTAAATTTCTTGCTCCTTGATCTCTCCGGTCTTTTTTATGACAAGCTTCACCTTGCAGCGCAACGGCGCTTCGAAAGAAATATTTTTATTCTTGGCTGTGACCTCGTCATATTTCGGCTCGTCCAAATAATAATCGGAAAAGGTCAATTCAAGATCCTTTCCGGTGAAGTCGGTGATCGGATTTATCTCCTCCAAAAGTTCGCGAAGGCCTTTTTCCAGAAACCAGTCGTATGAATCCAGCTGGATCTCGATCAAGTTCGGCAGCGACACCATCGACATCTGTTTGAAAAATTTTCTTTTGGACAGGGATGATTCGGAACCAAAAGCATTCTTAACCTTCAACGTTTTTTGGGATTTAAGCATAAAAATACTCTCATTATCCATTACCCGCTCCGTTGAGATTCTAGAGAGTGGGTAAAATGAATGAGTTTAGGAATTATGTATTAAATTATTTTATTGTCTTTTGCAAGAGTTTCCCCTAAATTTTCTCCCGCTAAGCGGGAGATTTATCACCCCAAGGACCTAGTTCGTGAAAATAGGAGTCTGTCCCGATAACTCGGGACTTGACAAATGTATATCAATTATACCTGTTTTCCGAGACATGTCAAGAAATAATTTGCTTTTGTCAAGTCAAAATCAAAAAAGGCTCAACCAAGCCTTTTTATATTTTTAAGTTTTATTATTACACTACTTATCCACAGTTAAACTAGCCCTTAAATAAGTATACCGGATTCAATCCGCTTTCAAGGGCTACCCTTTGAACTTCCGGGTCCTTCTTAAATTCATTTGATCCAAATTGATAATTTAAGTGGTTCGTTTTTATGGCTTCAATATATAACTCTTTATTTCTTCTAGCCTCTCCAGTGACATTATTCCAAAACCATCCAGAATACCCCGCCTCATGTTTTTTTGCCAATTTAAAAGCTTCTCTAACAAATTCAGAATTTCCCATAAGACGCTCTGACACATAAGCGAGCCCGTCTCCGCGTGCATCAATGCCTAATGCTCCCGCCTCCACCATACGAAGAACAACATATGGATCATCAAGGGCAGCACTTCTATATTGTCTTAGTTCTTCGCTTTTGTAATTTCCATAACTAGTCCAGCTTTCATTAGATTTTTCTTCACGAAATTTAACCACATTACTCCCCCAGGCAGCATCACTTGCAAGCTCATTTCTGCGATCATTTAAGGCCCTGCCTTCATCCCATAGTTTTTGCCACTCAGGTGTCCCATATTCAACCTTTTTTCTAGCCTCCTCGTTCGCTTCGATAGCTTTCCTATTTTCAACTAAATCATCCGCGGCTTGACGCATTTTTTCTCCATATTTTTCAAACATTTCACTTTTCGGAGCTCCTATTTGTTCAATTAAATCTTTCTGCCCAATTTCTTTTGCTTGTCCGACATTCTCAACCGCTACAGGTTCAGTTTTTTCAACAGACACTTCTCCTTTTATTCGTTGCAATAATGCTTCGGCTTTTTTGGCAGATTCGGCCGCATCTTTTAATTTTAGATCAGCCAGCTCTTTAGCAGCTAAAATTTCAGCCTCTTTGTCCTTCGCCATTTCAGCGCCCAAATCTCGCTGTTCATTTTCTTTCTCTGCTTCTTCTTGCGCATTTCCGACCATCTCATTTTTATTGCCTTCGAGTTCTTGCATTTTCTTAGCCAAAGCCATCATCTCTTCAGATGATTTCGCGGAAGCGAACTGCGCTTTTATGGATTCCACGTCTTCTTCGTTCTTATCGAAATCCTCTCTTGGATTTGTTTTTGTTTCAAAATTAGGCATTTTTATTTTTTATTGACTTAAATTAAACAAAAAGACGGCATTTTTCACCCGTCTTTATGATTATTTTAAGTATAGCAGATTTTTGGCGGTCGGTCAAGCGGTCGCAATCTTCATCCTCATTATCCCAGCCTTATCTTCTAGCTTCTCAACTCGATAAGTAAGCTCATTATGCTTAAAGATATCAACCTTTTTATTCATATTCGCTTTAATCTCTCCAACATCATTTTTTACAACCCCTAAATCAGACTTCAATACCTCGACATCAGTTTTTATTTCTTTCATATCGGCTTCCAATGTTAGAAAGTGTTTTTGCGTCATGACTGCCAATTCTTCGGCTGAAGTTTCAATCTTTGCGCTTAAGCTCTTTTCTGTAGATTTAATCAATTCTGCTAAATCTTCGAGTGTTATTTCTTTTTTATTATTATTTTCCATGGATTAATTTTATCATCAACAAATGGAATGTCAATTATTGTTTCTATTCGCCCAATTGAAAGCATCCACAACCGCTTTGGCGATGCGGTACGTTGTGAAGTTTTCACCCATATCTGATTCCAAAGTCATTTTTTCGACATCCTTCGGCTCGAGATTGTTCTTTTTCAAAAGATCATCGATGGAAGGCAAGAGATCCTCCGAAAGCCTGCGCTCTTCGGAGAGGACGATGCGATCCAGAATTTCATCACTCTTGCCCATCAGCCCGATCGAAACGATCTTATTTTTGATTTTTATCTCGATATTCATCTTATTTGTGCGAAATTATTATTCCTTTGTCGAATTTTGTTGATAAGGATGAAAATGAGACTAGAAAGATAGATCAAAACTAGCAAAAATGAAGAAAAAAGGAAAGCGCTCCCGACATAGAAATTTTTTATATCGGTTCCATTGACATACCCATGCGCCACCACGAATACGAAGGCCAATGGATTCAAAAAATGCAAGATGCGCCACAACCGATGGTTCATGTGCTGGCGCAGATACGAAGTAATGGTCATGATTGCCATCGCGTAAAAAGCCAAAATTCCCAAGCCGAGAAAGGTCGGATCCACCGCGATCGTCTTGGAATAGAACGGTACCGCGATATCTTTCAGGCCGAATCCCAGTGAGCCGTCAAAAAGAAAGGCGGTGCCGTGCACGAGCGACCAGAAAACCGCCATAGCCGCCATGAAACTATGCAGACTGAAGCTATAGATCGGCTCGACGATCTTTTTCAAAAGAGGATTCCGAATGGCAAGACCCAGAAATACCGTCAGCCAGAGAAAGATAAATCCGATCATGCCGGCCGCGCGTCCGACATACCAGGCCCAAGGAGTTCCTGCGTTCAAATTTTGCAAAATAGGATCGGTCATGTCTTTGATGTTGAAATAACCGGGATAATCTTTAGGGTCGTTGGGATTGGTCCCGGCCAGAACTTCCGCCCCATCCAAATATCCATCTCCATCCGAATCCGGTTTGCCCGGATCGGTATGATAGAGTTGGAGTTCGCCTTGGTCGGTCAGACCGTCCAAGTCGCTGTCAACGATCACTTGGCCGTGATAATCGACTTTTTGTCCGGTACCGAAAGCGCCTACATGCGCCAATTGCTCGGGCGTTTCATACCGGTCATCTATGCCATCCAGATTGACATCTTTCACGATGAAATTATCGTTGATGGTTGGTGTCGGATCGACATTGTCAGGCTGGCCATCCCCATCACTGTCAAAAGTGGTAGTTGTCGTCACTTGCTGGGTGACGGTCGGAGCCAGTTGAATGGTGATGGTTTTAGTTTGTGGCTTTTTAGGTTGATCATTGGCCGGATTGGTGTTGATCACCTGGAAATCTCCGCTGTCATTCTCATCACCTCCGCTGTCGGCACGCGTGTGGCTGGCTTTGCCGAACAAAAAAATCACCGAAACAACCGAAACAGAAATCAAAAAAGCCGCGATGATTGCCGTTCTTTTTAATTTTATTTTTTTTATCATGATATCAGATTTTGTTTCATATTTCGCGAAAGATACGCGTTACCTTTATAATCCAAAAACAGCGCCCTCAAACCATTTTGATTCGCAAATTCCAACCCTTTTTCTCTGCCCATGAGCAGCAATATTTTGGCCCATCCGTCCGCCTCGACAGTTTCCTTTCCGATCACTGTGACAGTTTTTATGTCAAAGGAAAATTTCTCCGGATCTTTGGGATCGATCAGATGGTGGAATTTCTTTTCTCCGATCTGCCAGCGCTTCCGGCTGATTCCGGAAGTGGCAACGCTTTCGTTTTCCAAGTTCAGCATCAGCCGCTCGTCTTCTATCCCTTCAACTCCGACCTTCCATACCTCGCTGTCCTGATTCTTTCCTGCAGCACGCATATCCCCTCCCGCCTCTACGATAAAATTCCGAAATCCCATTTTTTTGAGATGGTCCGCCGCTTGATCCACGGTGTAGCCTTTGGCGATGCCGGTCGTATCGATCCTTTTTTTGATCAAGACTGTCCGCTTTCCATTCTTTAGAGTTAGATCTTTTTTCAGATCGCCCCCGATTTTTTCCAAAATTATTTCTCTTTCCGCTCGCTCGTTAAAATCGTGGCTCCGGAAATCCTTGTCATATCCGGCTTTCTCCAGATTGCCGATTATGCGCGGATCGAAATAGCCGTCCGAGATGTCATAAAATTTGAGGCAGAGTTCCAATAATTCGAACATTTCCGGAGAAATTGCAACTTCTTTTCCGATATTCCGATTTATTTCCGAAAGCTCGCTGTCCGGATTGAACCGGCTGAAAATTTTTTCATTTTTCTCAAATATTTTTTTTATCTCTTGGAAAGCTTCTTCCGCCTCGAATCCTTTTTCTTTTTCCGAAACTATATCGACCGAAATATCAGTTCCCATCGCCCTGAATCCAGTTTTGAAAACCTCCATTTCCTTACGATCCATATCTTATGATGTTTTAGTTGTTTTATTCGAAGAACCGCTCGAAGATACTGGCACCGTCTGAGTAATCACCTTTCCGGGAATCACGGTTCTTATGACGGTTGTCTGTTTCGTGGTCGATTCGGGAGAATGCGCCGCCTTGTTCAGGATGGCGTCACGAGTCGTGCCGATCTCATTCTGGATGGCCGGACCGGATCCCGGATCGGCGGGATTCATCGCCAAATCGTTCTGGATGGCATCCAATTTCTTGTTGCTATCTGCGACTTTGATCCCCATCACGAAAAGCGCCAGGGCGAAAAATCCTGACAGTCCGATGAGAAATTTTTCCAGCTTATTTTTTACGACCATTGTATTTTTCCACTTTTATTAAAAATATCACTTCATGAGTATACAGGCATACAATGAAGAAAGAATGAATTTGTAATTATCTGAAAGTTATCTTATCCGATTCCAATCAAAATTCCACGGATCAGTTTTTCTGCCGGGAGCGATCTGGTCATGTCCCAAGACATATTTGATCTTATATTCGCCTTTGAGCTGTGCCAATAGCGCGTTCAAAGAAGCGTATTGCGCGTCGGTCGGATGGTCAGTATCTTTTTCAATCAGCTCGATGCCGAGCGAAAAATCATTCACATTGGTCCGGCCGTCCGGCACGCGACTGATCCCGGCATGATAGGCGATATTCTTGTCTTCGACGAGGCGATAAATATTCCCGTCACGGTCGATCAAGTAGTGCGGCGAAACGCCATAGCTCTTATATTCGGCAATGACTCCATCAACACTATAGGGGTCGCCGCCCATGGCATTATACGTCGAATGGATGACGATTGTGTCGATAATTCTTCCGGAAGCCGGTTTGAAGCCGAAATCGACCGGCTTATCCTGGATTTTCAAACCATTGCTTTTGGCGTCTGTTATCGATGGCTTATCGAGGTTCGACCTCGAGGTATCTTTCGGAGCATCAGAGGTCGAACCTCCGATTTGCACTTGCTGATCATTCACCCTTATTTCCGCCTTTTTACTGCCGGCATTTTTGATGTATAAAAGACTAGCAACCGCCAAAATAAAAATTACAATTCCAGCTACCAATAGCTTTGTTTTATAATTCATATTTTACATCTTACCATATTAGTTTAGTGCCGCATATTATATAGCAAATGAAAAGACCTGCCAAGTCATGACTTGGCAGGTCTTGAGAACTAAACAATGCTCCATTCCTGTAATTCTCCTCCCAGAAACACAGGTATGTTTTTATAATATTTGCATATCCTTATCGGCCGCCGACGTAGATTAACCGCCGCCGGAAACGGCTGGAATCCATAGAATAGCGGACCATAAATACATAGGAACGCTTCCAGTTTATGCAGCGCTTTTTCCCTTTCGAAAAGCTCTACCAAACGGGGTACATAAACTTTGTACGGGGTGAATATGCCCGCCTTTTCCGAACCGAGCTTTTTGTCGTTGCGGTGCCATGGCGCGCTATCCGACCCGAAGAAAAACTTCGGATTGCCGCTTGTCATCGCCTCGATTACCGCGCGGCAATCATCCCGAGTTTTAGCGCATGGCTTGCAATATAGATTGGGGGCTTTTACACTGCCTTTATTACTGAAAACCTGATCGTAAGTGACAGTAGCGTGATGCAATGTGAGGGTTGCAACCACATTTGCCGGCGCGCCTTTTACAAATTCGATCATTTTCCGCACGCTGGTATGTTCGACCACTACTTTCAGGCCCGGGATATCTGCGACCAATTGGGCCAAAATAGGAATCGCTCCTTCTTCCTGTTCAATTTTGGGGATTGCTTTTCCGAATTGATCAACATCCAGCTCCCAATGGCCGGAAAAAACCATGCCCAACCTTTTTGCTTCCAGTAAGACTGGATAATATGCCGGCAATTCTATCAGAGCTATCCCCCTGGATGATCCGGTAGATGTGCCCACGGGAATCATCTTCAGAACTTGCGCCCCTGCCTTGTAGGCCCTTCTTAATTTCTTGACTGTCATATCTTTTGTAAGCATAACTGATATGACCGGCTTGAAATCAGGCCTGTGACGCTTCATTTCCCGCCTATACTTCCTAACATCGCGGCTTGAAACTATGGGGTAGGGAGAAGTATTGCCCATGACGACGGCCCAGCATGAGGCCTGGATGATGACATCGGCCAGCATAAGGCCCCGCCTTAGATGCAGATGAGCATCAAATGGCAGGAAGTTAAAGACAAACTCATAGCGCCTCATTTTTTCAATCCTCCATGTTAATTTATTTGCGTATCAGATCCATGCGCATATGTCGATCGATCCTCTCCATGACTCCCCGTATACTCTGCGGAGCTAACATGACTATGCTGCCGATCGAAATGGCAGTCGCTCCGGATTCAAACATCACATCCACGTCTCTGGCATCGAGAATACCACCTCCTCCGATAAGCGGAAAAAGCTTGTTGAATTTCCTGAATTCTCTTATCCAATCAGCCACGATTTCCAGCAGAGGCTCTCCGGAAAGACCGCCTTTTTCCTTGAGTCCTCTCTTGAGAAGAGGGGAGCCTTCCGGAAAAAGTTTTTTCCAAGGGATCCGATCCGGCAATTCGCCGAAAGGAATCGTATTGGAAACATCAATCGCGTCGCAAAGGCCGGATTCTGCAATAGCAAGCGCCGATTTGATCTTCACCAATGCATTGATCTTGAGGACGATCGGAAGCCCAGAACGTCTAGCGATTTCAAGAAGCTCCATCGCTTCTTTGACAAGTTCATTCGGGTCATGTTCCGTGTTCGGACAAGATATGTTTATTTCCAATCCGAATTCTGTCGCCCAGGCCTTCCTGCGCATATCAGCGAAGAGCAATACGATGATTTCACGCATCTCCTCCAAACGTTCCTCTTTCGTTTTCCCAACAGGCATGACTGAAAGAAGGAATGGCTTTTTCATTTTCTGCCACTTGTTCTTCTTTAATAATTTCTTAAATCCAGGCCCGCTCAATCCGACAGCATTAACAATGACCTTATTCTTCCGATCGATATAGATGCATCTTGGAATAATCTCCGAAGGCTGGAGGAAAAACAACGGCATGTTGCCAGCCCGCATCCAGAGCGTCGTGGTCT
Source organism: bacterium (assembly GCA_021785125.1). Lineage (GTDB taxonomy): Bacteria > Patescibacteriota > Minisyncoccia > Moranbacterales > UBA2206 > JAJYGF01. The sequence continues at coordinate 22,674 of JAJYGF010000019.1, read as the reverse complement.
TACTTATCAATGTCGCACGAGAAAAATCTATGCCATACCACAATCTAAGAAAAATATGGTACCACCAACCCTGCCCGAAAAAATTCCGCGCTCCTGATGCCCAGAAAACATACCCGAAATACACTCCCAGAAGATTCATCTTTTGCCCCCTTGTTATATTAAATTTTAAAGGAATAAAACCCTGACGGTTCTATTCAAATTAATTCATTCTTAAGTTATTGTCAATTATTCCATAATCTCTCCAAACTCTTTCGGCAGGGTCGATTCAATTTTTTCGATATTCTATGTACAACAAAAAACTGCCCGAAGAGGCAGTCTTTGCAAAAATTATTGGATCGAGACGAGTTCCGTATCGAAGATCAAAGTCGCGTTCGGCGGGATAACTCCCGGTATGCCATTGGCGCCATAGCCTAAATCAGCCGGAATGGTCAAGGTTCTTTTCTCGCCGACTTTCATTCCCAGAAGCCCTTGTTCCCAACCTTGGATGACTTGGCCTTGTCCGATCTGGAAAGTGAACGGCTGATTCCGATCATAGCTCGAATCGAATTTAGTGCCGTTTTCCAATTTGCCGGTGTAATTGACCGTGATGGTGTCGCCATTTTTCACCACTCGATCGCCAGCCCCTTCTTTCGTGGTTTTAATTTCCAGTCCCATAGGTTTTGTATCTTGAGTTTGTTGATTAGCTTGGTCTGCCGCGCTTTGGGAAGCCAAGGAGCTTAGCTCCTGAGATTCTTTGGCCGTTTTGGAGCTAAGCTCCTTGGAATTTTGAGATTTATTGTTTTTATTTTTCACCGAAATAAAAATTATTCCGCCAATCACAAGAACAGCTGTTGCCACGATGATTATTTTTTTCATGTTATTCAATAAATAATTAAGGAGCGAGATACGAGAATCGGACTCGCGTCTCTTGCTTGGGAAGCAAGCGTACTGCCACTGTACTAATCTCGCCTGCGCAATAAAGCAATTATAAAGAAAAAACTTCCAAAAGGGAAGTTTTTTCTTTTTTTGAGCGGGTAGGGGGAGTCGGACCCCCATCTCAACCTTGGAAGGGTCGCATAATAGCCGCTATACGATACCCGCTTGTTATCTTCCATCGTGTCGGGGCGCCGAGACTTGAACTCGGACTACTTGGTCCCAAACCAAGCGCGCTACCATTACACAACGCCCCGCCATAACATAAATATATTATCTTTAAATTTACGATGAGTCAACCGGAGAAGCAAAAATCCCGCCTAGGCGGGATTTGCATATCTGCAAGAAAGAAATTATTTTACAGCTTCTTTCAAGGCTTTTCCGGCCGTGAATTTCGGAACGGTCATTGCAGGAATCTGGATCTTAGCCTTGGTTTGAGGATTGATACCCTCTCTCGCGGCTCTCTTGGAAACTTTAAAAGTTCCGAAACCGGTCAAAGTGACTTTGTCTCCGGCGCGAAGAGATTTTGTGATTTCTTCCACCATCGTGTCGATAACTGTTTCGACATCCTTTTTGGATTGCTCCGTCTTGGTCGAAATGGAGGTTACCAAAGCGTCTTTATTTATGTTTGTCATATTTACACCTTCCTTTCTAGTTCATCCGCCTTCTGCGAACTTACCCGCCAGAGCGAATCTATTTTTATTTTCCGCTTAAACAAGCGATTCTCTTTATCTATTTTACTATTTCCGCTTTAGATAAGGCAAATTTACTTATCCACACCCAGCACTAACTTTGCACACGGTGTCTTTGGCACCAAAATTGCGAAGCAAGTGCTTAGTGCTGGGCACAGGCCCATAATAATACAATCAATTTGGCTTTATCTCGCCACTTCCAAGGCCCTCGTCTCCCGGATGACATTGACTTTGATCTCGCCCGGATATTTAAGTTCTTTTTCAATCTTATCCGCGATCGCGCGAGCCAATTTGATCGCTCCGAGATCATCGGTTTTTTCAGGCTTGACGAAAACTCTGATTTCACGGCCGGCTTGAATGGCATAGCTCTTTTCAACTTCTTCAAACGAATTGGCCACTTCCTCCAGTTCGCTCAATCTCTTCAGATAATTTTCCAAAGTATCTTTTCTGGCGCCCGGCCGGCTGGCAGAAATAGCATCGGCCGCCGCAATGATCATGGATTCCGGACTTTCGAAAGGATAATCCTCGTGATGCGCCCGCATGGCATTGATTATCTCCTTGCCGACGTTGAATTTTTGAAGTATCTTGATGCCGATTTCGACATGGGTCCCCTCGACTTCATGATCAATCGCCTTGCCTATGTCGTGCAGGAGTCCGGCTTTTTTCGCGATCGCCACATCCGCGCCCAGCTCCGCCGCCAATGCTCCGGACAAATGCGCCACTTCCAACGAATGGAGCAACGCGTTCTGGCCATAACTGGTCCTGTAGCGAAGCCTGCCGAGAATCTGTATCAGTTTCGGATCAAGCCCGGCCACGCCCACGTCATACGCCGCCGCTTCACCAGCTTCTTTGATCTTGTTGTTTATCTCCTGCTTGGCATATTCGACCGCTTCTTCAATTTTGGTCGGATGGATCCTTCCGTCACCCACCAATTTTTCAATGGCTATTTTGGCGGTTTCCCTCCTGATCGGATCGAATCCGGAAATCACGATCGCTTCCGGAGTATCGTCAACGATGATTTCTATGCCGGTCAATCTCTCCAAAGTTTTGATATTCCTTCCCTCTCGTCCGATTATCCTCCCCTTCACTTCATCGGATGGGATGCTGACCGTGCTGGTCGTCACATCCGCCGCATGCGAACCGGCGTATTTTTGGATAGCTGCGGTCATGATGTCCTTGGCCTTTTTATTCAGTTCTTCCAGACCATTGATTTCGAGATCTTTGATCTTTTTGGCAAGCATGCCCCGATTCTCTTCTTCGGTCAACTGCAACAGGACTTTTTTCGCATCTTCCTTGGAAAGTCCGGCGATTTTCTCCAGCCTTTTCAACTCCTGCTTTCTGGCATCATCCGCTTCTTTTCTGATCTGACGAATTTCTTCCGCTTTCTTTTCCAAAATATTCTTCGCGCGCTCAATTTCCTCCATCTTGCTGTCGAGGCTGATCTCTCTTTTTTCAAGGCGCTCTTCGAGGCGCATTATTTGATTCTCCCTGTCCGCTTCTTTCTTTTTGGCTTCTTCCAGAATATTTACGGCTTTGTTTTTGGCATCCAACAAAGCTTCCTGCGCCTTTTTTTCCGCTTCGTCCAAAAGCTTGGAAGCTTTGCCTTCCGCCGTGCCGAGCTGTTTTTTAGCGATAATCTGTCTTACATAATAACCCGATGCCGCTCCTATCGCCAAACTCAAAAGACCCACTATTGTTTCCATATTTTTTTCTTCTATTCAATTGATAAATCACGCCAGCAACACTCATCTTGTTTCGTCATTTTTAAATTTTAGCTTTCAAGCGGCCAAAATTTGACCATGATTCCTAAATTTATCAAATAAATAAACCGATTTAAACAAATTATTATACGCCTTCAATCTTATTACAACGCGACCCTTTTGTCAAAGAACGGCTGAAATGATATTATTTCATCATAAATAAAAAATGTTCAATATGCACAAACCTGTCGTTCTGATAGTTCTCGACGGCTGGGGCATTGGGAAAAGCGAGAAAGGAAACGCCATCGCAAAAGCCGCCCTGCCGACTATCGAAAAACTGAACAAATTCTATCCGAATCTGGCGCTTCAGGCTTCGGGCATTTCCGTCGGCCTGCCATGGGGAGAGGCAGGCAATTCCGAGGTCGGCCATATGACTATCGGTACGGGCAAGATAATCTACCAGAATCTGCCCCGGATAACCATGGAGATCGAATCGGGAGAGTTTTTCAAGCATCAGAGTTTTTTGCGAGCCATGGACCATGCCAAAGAAAATGATTCCGCCTTGCATCTTGTCGGCTTGGTCGGCAAAGGATCCGTCCATTCGCACACGGACCACCTCTACGCCCTTCTAGAAATGGCGAAAGATCAAAAAGTGCGAAATGTCTTCATGCATGTGTTCACGGATGGCCGCGATTCAGCTCCCACTTCGGGCGTGGAATCAATAGAAGAATTGGAAAAAAAGATGGCTGAATTTGGAATAGGAAAGATTGCTACTATCGGCGGAAGATATTTCGGCATGGACAGGAATAACAATTGGGACCGAGTGAAGAAAGCTTACGACGCCATGACCGAAGGCAAAGGAATAAAAATAAAAGACCCGGTCCGATACCTGAAAGATTCGTATGCCCGAGAAATTTTCGATGAATATGTCGAACCGGCAGTTATGACGGATTCCGAAAACGATCCGATAGCGACGATTAAAGAAAACGACTCTGTTATTTTTTTCAACTTTCGCGAAGACCGCGCGCGCCAATTGACCGAAGCGTTTGTCTTGCCGGGATTTATGAAATTCGAAAGGCAATCGATCAAAAATCTTGATTTTGTCACCATGACACAATACGAAGAAGGATTGCCGGTCAGCATTGCGTTCCATCCTCTAAAGACTCTAACCTGCCTGGGCGATACGATCAGCCGGCATGGATTAAAACAGCTCCGGATCGCCGAAACGGAAAAGTTCGCGCATGTGACATACTTTTTCAACGGCGGCCGGGAAGATCCTTTTCCCGGAGAAGATCGCATAATCATTCCGTCAAAGAGCGTTTCCAGCTTCGACCAAGCTCCGGAAATGAGCGCTCATGAAATTACCGACAAAGTCGTGGAAGAAATAAAGAAAGATACCTATGATTTCATTCTCATCAACTACGCCAATGCGGACATTGTCGGACACACCGGAAACGAAAAAGCTACGATAAAAGCGGTTGAAACCATCGATGCATGCCTGTCCATATTGATACCGCAAGTATTGTTGAAAGATGGATGTCTTTTGATCACCGCCGATCATGGCAATGCCGAAGAAGTTAAAAACAGCCTGACGGGCGAAATCGATACCGAGCATTCGACAAATCCCGTGCCTCTTTGGTTTGTGACGGGCGAAAATCACAGAGAAAAAGCGGCGGCTTCCGACGCAAAAAAATCGGAAGACATGTTAAACGACATCGCGCCGACCATCCTCGAACTTTTCAATCTGGAAAAGCCGGCTGAAATGACCGGCGAAAACTTGTTGCCACTTCTGAAATAGAAACGATATCGAAAAAGCGTCTTTTCATTCAAGACGCTTTTTGTAAATTCTTCGTGGAAGTTTTATTTGATTATCTTGTCGACTATTCCATATTTTTTAGCCTCATCCGCAGTCATAAAATAATCGCGCTCCGTATCTTTTTCGACTTTGGACACCGGCTGGCCGGTGTGTCTGGCCATAATTTCGTTCAGTTTTTTCTTGATCCTCAAAATATGGTCGGCGTGGATGGCCACGTCAGTCGCTTGGCCCTGCGCCCCGCCCATGACTTGATGAATCATGATTTCTCCGTTCGGAAGAACGATGCGCTTGCCTTCCTTTCCGGCCGTCAGAAGCAGAGCCGCCGCGGAAGCCGCCATGCCGATGCAGATCGTGGAAACGTCCGCTTTGACATATTGCATCGTGTCGTAGATCGCCAAGGCCGAAGTGACGACTCCTCCCGGAGAATTTATGTACAGCTTGATATCCTCTTTGGAATTCTGCGAATCAAGGAACAGAAGCTGGGCGATGATGCTGTTCGCCACGACATCATCGATCGGACCGCCCAAGAAAATTATGCGATCCTTTAGCAACCTGGAATAGATATCATACGCTCTTTCCCCATATCCGCTTTTCTCGATGACAGTCGGAATGAGATATTGATTATAAATTTTATTAGACATAAAATTTAAATTTTAAATTATTAATTTTCAATTTTCAAACAATGATTTAATTCTTAATTAAAAATTGTCTAGAAATTAGTAATTGAAAATTAGAAATTATATCCTCTCCAGCCTTTTAAACACCTCCTCATTTTCAAGGACGCCCTTGGTATATGAATACAATCTTTCCATATCGATATTCTTTTCAAAATCCTTGACGTTCTTATAGTATTGCAATGTTTTGTTAATCTCGTCTTCGACATCTTTGGAGTCGACCTTGATCTCTTCCATCTTCGCTATCTCACGCATGGCCAGTGCCGATTTTACTCTCTTTTCCGCTTGCGGCTCCCAATCTTTTTCCAGATCCTCCTTGCTTTTTTTCAAATTCGAAAGATATTGGTCCAGATTCATGCCCATTGCCATAGTCTGCTGTTCAAACTCGGCTAGCATCTTATGGATCTCCTCATGTATCAGAACTTCCGGCAGATCGACTTCCGTATTTTCCACGATCTTGTCCAAGTATCGAGTCCTTCTTTCTTCTACAATCTTGTGCTTATTCTCGCGCCCGATACCATCTTTCAAATTTTTCTTGAGTGCATCGAGATTTTCAAATGATCCCAGCGACTTGGCAAATTCATCATTGATTTCCGGAGTCTGTCTTTCTTGAACCAGATTCACTTTCACTTTGAAGACCGCCGGCTTTCCGGCCAGATCTTTTTTATGATAATCTTCCGGAAAATTCAGCTCGAATTCCCTTTCTTCGCCTTCCTTCATCCCGATCAGATTATCCTCGAAGCCGGGAATGAAAACTCCCTTGCCGACCACGATCGGATGATTCTTGCTGGTTCCGCCTTCGATCGGAACTCCATCGATCAGGACCGTAAAATTGATCTCCGCGCTATCGTCTTTTTTGATCTCGCGGTTAACAGTCACCAATTTTACCCGGCTGTTGGCCAAATGTTCCAGTTCGCGCTTGATCTCGTCTTCGGTCGGTTCATCCGATCTGCCGGAAAATTCGACGTTGATCTTTTTGATTTCTTTCTTGTACTCTTCTTTGACTTTTGCTTCCGGCACAACCGCCACCTTCGCTTTGTATGTAAGATCTTTGCCGGACGCCAATTCTTCGATCGTAACTTCCGGATGGCCGATAACGTCCAGTTTTTCTTTCGTGACGAAATCAGCATAGCTTTTCTGGACCGCCTTTTCCGCCGCATTATTCAGCAAAACGCCTTCACCCACTTTTTGTTCGACCAATTTTCTCGGAGCCTTGCCCGGACGGAATCCGGGAAACTTCAATTCTTCGGAAACTTCTTCCGCCGCCTTGTCCAAATATTTTTCCCAATCGGCCCAAGCGACTGTCACTTCGAACTCGACCTGTGATTTCGGTAATTTTTTGATCATTATTTTTTGAATTTATCGTTATATAATCGAACGCCTTTCTTCACCGCTTCAAGCGCCGCGGCCTTACCCTCCACTCCATCGATAGTAACCTTTTTCTCCTCGATAGATTTGTAGGTTTCGAAAAAATGCTGAAACTCCTTGATAGTGTGCTTGTTTATATCATCCAAATCCCGCACGTTTTCCCAACGCACATCTTTGATCGGAACAGCGATAATCTTGTCATCGCTGTCGCCGTCATCCATCATATGCATCACCGCGACCGGCCTGACTTTCAAAAGAATGCCCGGATGCAGCGGATACGTGGTCAGAATGACAACATCCAGCGGATCGCCGTCTTCCCACAGGGTCCGCGGAGCAAATCCGTAATCGAACGGATAATCCTGCGATGTCTTCAGAGCGCGATCCAGCTTAATGAGTCCCGTTTCCTTATCGACTTCGTATTTGTTTTTTGATCCCCTGGGAATTTCAACGATCACATTTAATTCTTCCGGGGCTTTGTCGCCAAGCGACAGATCATGCCACAAGTTCATGGTTTTGTTTTTAAAAATTATAATTAAAGATAAGTTCCATTTGTCCTATCTGTCCTATTCCTGCGCTTCCTCTTCACCTTCTCCCTTTTCCTCCTTGACCTCCTCCACGTTCTCTCCCTGCGACTTCACTCCCAAAATATCGATCTTCCAACCCGTTAGTTTGGCCGCCAGACGCACATTCTGTCCTTTCTTTCCGATCGCCAATGACAGCTGGTCTTCCGGAACGGACACCGCCGCCTCCTTTTGCGCCTCCTTCACGTCCACCCTCAAAACTTTGGCCGGCGACAAAGCCGCCGCGATGAATTTAGCAATATCGTCATTCCACAGGATGATGTCGATCTTTTCCCCGCCCAACTCATCGATTACCGCCTGAACGCGGGTTCCTTTCTGCCCGACGCAAGATCCGATCGGATCAATTCCTTCTTCGGTCGAAGCCACGGCAATCTTAGTCCTTTCTCCCGCTTCTCTGGCGATCGATTTTATCTCAACCGTACCGGCAAAAATTTCCGGCACTTCCAATTCAAATAATTTTTTGATCATTTCCGGATGGATGCGGCTCAAAGTGATGCCAGGCCCCTTATTTCCAGCCTCAACTCTCGCCAGATATACTTTCAATCGCTGTCCGATCCGGTAACTTTCGCCCGGTACCTGTTCAGATGGAAACAAGATTCCAACCGATTTTCCAAGATCGACAAATACATTGCGTCCTTCGATTCTCTGCACCACGCCGGCCACGATCTCACCTTCGCGATTCTTATATTCGTCATACATCTGATCTCTCTCCGCCTCTCGAATTCTTTGGATGATGACTTGTTTGGCGGTTTGAGCCGCCACGCGTCCATAATCATTTTTTTCTTCCAATTCCAATTCGATCACATCGCCGACTTGCGGGTCTTCTTTGAATTCCTTCGCTTCTTCGACTGTCAGATCTCGCTCCGGATTATACCGAGAAAGTCTTTCTTCTTCCTCGCTTTCTCCCTTTTCCTCCTTTACCTCCTTGACGTCCTCCGCATTTCCCTTTACCTCCTTAACCCCCTTAACCTCCTCCTCGATCTCTTCTTCCACCGTAAAATCACGGGTTGTTTCATCCACAACTTCTTTGACCAGGAAAAATTTCGTAGCGCCGGTCTTTTCATCGAAAATCGCTTTGATATTCTGGCCTTTCTTTCCGTAATCTTTTTTGTAAGCGGCAGCCAGAGCGGCTTCGATCGTCTCAATGACCTTGTCTTTGGAGATTCCTTTTTCTTCGCAGATCTGTGCGATCGCGCTGCCGAAGTCGCCCAATCTTCCGGATTGCGCTTCTTCATTCTTGGCCGTTTTCTTTTTTACCATAAAGCTTTTGCAGGATGGAATTGAAAGATAAGTCCTATCTGTCCTTTCCGTCCTATTTTTAAATTAGGTTTCTTAAAAATAAAATCCGCCGCAGGCGGATCATTCTTCACTGGATTACTACAAAGACAGTATAGCAAAAATATCAAAATTGTCAACTCATGCGATGCCTTATGCATTTACCCCGCACTAAGCTGGGATACCAAGCCGAAAGGCTTGGAAAATTTTCTCACGAGATGAAAAATTAAAAAAAATAACCTGTATTTGGCTTATTTAAGGCTTACTTTTATTATTCCAATCCCAGCTTTAGTGCCGAGTTGACTTTTCGCCCATTTTGTGCTAGGATAATAGGTCATCAGAATGGTTCTGGTGGTAGCCCAGTACCTTGAAAATAAAATATCAACTGGCTTTTTAGCCAAAACACAGGAGGTTTTAAATGTTTAGAGAGATGCTTGAAACGGCGATGTTGAATGGTCGCAGATTATTCTTGATTATTTTAGGTCTGTTCTGCGCTGCATTAATCGCAGCCACCTTGATCGGAATTTCAATTGTGGCCAACAATACTGGCCACAAAAACATCAGCGGCATAATAATGATCGTGGTTATGCTGGCAGCGTTGATTCTGGCGGCTGGGGCTTTCATCAATCATTATGCCTTCGATCGAGATGCTCTTACTGATGAAGTTCGTCGCCAAGCAAAACAGGCATTGAATGACTTTTTTTTCTGGGTGGCGCTAATCTTCGGATCGTTGGCGCTGATGTCGTTTTACTTCCAGCATATCCTGGCCATTTTAATCACCGGCATACTCATCGCAACTGCGTATAAGGTATCAAGAGTAAAAAAATACGTAGGAGCGATAGCCATTATTTTAATGGTGGTAACCTGTCTCAAGGTTGGCCTAAATACGTGGGGCAAAGATCTGTTCAACTATAACCCCGATCAATCCTATGCCGACCAAACGCTAGTAGAAATAAATAAGGATCAGATTGAAGAGAAAAAATGGGAAGCAGCCAAGATCAAGTTGACCATCCCGGAAGAAGAGTGGACGCCTGAACAGAAAAAAATCGTGCGTAAATATGGCGATCCTTCAACTCTCGGCAGAATCAAAGCTTTCTTTAGTTCGATTGCCGAAGCCAGCGAGACACAGCCAGCACTGGCCGCACCTGCGCCAGAACCGGCTCCGGCGACTCAAGTCACACAGGTTACGCAAGTGCAAGTGACGTGTCCTCCACCAGCGCCAGTTGTGATCAATTACAACGGCTGGAAAATCCATTACGCCGATGGCGGACACAATACTGTCACTGAAACAATCAGGAACGGCAATGTCTTGGAACTGCATACCAGCGGACCCACGTTCACCGGAAATTATGATGAATCTTCCGGCACATATGCCGGCACTTGGGATGAGCCAGGCCAAGGTCATGGCACATTCTCGCTTTCACTCCAACCGGATGGAAGCGCCACCGGAACAATAGTGACCGGATCGGGAGAGCACAGCATAGAACTGAAGCCTTTCTAGTAATCGTATTACCAGAAAGGAAAAGGCGCACAAAAAATTGTGCGCCTTTTTTATTTTTCCAACAATTAGAATCAAAAAGAAGAGTAGCCGCGCAAGGCAAAATCAATCGCCTGGATGATGACAAACCCCGCCAGAACGACCACCACGCCGATAATCGAATAAATCATATTTCTCTTGGCGGTTTCGATCGTCCTTTCATTTCCAGAGGCCAGGATATATTGCGCGCCGGAAATCACAAAGCCGATAAGCGCGATCACGCCGACGATGCCAAGCATCCATGTCAGGATCCCGGTCAAAATATCTTTGATGCTTTTATCCGAAAGACCGGTTTCGGCAGAGGTTGGAATATACACTCCATCTGAAGTTTTTGAAGGCTCACCAGATACATCGGGAGTTTTTGAAGGCTCACCGGATGCTTGGTTGCTTGCCATCCATTGCGCGTACGCGGCTGCGGCCGGCCCGTAATAATTCCCATGCGAAATCATATTGCAATCTATACCTTGAGCTTTGCCCTGGGATTGATTGGTATCGCAATCCGATTCCATCTGCCCGAGATAGCTTGGCATGGAACCGCACACGCTAGCGTCATAGTAAGTGGTGCATTGATCTTTCAAAATGGCGGAATCATTCGTGTTGGTACAATCATTTTCGCCATTGTTACATTGCGATCCATAAACGGTCGGAAACGCCGGACCGTTATTATTGCCGTATCCGGCCGGTGCTGCCGGACCGTTATTGTCACCATAACCTGGCGCGCTTGAACTTACACCTACTTGCGCACTGGCGGAAAAAACACTGCTTATGAAAATAATTGCGACAAGTAAAGTTATGATTTTTATTTTTGCCATTTTTATATAAAAATTTTTAAAATCCTCCGTAAGCCCGCAACGCGAAGTCGACCGCCTGAATAATTACAACGCCGGCCAATCCGACCACGACTCCGACGATGGACCATTTCATCATATTTTTCGCTTTGCCCGCGGCAGTCTCATCGCCAGCTGACATAACATACATGATGCCGGAAATGATGAAACCGATGATGCCGATAAAACCAAAAATCATCAGAAGCCACATCAGAAGATTGTTCACGATTCCGCCGATACTGCCCGCCGGCAACCCGAAATCAGACACGCTCGACAAGCTCCAACCGCCACTGCTAGATCCGCTTCCGCTTCCTCCTCCCGGAACGCATGTGCCGCCGGAGTAGGTTATATTACAAACATATCCACTGTCGCAATCGGCGGAAGTGGCGCAAGCGAATACGGATTTGGCGCTTATCGAAAACGCTGCCAAAAAAATGATTGACCAGACGAGCAATGATTTGATTTTCATTTTTTATTTTGAAAAAGTTAAAAACCTGCGATGCCATTGAGCGCCAGCGTAACAGCCTGGATGACCACGATGCCAAGCAATCCCACCGCAACTCCGACAATAGACCATTTCATGGCACTTTTGGCTTTTTCCATCGTGCCTTCTTCTCCGGCCGCCAAAATATACATGATGCCGGAAATCACAAATCCGATGATTCCCAAAAATCCGAAAATCATCAAAAGCCACATCAGAAGATTTCGGATGATGCCCGTTATGGAGCCGGAAGGCAACCCCGTCCCGTAATAATTTCCCACGTTCCAACCGCTTCCGCCGAACATCATTCCGCCCGACAATGGAGGCAGAGGCGGAACCGGCATATTGCCGCTGGTGACAGCGCCCTTGATTTGTGACGGGCTCGGAAAAAGAAAGGAGAGCGGGTTGAAAGACGCGTGCGCGAACGAAGGAAAAGTGATTGCCGCCGCCAAGAATACGATAAAAAATAATTTTGCCCTGCTCATTTTTTTATTTATGTTTACGCCGTAAGTTTTATTGATTTTATTATATCACTTTTACAAAAATTTTTAACCTGAAAACGAAAAACGGCTGTGGATAACCCGTCCAGCCGTTTTGAAAATCTCTTTCGAAAGCTTGATCTTCGCTGAAAAAATCGTATTTAAAAATTCGACGATGATCCGCCCAAAAGGCCTTGTGCCGCCTGGATGACGACCAAGCCTACGATAGCGACAATAACTCCGATGATCGAATACATCATGGCGCGCTTAGCTTTGTCGATCTGCCCCTCGTCTCCGGCCGCGGTCAAATACAGGATGCCGGCGATAGCGAAGCCGATGACGCCGAGAAATCCGACCAGCATCAAAAGCCAGTTCATCGCGTTCTTGATGATTCCGGTTACGCTGCCGGACGGCAAATTCGTCCCTTGCGGATTTTGGAATTGGGCCAGAGCCAAAGCCGGAACAGTCAAGGCCGCAACTGATGCCGATGCTGCCAATGCTTTAATTTTGCTTTTCATATAACACCTGCCTTTCTATTTATTTTTATTATAATTTCTTTCCTAAAGCGAAGTTTTAGGAAATTCCTAAAACTTCGCTTTAGGAAATTTTTCTTTTGCTGATTCTATTGCGGAATTCCCATCAGGCTTGCGATCTGTTTGACGATAACCAGAGCGGCCAGCGCGATCGCAATCCCAATGATGGATGACGTGATGATCGTCTTGCCCTTTTCGATCCTTTTTTCGTCGCCGTACGCGGTCAAGTAGAAAGCGCCGCCGATCACCAATCCGATTATACCAAGGATGCCGATTATCGACAACAATGTTCCGAGCGTATTCATGGCGATCTGTTTCAACGTCAGCGCCTGGTTGACCATCTGGTCCGGATTGCTGCTGCTGACGCCTCCCAAAACCGATTGGATTTCTTTCAAAAATGACGGGGCCGCGAAAGCAAGCGCCAAACCGACGACGGCCGCGGTGATTGTGCCTTTGGCTCTCGTGATAGTTTTCTCATTGCCGGCACTCAAGATATACATGATGCCGCCGACTACGATCATCACGATGGCGATGGCTCCCAAAACTCCCCTCAAATTATCAAGCAGATTTCCCACCACTTGAGAAATCGAAGTAACATTGCCGAGAGGATTGGCAAATTGGGTTGAACCGGAATTTGGAGTAGCAATATTTGGATTGGAAGAAGCGTCGGCATTGCGGCAACATAGGCCTTGTGTATTGTCAGGTTGAGCGCACTCTTTCATAGTAGAGCTAACCAAATCCATACCGGATGGACATTTTGATCCCGTATAACATGCCCCGTTGACAGCATCACAATCCGCGACATTAGTATTATTTGTGCCTGGAGGAATCACCGCCGCGCCCTTTGTCCGACAACACTTCAAGGTACCGCAATCACTTGCCGTAATTTGATCTTGATTATCTGAACATACATCCGTACAATTTCCGTTCTGCGCTATGCATGGACTAGTTCCAGAGCTACCAGAACTTTCGGTATTAGTTTGAGAATTTGTTGTATTTCCGCCAGATACGGTGCAGCATATTCCGTAATTAAGTGGTGCAGATTCACAATCTTTTGAGGCTGTATTTCCCAGAGAACTTGTTCCATTGGAGCAAGTGTAGCTGTTCTGGCAAGTTCCACCGGCACTTGTACAACTATTTGCAGACACACTATTTGCATTTACAAGAAATAATGCAAAAAAAAGAAATATGCCCAGTATTTTTATTTTCATATTTTTTATTCTCCAGCCCAAGGCTGGATTTTTATTTTAAAAATTATTTATTGACTGCAAAGCCTATTTTCCCTTTTGGTTCTTTCTCTTCCTTCATTAATAACCGCAAGGTGTTAAAAATAGCCTTGAAATATTTGTCGTTTTTCTTTTCTCCCTTAAGAATCTTTTTTTCAATTGCTTCGATCTTTTCCCGCAATTCCTTGTGAGTTGCCAAAATTTTTCGAAGTTGCGTGAATGTGCGGATAATTTGAATGTTGACTTGGATGGCTCTCTTGCTGTTTAAAACGCTGGATAACATTGCCACGCCTTGTTCCGTGAAAACATATGGAAGCTTTCTTGTGCCTCCTCTTTTTGATATCACAATTTGTGATATCAAACTTTCCTTTGAGATTCCAAAGTGGAATTTCAAAATTCCAAATTCCTGCTTATTTAATTGAAACATAAAATCAGACGGAAAACGATCTTTGTTTCTCTTAACTGCCTGATTTAAAGCCCCCGTCTCCACGCCATAAAGCGCCGCCAGATCTCGATCAAACATAACTTTCTCGCCGCGTATAAAATAAATTTTCTGCCGGATCAATTCTTGAGGAATCACAGATATTTCCGTCTTCTTCATTTTTAAATATTTGAAAAATTATTTAGACGTACAATCAAACGTATACCAGTTCGTCTGTTTAATTCCCAAATCCGGCCTGACCGACAGCGCCCACATCGTCACATTCACGATCAGCCACGCGCCCATCACGAACGCGAAACCGATCACGCTGGCTTTGGCGAAATTTTTGGCGCTGGTCATCATGCCTTCATCGCCGGAAGAAACGATATACATCACTCCGGCAAAAAATATGCCGGCCAAAGCGACCGTCACCAGCAAACCGGAAAGAAAGCCGACCAGAGTATGGAATCCGATTATCAGATCGCACAAGTTGCATGCGCTTTGTCCTGGATTTCCGCATGGCACGATTCCGGAAGCATCGGCAATCGAAAAGCTCGCCAAAAAAACAGGTAGCAATACCATCAATATTTTATTAGTCCGATTTGTCATATTTGTCCTTTATTTTTTAGCGCATCGAAATCTGGCTGACGCTCGCCGCCGCGGATTGGATCGCGTCTTGGATGCCGGATTGTCCGCTGTCCACCTGATTTATCATATTGATAAAAATATTCTCGATGGCGTCCGGATCGGATTGCGTCCAATCTTTGTCTATCAGATTGCCTTCCGCAAAAACCCCCAAATTTGGATCGGTCTTTTGCCGGTCGATAAGATCCCTCCTGGCCGCCGGCTGGCTTGTTTTTGTGAGATAGTCGGCCGCCGGATCAAAATTCAGATTCGCAGTCTGTCCGGAACCCGTCACGCCGGTCGAAACGGTCTGGTTTTGCTGCGGCTTTGTCGTCAGATATGTCAGGAACCGCCAAGCTTCGGCCACGCGCACATCGTTGGTGACTATGGCCGCTTGGGACGGATTCATCTGGTGCGTATCCGGAGTCTTGTTCTTGGCCACGGCGAACGCCCAATAATTCGGAAAGTTGACCGGAGCCGAACCGGCAAACTGCGGCACCGGCGCCACGCCATAATTAAGTTTCGGCGCCTTGCTTTCAATCACCGGCTCCTGCCAGGAATAGTTGAACATCATGGCCAAATTACCCTCGGCAAAAGCGTCGATCGAATAATGCATGCTTGGATTCCAGGAATAGAAAGAGGAATTGCGATTGGCGAATTGGGTGTAGAAATTCAGCGCGTTCTGACCCGGAGCGGAGCTACTGCCATCACTTAGCTTGGTAACCTGATCAAAAGTGGCTCGTCCCGTCGTCGGATCCGTCATCTGTGTGCCGCCTTGTAGCATCAAAAGATTGAGTATGTCCGTCGGACGGTTGATATTGGCGGTGGTGCCCAAGGCCGCGCCGGATTGCGCAATCTGCCCATCGCCGCCGATAACCGTCAGCTTTTTCGCGTCTGACACAAATTCGTCCCAATTTGCCGGCGGGCCCGTTATGCCGGCCGCGTTGAAAAGATCTTTATTATAGTAGAGAGCCAAAGAATTGACGGTAAGCGGAACGGCATAAACCTGGCCTTGGCTTATAAAATCTTGCGCCGCCACATCCACAAACTCATTGCGGTATGTCTGTTCGTTGAGATATAAAGGCGGAGCAGGCGAAATCTTGTCTTGGAAGCCCGGCAGCCAATGATTCTGGATCAAAAATATATCCGGACCGTTTCCGCTGGCCAGAGCGTCCAGCAAATCTTGCTTATATGTGTCCGGCGACATCTTTTTGTATGTGATATCCCCGATATTGGGATCCAATTTTTTGTACGTATCGATGATTTTGTTGAAAGCGTCCTGATCATCAAAAAGCCCCCAAACTTCAAGATTTATGGTGTATCGCTTCGGATTGGGCTGTTTGAGTCCGCAGCCGGACACAACCAAGATGCCGGCCATCAAAAAAAAGGCGGCGATCGTTTTTTTGTTTTTTATGATTTTTATTTTGGCCTTCATTTTAACCGAAAGCTATTTCTTTTAAATTTATTTTACTACAAAAAATTCAAAGTCACAATTTGACGCAACTGTTGATAACCTGGCAGAATTAAGTTAGATTATATAAATGACGGAGGATTGGCAGAGTGGCCCAACGCGCCGCACTCGAAATGCGGTTGGGGAGAAAAATTCCCTCACAGGTCCGCCCCAGCACCGGATTTCAACAGATAATTCAATAGCCTTGGAAGAGTGGCCGAGTGGTTGAAGGCGCGGCTCTCGAAAAGCCGTAAGGCAGCAATGTCTTCGTGGGTTCAAATCCCACCTCTTCCGCAAAATTGGTGTCAGGGTGAAAATCTTGTATCCTCCGCATAATTAACCTTTACATGAGCCGCCATAGATGCTAGCCTAAGATAAACACGACGCGCTTATGGATTTCATATACCAAATCGCAAAATCACACCAGGGAACATTTATCCTAATCGCATTGGGCCTGTTTATCGTCATTCTTGCGTGGAACACCGCTCTTCAGATCAAGATAAGAAAAATCCAGCAGAAAAACGCGGAATTTTTTGCCGGCAACGGTGTAAAAAACATGGAAGACGTCCTCGTCGGACATTCGCACAGCATCAAGGCTCTCGACAAAGATATCCAGGAACTTTACAACATTTCCAATCAGATCAATGTTCTGGCTCATCGCGGCCTGCATAAGTTCGCCATGGTCAGGTTCAATCCTTTCAATGATGTGGGCGGCGACCAAAGTTTTTCCATCGCCATGCTGAACGGCAAAAATAACGGTCTGGTCGTTTCCTCCTTATACACTCGCGATGGCACCCGTGTTTATTCCAAAGCCATCCAAGGCGGCAAAAGCGAAAAGCATCCCTTGACTGAAGAAGAAGAGGAGGCCGTGAAACTGGCCAAGCTAAACGATACTAAAAAATTAAACTAAATGGCGGAAATCAGAATCAAAAAAATAAATCTTCCGGCCACCGTCACAGTCAAAAGATTCGGTGAAATTTTGGGCTTGCCATTGGGCACTGTCATAGCGGAGCTCATGAAAAACGGCATTTTGGCGACCATTAACGAGCAGATCGATTTTGAAACAGCCTCGATCATCGCTCAAGATCTGGGCTATGAAGTGCGGGAAGAAGCGGTTGAAACCGGCGAAACGATGACTTTGGAAAAATTGATCGATATCTTGAAGAAAGAAAAGGAATCCGATACCGGCCTCCAGTCCAGGCCGCCGATCGTTACCATTCTCGGCCATGTCGATCACGGAAAAACGACTCTTCTCGACACAATCAGAAAGGCCAGCGTGGCTGCCAAAGAATCGGGCGGAATCACCCAGCATATCAGCGCCTATCAGGCCAAGAAGAAGGGCCGATTGATCACTTTTGTCGACACTCCGGGACATGAGGCCTTCAGCGCCATGCGCGAACGCGGAGTTTCTATCGCCGATATCGCCGTACTGGTCGTAGCCGCCGACGACGGTGTGCGCCCGCAAACCAAAGAAGTCATCGAATATCTCTTGGCTAAGAAAATTCCAACAATCGTCGCCATCAACAAGATCGACAAGCCGGAGGCCAATGTCCAGAGAGTAAAGCAGGGACTGGCGGAAAACAACATCTTGGTCGAAGACTGGGGCGGACAGATTTTGGTCAGCGAAGTGAGCGCCAAACAAAATGTCGGCATTGACGGTCTTTTGGAAAATATCCTCTTGGTAGCCGAAGTGGAAGATTTCAAAGCGGACTTCAAAAGAGACGCTTTGGGCGTCGTTTTGGAATCACACTTGGATCCGCAAAAAGGCCCTGTAGCCACGGTCTTGATCAAAACCGGCACGCTGAAAGAAGGCCAGGATATCATTGCCGGCGCTTCGCATGGACGCGTCAGAAGAATCGAAGATTTTACCGGCAAAAGATTGGCAGAAGCCGGACCTTCGACTCCGATCGGTTTGATAGGATTGAACGCGGCTCCGAACACAAATGATATTTTGCAAGTGGTTACCGGAAAGTCGCTGACCAAACTTGAAGTGTTGCGCGGCACAAGCAAATCCCAGACGGGAAAATTGGGCGATTCGCTAAACGCGCAAAAAATATACAAAACCATAGAAGACGGAAAAATAAAGAAACTGAATATTATTTTGAAATCCGATGTCCAGGGATCGCTGGAAGCGATCCAACAGATTCTGGGAGAAATGAAGTCGGATGAAGTGGCCGTTAATTATATCAGCCGAGGCGTCGGCAATGTGACCGAATCGGACGTCCGTTTGGCTCAAACCTCGGGAGCGATTATTTTCAGCTTCAATATCGAAACCACACCGGTAGCCAAAAGATTGGCTGAAACCAGCGGCGTCGAAATCAAACACTACAGAATAATTTATGAGCTAGTGGAGGATATAAAAAATCGGCTCGTCGAAATGCTTCCGCCAACAATCGAACGGACCGATTTCGGCAAGATGAACGTCCTGGCTGTCTTTAAGACGGGCAAGAAAGACATGATCGTGGGTGGAAAAGTAGTCTCAGGCAAAATCACCAAAGGATGTTTGATTGATGTCATTCGCAATAACAATGCCATAGGCAAAGGCAGGCTCGCCAACTTGCAACAGAACAAGGTGGATGTCGACGAAGTAATCCAAAACAACGAATGCGGCATCACTTTCGATGGCGAGACAAAAATAAAAGAAGGCGACACTCTTGCTTGTTATACGGAGGAAGTTAAGAAAAAAACCCTTTAACATGTCCGAAAGAATCCAAAAAATAAACTCTCTGGTTCAGCAACATGTCGGAGAAATTATATCGCAAGAACTGGGCCTTAAGCCCGGAATTTTCGTGACAATTTCAAAAGTTGACACCACTTCCGATCTCCGCTATACTCGTGTATTCATCAGCATATTTCCGGAAAAGGAAATCAATTATGTCGAAAAAACCTTGCAAAAAGAGATGTATCGGATCCAAGGCGCCCTCAACAGAAAACTTAGCATGCGGCCGCTTCCCAGGATCAAGTTCAAGACCGACATGACTGAATCGAAAGCTGACGAAATCGAAAAATTGATCGAACAAACAAAAAAGTTATAAGGAGTGCGGCGCAAGTCGCATTTTCTAGTATCAGGAAACCTAAAACGAATTTTTAGGAATTCCTAAAACTTCGTTTTAGGTCGCCATGAAACATAAATTTTCTCAAGAATTCAATACTCTGAATTTCGTAATAAAAGAATCTGAAAATATTCTTTTATTCGCCCACTCGCGTCCGGACGGCGACACGGCCGGTTCCGTTTTGGCACTCAAGGAATACCTCAAAACCCTGGGAAAAAATGCCGACATTGCCTGCTATGATCTGTTTCCGGAATTCTTAAAAAATTTGAGCGAAGAAAATTTCATCAATCCGAACACATTGGATATTTCAAAATACAATCTCATCATTGCGGCGGACAGCGTTGAACGCGGTTTCCAAAAGATCGAGGATCGCATCCATGAAAATCAAGTCGTCGCTCTTCTTGACCATCATCCTGACATCACTATCCAGGGAGACATAAATGTCATCGACCCGAAATATTCCTCCGTCTGCGAGATCATGTATGATTTTTTCACTTTCAACAAGATTCCGATCAACCGCAAGATGGCGACTTTCATCATGCTGGGCATCTTGGGCGACACCGGATCGTTCCAGCATTCCAACACGACGCCGCGCGTCTTGGAAATTTCTTCCGAACTTATGAAAAAAGGCGCGCCGCTTCCAAAAATCGTGGAAACGACTTTTTCCAACAAAAGCATCTCGACTTTGAAACTTTGGGGCAAAGCTTTTGAAAAAGCCAAAATCAATTCGGATAACGGAATGATTGTTTCGGTGCTGACCAAACAAGACCTTGAAGAATGCCACGCCGGCAGCGAAGATATCGCGCAAGTTTCCGGCATCTTGAATACCGTCCCGGGCACGAAATTCGCCCTGGTCTTGAGCGAACGTGACGGAGACATCATCAAGGGCAGTTTGCGGAGCGAGGAATACAAAGGTGTGGACGTATCAAAAATCGCCGCCCAGTTCGGCGGCGGCGGCCACAAGCTGGCCAGCGGGTTTGAGATCAAGGGTAAGATCAAGGAGACAGAAAACGGTTGGGAAATAGTATAAGAAAATCGCTTCTTACCGAAGCGATTTAAATTTTTTCCTTGATTTGCCCAAGTCCGTTCCAGATGGCATATTTGCGAGCCGCAGTCACACCATCTCGCGCGATTGTGCTGATTCCTTCAGCCATAAAAGTTCTTTTATCCTTTAAATACACTACGACTTGAACCCGCGCCAAATCTTCCGTCGATTGCTCCAGAAGGACATCGATTTTCTCAACCCCATCTATGCCGGCGCCTTTTAGTCCGATTGCTGTGTCTGTTTTTAATTCAATGGCCGCATCTTCATCGACCTTTTCTCCGCCAATACGGATGAGATTGCCGAATTCCCCTTTGTGATCCTTGATTTCTTGCCTGATATCATTTTCAGCCCCGGGCATCCCAGGATCCAAAAACAGACCATTTTCGTACGCGGCATGCGCGCCGGACAGAAGGACTCCTGCAGCCGCGGCGGCAGCTCCCAGTTTGATCATTTTTTCCTTATTCGCCTCCTTATGTCTGGTCGTTCCCGGCACTGGGGGAGTAAAATTTTTTTCAAATGTTGCCATAAAGAATAAATAAAAAGACGGTGTTTTCACCCGTCTTTATTATTGATTATATCCATTATAGCATCTTTTGAGCCGCTTGTAAAGCATTACTATGCGCCGCTTTCTTTGGCAACAAAGAAAGTTGGTTAAGCAAATATATGTTAAAATGGTAGTATATAGCAATAAAGTAATATTTATGAATATTGGATGCCATGTAAGCATAGCTCAAGGAATCTTCAACGCTCCCAAAAGAGCCGCTGATTTGGGCGCGGAATGCTTCCAGATCTTTACCAAATCCCCCCAAGGTGGAAAGGCGACAGAACTGACACCGGAAATCATCAAAGAATTCAAATCCGAAATGAAAAAACATAAGTTGGAAGATTTCGTCATCCACGCGCCATATTATATAAATTTCCCGTCTGCCAACAATCGCATCCGCTATGGCTCTTCCAAATCCGTGCGCGAGGAATTGGAGCGCGGCAGCCTGCTCGGCGCGAAATATGTCATGACCCACCTGGGAAGCGCCAAAGAATTGGGCCGGAAAGAATCCATTGAAAAAACGATCCATATGCTCAAAAAAACTCTGGAAGGTTATGCCGGAACAACGCAACTGTTAATCGAAAACAGTGCCGGTGCCGGAGACATCCTTGGCGACACATTTTCCGAAATTGCTGAAATTTTTAAAGGCGTGAACCACCCGACCTTGATCGGTGTGTGTGTCGACACCCAGCACTCTTTTGCCTCCGGATATGATTGGCGTGATTTTGAAAAAACTTTGAAGAAGATCGACAAAGAGATCGGCTTGGACAAGATCAAGCTTTTCCACGTGAATGACAGCCAGACCGAATTCGATTCTCACAAAGACCGCCACGAGCACATCGGCAAAGGCCAGATCGGAATCGATTCATTCAAAAACTTGGTAAAATTCGCCAAAGAAAATGATATCGATATGATCCTAGAAACCGAACATGACAAGGTCGAAGAAGACATCAAGCTTTTGAAAGAATCAAGGGACGAAAAATAATATGCGGGTTGCTATCATCTCCGACGTTCACAATAATGAAACAAACTTGAAAAAGGTTTTGGATTATTGTGAGCGTGGAAATATCAAAACGATCATTTGCTGTGGGGACCTGGCCTCGCAGGAAACTTTGGATTTCGCCAATGATAATTTTTCCGGCACGATCCATTACACTTTCGGAAATATGGACAACGATCAATTGCGCAATTTCGAGCATGTTGAAAATTACAAGAATACAAAAATCTACCAGAAATTTGGCGAGACAGAGATTGAAAATAAAAAAATATCATTTGTGCATTTTCCGGACAAGGCCAAAAAACTGTGCGAAACTGGAAAATATGATTTTATCTTTTATGGCCACACCCACAAACCATGGGAAGAAATGGTCGGCAGTTGCAAAATGCTCAACCCGGGCAATGTGGCCGGTGAAATTTATCCCCCGACATTTGCAGTT
>JAJYGF010000013.1 GCA_021785125.1 bacterium | reverse complement strand
GATAATTTCTAGAATATTTTTTCCAAAACGAATAGAGCCATCTTTCTTAAATTGTTTCGGTTTTTTCCCTTCAAAATAAATTTTTGTACCTAAAAGTTTTTTGCCATAGCCCTTATTTGCGACGATAACATAATTTTTCTTGACTCTTGATTTTTTAGTTTTAATCTTCATTTTTTATAAACAAGACAATAATTATGATCTAATTGCGACCTCCACCTTGGAATCAATCACTCTATCGTCCGCAATTATATCCTTCTCTAGCTTCGCCTGAGAATTTTTAAAATTTTCATAAATATCTTTTGCAAAATTCATTGGCACCACAGTTGCAAGACCCGAATTTTCGATTGTAGCACCAGCAACTATGGGAGGATTAGACTGATGACTATAAAGAACCTCTTGATAAATTTTGTAACCTGAAACTATTCCAAGCAGATAAATCGAATCAACCGCCTTAGTATTCACTAAACTAACTGGCTCCGGCCTCGAGAAAACTGGCCCTCCGCTATTTCCGGGAAAAACAGTTGCGTCAATAAGAAAACATCCCGCAGATTCAACAATTTCTTGATCGAATCTAGCGATACAACCCGACCGAACAATCGCAAAGTTTCTTACTGTTCCAGAAATACCCAATGGGAAACCCGCAAGAAATACAGAATCTCCAAGTTCAATACCAATTTCTGAAAGATTATCAGGATATGCAAAAAATTCTTCATTAATAAAAATCCAATCTATGCCATTGGAATTAAGAAAATCTGGGCTTATAGTCACCATCGCCAAATCAACCCTTTCGTTTTCATGAGCAAGCCATTTAATTCCGTTTTCATCTTTAAGTAGAACTGGAAATCTCTGCGTATTACCATTATCTTTTTTATCAAACCTTAGCCACAATTGAGTTTGATTACTAAAAACATGTCGGTTTGTAAGAAGAAAAATTCTGTATCTTCTTAACGCGGGATCAGCATTGTTTTCAGTTAAAAATCCAATTAACAGTCCTGTTGCCACAGATTGAAAATTTTTGTCTTCATTTTGTCTTTCAATCAACACAACCGCCTTTAGATTATTTTTATTAAATAAGGCCATTATTATAAATTACTTTTTATTTCTCCTAAAATTTTCTCGATCTCTTTTTCATTCTTCAAAATCCCCTCCAAAATCTCCTTCGGATCATTATGCTCCACCGCGCCATTTTTGTTTGGGTTTATTTCAACAAATCATCCAACTCGCATGACAACAAAGTCGATTTGTTCAGCAAAATCTGCTCATTGCGGTTCAGATTGTCCGCCGTCATTCGGATCAGTTTTGTTGTGATGCTATCTCCTAAAATGACATCCTTCACTTTCCGGAAATATTTTTTGTTCTTTTCATTGAAAAGCGTCGCATACTGCTTCAATTTTTCCCGAGAAGCTTCCTTGCCCCACCCGCTGCCTGAAAATTCTATTTTATCTTCCAGCTTTTTATCCACTTCGATCGACAGATCGCCATCACCAAAAGTAAACCAGTAATCACTGATTCCGTAAGTTATGCGCGCCGAGCCACCGTCCTCCGTACTGTATGAGTAGGTAAAATAGAAAATATCCGTAGTAAAATCCTGCCGGATAATAATTTTCTCCAAAGATTTCACTGTTTTGATTTCGTATGCCTCAAACAGCCGCAAATAACTTTCCCGCCAATTTTTCAGCCAATTTTCAATGTAATTGCGATCCAAAAACAGCGGGATCAAATCATCACGCAGATTTTTGTCGTTCACATCATTCATTTTCAGCGTAAGCTTATCAAAAATCGCCCGTTGATCTTTCACGTCAATCTTTTTCGCGATCAAATAGTCCGGATCCGGCACGACTTTCTTGCCCATATACCACAGAAGGTCATAAATATCGCGGCCTTTTTCGTTATAGATATTTTTACCCACTCCGCGCTCGCCGCGCAAAAATATCGCCGCGATTTTGCTGGACATCAAAGTTGACATAGAATAGGTCAAAATCACAAACGAGAGCTGACTATGGTTTATTGGTCGCCGCTCAGTCGCCGTTTTCGGAGCAACAAAATGATTGAGATCAATTTTCAAATGCACCTGGTTCGAATGATAGCCCAGACTCAAATCATCCGCGACATGGAATTTCAAGACCAACCCTCGGCCATTGGTTATGCCCACCGTCAAAAAATCCGGATCAGCTCCAAAAGTGTCAGCAAAATATTTTTCAAATTCCGCTTTCAAACCTTTCAGAAAATCTTCATCCACTTTGTGTGAAACTTCAAAATCCAAATCAACCGACATCCGATCAAGGTCATGAATTATGCGCAACGCGCTGCCGCCATACATCACCCACTGGCTATATTCTTTGTGATGATAAATAAAATTCAAAACATAAAACTGCAACTCCTCCTTGAGGGCATTGCGAAGTGTTTCCGGATCAACATTGCCATAGGCAGATAGGCTTTCCAATTTGCTTTTTAAAATTGTCAGAAGCTGGTTACTCATAATATTTTTTGATCATTTCGTAAAATTTATTCCGCTCTGCCTCATCCATCTCATCTAAATCTATGCGCAATTCGACGATCAACGCATCAATGTCCTTGAAATCAACACTGCGGAAACGATTAGTTTTAAAATATAACAAATCAAACAAGGCTTTGGACGGCGAAGCAATGAAAAAATCAAATTTGCCTTTGACCAAAACATACTCGGAAAAAATATCCTTGTTTATCGACTGGTAGGAAAAGTTTTCGACTTTAGTTTCAAAATTTCTAGTGACCTTTGGCGTGACTGAAGTGATTCCATAGACCGCTTCCGTCACCAGGCCATAATAATCCAACGCACTCCACACACTCACATAGGAAGGCGTACGCAAAATATTGGCCAGATAAAAACGATAAGACGCATCCCCCTTATTTTTATCAAAAAAATCGGTAGTGACATATGTGCCATTCTTAAGTCTAATGATTTCCTTGGATTTAAAAAAGCGGCTGATATACGTGTCAGATGTCGATTTTGCTATTTTCATCTGCCCGCCCAACCGATATACATCATCATTACTGAAGTATGGCAGATTTTTTAGCTGTTCTAAGAGATTTTTTCTACTTTTCATATTTATGACAATATTGTATCAAATCCGAAAAGACTTGTCAATAGGCCAAAAATCCGCATTAAATATCACAATTTTTCTCTTATTTCTCCCAATATACCTAGAATATCGCTTTCTTTTTGCATAATCCCCTCCAAAATCTCCTTCGGATCATTATGTTCCACCGCGCCATTTTTGCTGGGATTTTTGAAATCTAGATTGAAATTTCTCGCTTCAATCTCTTTGATCGAGACTTTCCATGCGTTGTCATTTGTCTTGCGATTCTGCCACCATTTTTTCACCGGTTCAAATTCCTCCGGTCGGATGCCTCGATTCTTGGTATATTGTTTCATCCCTTCCGGCAGCGGCAATTCATAGAACCACACTTCTTTGGTTGGATTACCTTTTTGAAAGAATAGTAAATTCGTATTCACGCCGGCATACGGATTGAAAACTCCTTGCGGCAAACGCACGATCGTATGCAAATTACATTCCTGCAAAAGTTTTTTCTTGATTGACGTTTTCACACCTTCGCCAAAAAGTGTGCCATCCGGCAAAACGATGCCCGCTCGTCCATTCGGTTTCAAGAGTTGAATAAACAGCACCAGAAATAGATCGGCTGTTTCTTTGGTGCGAAATTCCAAAGGAAAATTAGCTTGCGTGCCGTCTTTCACACTGCCGCCAAATGGCGGATTGGCCACAATCACATCCACGCGATCTTTGGGACCATAATCATATAGGGGTCTTGATAATTTGTCACCGCGCTCAATTTGATCCGTCACATTGACGCCGTGCAAAATTAAATTAGCCACCGCCAAAGTAAACGGCAATTGCTTGAGCTCTACACCATGAATAGATTTTTGCAAAAGTTGTTCGTCTTTTTTGGTTTTGACTTCTTTGCGAACATGATCGATAGCATGCACCAAAAATCCGCCGGTGCCGCAAGCCGGATCCAAAACCGTTTCACCCAATTTTGGATCAACCATGTCCACCACAAAACCAGTGAGCGCGCGCGGCGTGTAGAACTCGCCATAATTGCCGGCGCTTTGCAAACTTTTCAAAAGGGATTCATAAACTTCATTGAAATGATGCCGATCATCCGCTTTGTTGAAATCCACTTCATTGAGCTTGTTCACCACCTGGCGAATCAACGTGCCGGATTTCATATAGTTGAAAGTGTCATTGAAAATCTCTTTGACCAATTCACCCAGCTTATCATAGGTTTTCAAGTTTTTGAGCTCGCGGAAAAGTTTGTTATTGATGAAATCCAAAAGCTCATCGCCTGTCATGCCTTCCGGATCAGCCGCCCAATGGCGCCAGCGCAATTTTTCCGGAATCGGCGAACGATAGTTGTCATGAATGAATTCTGACTGCTTTTCCTGATCGTCAATAATTTTCAAGAAAAGCATCCAGACCAATTGCGAAAGACGTTGAGCGTCTCCATCAACGCCTTCGTCCTTCCACATAATATCTTGGATAGCCTTGACGGCTGTTTCAAGGGTCATATTTTTTTATTTTAAGCGTAAATTTCTTTTTGAATTTGATTAACCACTTCCAAATATTTTTCTTTCCCGCCGAAAATATCATTCACAATTTGAATTGGCGTGCCAAACTGCACAAAAGGCGTGACCGTCAAATCACCAATGTCATCAATAGCCGTGATGCCTTGATCGGCATACTTATCCAGAAGCGCATTGATCACCTCCTTGGCCTGGCCATTATATTTTTGTAAATAATTGCTCTTTCTGACTTTTTCCGCTCTTTCTTTGCGTGTCGTCAACTTTTGTTTGTCAAAAGCCACATGCAAAATCAAGTCAAACGGATCCAACTCCGATCCGAGATCACCAATGCTTTGCTGCAATTCTTCAATCATCACTCCCTGCTTTTCCAGTTCTTCGATAATGTAATATTTCTGCTTGGCCTTGTCCCATTTTTGCAAGAAATCATCGAGGGAAGCATATTCCTGCAAGATTTTCGTTTTTGTGTAATCCTTCAGCGACTCAGTGATCAGTTTGCCATCTCCGTCCAAGTATTGCACCCGTTTGTAGGCCACTTCTACCGGCACATCATCCACAAAAATTTTGTTTGGCTTCTCTTTTTCAATTTCTCCTCCGGAAACGATGGTTGGCTTTTCCGACGTTCCATATTCCGGAGTTGGTTCATGAATCACATCAGCACCAGTCTCGATTTGTTCGGTATAATCTACCGGCGCCTGCCCAGGTTTCACTTCCTTCACTTGTTCCGGCGGACCATCAAAATCAGGATCCGCAAAAAGCTCAGTCACTTTGCGAAAATCCAAAATTGTGAAATGGGTTTTATCATAATCTTCGCGAATACGCGTACCACGTCCGATGATTTGTTTGAATTCCGTCATGGATTTGATGTTGGAATCCAAAACCACATTCTTGCAAGTCTGCGCGTCCACACCAGTCGTCAAAAGCTTGCTTGTAGTCACAATCGTTGGATACAGACTTTCCGGGTTGATGAAATTATCCAGTTCTTTCTTACCTTCCTCATTGTCGCCCGTGATGCGCATCACGTATTTCGGATTTTCTTTGACCAGATCCGCATTTTCATTCACCAAGGCCTGTCGCATTCTTTCTGCATGATCAATATCCACGCAAAAAACGATAGTTTTGGCAAAACGATCGGTTTGTTTCAAATATTTGGTGATTTCCTTGGCGACAGTTTTTGTTCTTTCAACCAAAACCAAATTTTTATCAAAATCTTTGTCAGTATAAATTCGATCTTCGATTTCTCGGCCTTCCGTGTCACGATCCCCGATGGCCGGACGATACCCACCCAAGTCCTTATCGAGCATTATTTGAATAACTTTGTAGGGTGCCAGAAATCCATCCTCAATTCCTTGCTTGAGCGAATAGGTGTAAATTGGCTCGCCAAAATATTCAATGTTTGATGCATCCCTGGTTTCTTTGGGAGTGGCTGTGAGACCAATGTGAGTCGCAGATTTGAAATATTCCAAAACTTCACGCCAAGCCGAATCATCAGAAGAAACTCCGCGATGACACTCATCCACCACAATCAGATCAAAAAAGTCCGGACTAAATTGTCGGTAGGCATTTCTTTCTTCCTCGTTGCCCGTGATGCCTTGATAAAGTGCCAAATATATTTCATACGCTTTATCAATCTGACGGTTTTTGACTTTGGTCATCTTGTCGCCAAAATGTTTGAAGTCATTCACCATGGTTTGATCGACCAAAATATTGCGGTCCGCCAGAAAAAGAATCCTCTTGGCAATGCCCGCTTTCCAAAGTCGCCAAATAATTTGTCCAGCCACATATGTTTTTCCGGTTCCCGTCGCCATCACAAGAAGATTTCTCTTCCTGCCTTCTGCCACCGCTTTCACAGCCCGATTAATAGCAACTTCCTGATAATATCGCGGCTTTTTGTTGGAATTATCAGAATAATATGGCGTGCGAATCGCCGTTTCAACTTTTTCTTCGATTTTATTGGCAATCTTGTAGCGCTGATATAATTCTTCCGGTCCAGGCAGTTCATCCATCTTCAATTGCCGTTCTTGGCCAGTTAGAAAATCATGCTCCAAGAATCCATCTCCATTGGAACTGTATGCAAAAGGAACGTCCAGCGCCTCTGCATAGCTAATAGCCTGTTGCATACCACTGCCAATCGATTGATTGCCATCTTTGGCTTCAATCACAGCAATTGCAAAATTTGGCTCATGATACAAAACAAAATCTGCTCGCTTGGCTTCGCCACGCTTTGTGATTTTTCCACTCACTATAATTCTGCCAGCCGTAAAAGACACCTGCTCACGCAATTGCGTTATCTTGTCCCAACCCGCTTTTTCAATAGCTGGAACAATGAATTTGGTGCAGATGTCTTGTTCGGAAAGTGTTTTGTTTGCCATAGATTTGCCGTTTACATTATCTCTATTTTACGCCCAAAACCGCCTTTGGTCCAGTTTTTGGCGGAAGCAAGCGGTTCATCCAAGCGACAAAAAAAATCAGGGTTGCCCCCGATTCTTTTATTTCTTGTCATACTTGAATCCCGCGCCAATTTTCCAAACGCCTCGCTCTCGAAAAGCCGGAATGCTCTGTCGCCTGGCGGCGTTGAAAATTGCCGGTGCTGACACCTCTTGTTTTTTCGCATAATCGGAAAGCGTGATTATTTTCTCACCCTTGAGATACGTGATTCTCTTGTGCAACGATTCCATCAAAGCCAGTGACAAGACTTTTTCCATCGTTTTGGTGTTTTTATTTTCCCGATAATCCGTAAATGCTTTGTAATATGTCGCTTTTTCTTTGTCACGAATGATAATCGGCTCCAAGCCCAATCGCAACAACTGATAACAGATCAAAGCTCGGCCAATGCGGCCATTGCCATCATTGAAAGGATGGATGGTTTCAAAATCCAAATGAAATTTGGCAATTTTATCCAAAAAATATGATTCTATATCATTTGAATATTCTGATAAGATTGAACTTATCATCAGTTCGATATGTTCCGGCGCGGGTGCTATATGCGTACCAACACGAACATACTCATGTTGTTTTCGAAAACGTCCGGCAATATTATCATCGATACCTCCAATCAGCATCTGATGCAACAACAAGATTGTTTCCTTATCAACCTCTTTTTCTTGCGATTTTGTCCTGATATATGCCATGACACGCGCCAGATTCTTTGCCTCAAATACTTCACGGACACTCACATCTCTTTGAACTTCCATTTCCAGCAAAATCTTTTCGGTTTCCTTGAGAGTTAGCGTTGAATTTTCGATCGCATTGGAGTTGTAGACATTCTCCGGCACCTCAGCCTCATCAATCATAGTCAAAAGCGACTCTTTGCCTTTCCTCAAGGCGTCATATTCTTTTTTGAGCGCTTGAATGCGCTTTTTGATGAGATTTGAAATTGCCATAAATTTTCAGTGAATATTATACTAGTATTATAGTCTATTCACTATTTTTTGTCAATTTTTAGTGAATATTTGTGAAAAATCAGGCATATTCACTAAATTTTATAGATATTTTTTATCTTTTAGGCTTAAATAAGCCATTTTTGTCACAATGACATGATCCAGCACTTCAATTCCCAGAATCTTGCCGGCTTCTTGCAGACGTTTGGTAATAGCAATGTCATCATCAGACGGTTCCGGATTGCCGGAAGGATGGTTGTGGGCCACGATGATATGCGCGGCAGTGTGCCGGACGGCCGGTTCGAAAACCTCCCGTGGGTGGATGAGATTGGCATTCAGGATGCCGACGGAAATTATTTCCCGCTGGATTTCTTGGTTTCTTGTATCTAAATAAAAAACCACAAAATGTTCTTTTTTGTGATCGCGGATGTCTTTGCAAGCTTCCCACACATCTTTGGGCGACAAAATCAAAATTGATTGCTTGCCTTTCAGTTTTCTTCTGCCCAGTTCAAAGCAGGCCATAATTTCCGCCGCTTTGCTCTTGCCCAGACCAAAAGTGTTTTTCAAGTCTTGGAAACTTGCTTGGGTCAATTCTTCTTTGGGAAACTTGCGCAAAATTTTCTTAGAGAGCTCGACTACATTCACACCCTTGGTGCCAGTGCGCAAAAGGATGGCCAAGAGCTCGGGATCGGATAATTTTTCCGGCCCATATTTTTCCAATTTTTCTCGTGGCCGATCGACCTTGGGAATGTCTTTTATTTTTGGCATACTTTTTGTTTTATTTTACTTTACGCCAAAAGCGGCCATAAATCAAAAAATCACCCAAAAGAAAAAGGCGGGATGAGTTCCGCCTAGAAGCTTTGAAAGCAAAATCGCGCGATGCTCACAATTTCCCTGAAGTTCCGACTCATGCACCAAGCGACCTGCTTCTTGGTTTCGCTGTAATAGAGGGCATACATTTGTATTCCAAGCTGATAATAATCATCGGTCTTGGTAGCCTTCCATCCGAGCCGGCCAGGAAAGGCGACGCAGAGCGTGCAGCAAAGATCCGCTCCTTCCTTGAAAAATTTCGGATCGGACTCTTCCATTCCTCTTTGGAAATAGTCCACCGCATAAAAACTCTGCGGGACATTGGAAATCATCTCGCTCATGAGACCAGAAACATACAGCCCGCATCTGAACAAATCGGGATTTATCTTTCGGTCCCAGATGAACTTCTCACCAATCCTTGCCCTGAGCACCTCTTCGAAACTCGTGCTTATGGTTGCTATGCCTCCCGATTCTTCAATGAATGATTTCTTTATATCCTCATACGTGCTTGCCAGAATGGCCGTGAAATCGGAATTCCCATCCGCGATTCTCTTTGCTTTGAAAGGTACGATCTCTCCCATATTTCCTCCTTTCCCCTGGCCCAATCCTACTCTAATATTGGCAATAAAGCAAAAACCGCCCCTCCAAAGGGCAGGCAAGCTTTCGGCGGGCAATCATTCTTTCTTGAAGAGATTTTTTATAATTTACAGCGCCACTATCTTTGTCACAATTTCATCTATTTTCCCTTCCGTTTTCGGATCTTTCTGCACATCGTCCACTTCCTGTCCCTGGAAATGAAAGACGCCCTTCACATCCATGTTCTGCAAGCGGGCGAAATTACGGATGGCTTGTTCACAATTCATCAAAGATTCAGAACCGGGTTCATGATAGGCCGAAATGATCACGACCAACTTCTTGCCCTTGAGATCGGTATCATAGAGCGGACTCAGGCGGTCGAAAAAATTTTTGACCAATCCGGGAACGTTATCATAGTAGTTCGGTGTCCCGAGGACGACTATGTCATTTTCTTGGAACTTCACGATAATTTCTCTCATCAAGTCTTTCTGCACGCATTCTTGCGTATCAAAACAGACACTGCAACCGAGACATTGGCTTATCTTCTCCTCCCGGAGACGGATGATATCTTTCTCGCCCGCCAACTTGTCGAAAATCCGGCTGATGATATGATCGCTGTTCCCTTTCCTTGGACTGCCAGATATCAGCAATATCTTTGCCATACTTCATTTTATCAATGTTTACCTTTACATCATACGCCAAAACCGGCCATAAATCAAAATAAAAAAAACGGCCCGCTGATTTCCAGCAGGCCGCCATTGATACCTCCTTAGTCCATTATTGGCTTGATCGTCATGCCCAGCTCGAGCGTTTCGCCGATTTCGAGAAATGCCCCTTTCCCTTCCACATTGAATGCGGAGGGATGGGTCAGAACCGGCTCGACACAGAAATATTTTTCCGGGTTATCGCTCCAGATGGTGAAATATGAATCCCTGCTGAAGCCCTCCAACTCCATCTCGGCCTGACATTCCCCCATGTTGATGAGAATGGGATGCTCCATGGGAATCCCCACTGATTTTTGTGGAAAATCAGAAATCTCCCTTCCGCCGATCTTGGCTGAATGTTTTCTGAGATTTGAAAAGTACGGATGAAATCCCGGGTTTATGGGCGCAGCCGTTTTCAGACCGTCGTCCAGCCTTTTGACCCCGAGCTTCACGCTCAGGCTTCCTTTTTCGTCCAGTGATACCCCGATGCCATACGAGAGGCTCCACGGATATGCCACTTGGGGAATATTACATCCCATCAATGCGGCACTTACGATTGTCTGAGCGGATGGCGATAGGAGCTGGTGGCGCAAGAATCCGTGTTGTGGGATTTCTTCAAAACTTTCTTTCGGCTTCCCGAAAAACGGAAAGCAGATGGGGATGCCGCCGCGGGATTTCTCGCCGACCGGACGTTCGGGATAGATGATGTGTTTATCCCTAAATACATACATAGCCACAATACCACCCTTTGGCGATATGGAAGCACAACCATCTCCATTCTCAATGAACATTTGATCCTCCTTTTATTTAGACACGTGTTTACATGAAAAAATATGTCAAACAACCTCAAGAGACAATAATATAAAAAATAAAATTTGTCAAGACTTAAATCAAAAACCGCCTTGGAAGGCGGCCGGTGGATTTTAATTCAATATGAGCAAGGAGAGATTCAAGATCGTGGCGAAACTGACCCAGAGAAGATATGGCGCCAGAAGCCAGGCGGAAGCCTTATTGATCGGATAGAAGATTTTTATGAGATATACGATCATCCCCAAAAGAATGAGGATGTCCAGAAAGGCCAGAGCGATGTTTTGAAAACCGAAGAAGATGACCGACCAGATGGCATTGATGGCCAGATGGGCGAGGAAAAAGATGAAGGCGAAGCGGATCTTGTCTTTCTTCAATCCTTTTTTCCAGACCAAATACAAAGAAATTCCCATCAGAAGATAGAGCGTCGTCCAGACCGGTCCGAAGATCCAGTTCGGCGGAGAGAAAGGCGGCTTGTGCAGATGCGCGTACCACGTCGGAATTGCCGATACGGTGAACAGCGCGCCGATGATTCCCGCTCCTTCGCAAAGCGCGATCGAAATTATGAGCTTATGAATATTTTTCATCTGTTTTTGTTTTTATGTTTTTATCTTACGCCAAAAACGGCATCTGGTCGAATTAACTTATACAGTCAGTCAGCTTCAAGTTCAATCGGAAGAAGATGCCAAAAAAATCGCCAATATAAACGGCAGTATCGAATATTTGGAGATGATATACTGAAAAATCAAATCCCCCATGGAACGTTCATGGGGGATTTTTACCTTATTCGATCTCTTTGAATTTTTCTTTCGGCGCGCCGCAGACCGGACATTTTTCCGGCGCTTCTTTCAGATGCAAGTGACCACAGACCTGGCAGACAAAATATTTTTCCGGATCGATGTTTCCATCTTTCTCCAAAGCCTCCTGGAAAAGTTTCTGGTGTTCCTTTTCGACCGTGTTGGCGCCCATGAAACTCATCGTGGCCGGCGTATTGTCTTCCGCCTCGGACTCCCTGATGAATTTCGGATACATCTCGGTAAACTCATACGTTTCGCCGGCAATCGCCGCTTCCAGATTTTCTTTGAAAGTCTTCACTTCCCCCGCCGTCTGCAGATGGCGCAAAGCATGGACGGTTTCACCGTCGGCCGCCGCACGGAAAAGATGGGCCAGATCATTCTTGCCCTCGCTCTCGGCTTTCCTGGCGAAAGCCAGATATCTCCGGTTTGCCTGCGATTCCCCGGCAAACGCGCTCATCAAATTTTCTTGCGTGCTCATATTTTTATTTACAATTTATGCTTTTATATTATGACAAAAGCTGAAAATCGTCGAGATTGGCAAAATGCCTGAGTTGATATATACTGGTTCAGAAAGCCTTCAGAATGGAGAGGTGAAAAATTGCAACCCACCTGGCAAGTCTGTCTGAAAAGTCTGTTTCTGCTACGACCTTAAAATTTCGGCTGCAAATTTTTCATCAATCCTCGCCATATATGATATGACTCGTCATTCTTCAAAATTTTCGCTCGAAATTTTAAATTCTCGCTACGAAAGAGACCCTTCGGACAGACTTAAGAAAAAATTTATTTTTTCCGTTACTTTTTTCACGGGATGCACGCACCGGAGCCTGTTCGCAGACTCTTTCTCCTGCATTGAGGGCTTTTAAAATTTGCAAAAAAAGAAAGGGCGTGCTAGATTCAGGACAATCAAAAAGGAGGTTACATGCAAAAGATTCTGCTCATTGCCGCATATTTAGAAGAGCTTGAAGCTATTTTTTGCAGACAAGATGAGAAAATCATCCTGCAAAAAGCGGACATTGAAGACTATCCTTCCAGCATCACGAAAGATGGTCTCGTATATCACACCTACATCATCGCCGAGTCCACTCCGCCTAAATTTTTTAAGATTCTCGAAAAAAACGGAGTGAGCTACATATGGTACTGACAAAATAGCCGGGCAACCCCCGGCTAATTTTTTTATTCTTATTTCTTTAACACCGCGAGAAAAGCTTCGGATGGAATACTGACCTTGCCGATATTTTTCATCTTCTTCTTTCCTTTTTTCTGTTTCTCCAAAAGCTTTCTCTTTCGCGTTACGTCTCCGCCATAGAGTCCGCCGGTCACGTCTTTTCTGAAAGCCTTGATCGTTTCACGCGCAATCACTTTGCCGCCGATCGAAGCTTGGAGCGCAATCTGGAAGTTCTGCCTCGGAATGGCATCCTTCAATTTCTCCACTGTCGTCTTGCCTTCGGAGAATGCCCTTTCTTTCGGAACGATCCTTGAGAACGCATCCACTTTCTCGCCGGCCACCATAATATCCAATTTCACCAAATCATACGGTCGATATTCGGCCAGTTCATAATTCATCGAGGCATAGCCGGATGAAGCGCTTTTCAAGTCATCGTGCAAATTTGTAATAACGTCCGTCAAGGGACAATTGAACGTCAGGATCATCCGTTCGCTGTCGATGTATTCCGTGTTCAGATATTCCGCGCGCGTATTTTTCATGACATCCATGATATTGCCCAAATAGCCGGCTGGCGAAATGATGTCCAATTTCACGTACGGCTCATAAATCTTGTCGATCGCGGACGGATCCGGCAATTCGGTCGGAGAATAGACCTGCAAAATTTCGCCATTCCCTTTCATATGCACTTCATACACGACGCTCGGCGTGGTGATGGTCGGACTGATGCCGAATTCTCTTTCCAGGCGCGATTGAATGATTTCCAGATGCAGCATGCCCAAAAATCCGCAGCGGAAGCCGCGCCCCAGCGCCTGGTTGCTCTCCGGTTCGAATTCGAACGCCGCGTCATTGAGCTTCAACTTATCCAGTGCGTCGCGCATGAAATTGTAATCGTCGCCTTCGATCGGATAGAAAGACGCATACACCATCGGGGTCACTTTTTTATATCCGGACAGAACTTTGATCTCATTGCGCTTTCCTTCGAGAGTGATCGTGTCTCCCACGCGGCAGCTTTCCACGCTTTTGAATCCGGTTGCGATATATCCGATATCTCCGGCCACCAGCTTATCAACTTTCTGCAGATCCGGCTTGAAATGTCCGACTTCGACGACGCCGCTGTCCGCCAGGCCGGCCATCATCGTCACTTTGTCATCGCGCTTCACTTCCCCGTCGATGATCCGGACATACGCCACCACGCCTTTGTAGATGTCATATTTGGAATCAAAGATCAAAGCCCGCAGAGGTTTTTCCTTTTCTCCGCTCGGCGCCGGAATCACACTCACGATTTTCTCCAGTAGTTTATCCACGCCCAGTCCGGTCTTGCCGGAAACTTCCAAGATTTCTTCTTCTTTACAGCCGAGGACATGGATGATTTCCTTTTTTGTCTTCGGCACATCCGCGTTCGGCAGATCTATTTTGTTGACCACCGGGATAATTTCAAGATTCTGTTCGATCGCTTGATACAGATTCGAAAGCGTCTGAGCTTGCACGCCCTTGGTCGCGTCCACCAAAAGCACCGCGCCTTCGACTGCCGCCAAAGACCGGGAGACTTCATAGCCGAAATCGACATGGCCAGGAGTATCGATCAAGTTCAGAGTATATTTTTTATCGTCCAAATCATAATCCATCCTGACCGGCTGGAGCTTGATAGTGATGCCGCGCTCCCTTTCCAGATCCATCTGATCAAGAAGCTGTTCCTTCATTTTTCTCTGTTCCACGGTATGAGTCAGTTCCAAAAGCCGATCCGAGAGGGTCGACTTGCCGTGGTCTATGTGTGCTATTATGCAAAAATTCCGTACGTCCTTTTGACTCATAGTATGTTTTATATTACTATTAAAGCAGGGAAAAATCAAGGATGGAAGTTCTTTGCAACATATGAAGGAGGCATATGCCACCACGCAAAAGAAACAGTAAGAATAAGTTTTCCAGCACAGTCGCCAAACACGAGTCCTTTATGATCATGGATTCTGCATTCAAAAGGGCGCTGGAAAAAAAGCAAGGCCAAATCGACGAACTCAAAGAGGAGGTCCGCACATATCTGAAAAACCGGCACGGTTCGATCTACATCCACGTCGGCAGCAGTCCTTCCTTCCTGTCTTACTGTAAGTTTTCAAAATTATCCCTGGTAGACTGTGTGCTTGCCACCCTCAAGAAACACGGCACAAAAATCAGGCCCATCGGAAAAAAATATTTGGAACTCCAAATAGAGTTCCAAGAAATAAAAGCCCTGCTAGGTATAGCCTAGCAGGGTATTTTAATTTTTCATATTTATATCCCACTCACTTCGTCCGTGCTTTCAAGGATAACCTGCTTGCCCCTAAAAAATTTCCTGGCAATGGACTCTTTGAACAGCATCAATTCCTCTAATTTCAACGCATAACTTATTCCGACAAAAATCAGAAATCCGACCAGACTGGAAATGGCCAGTTGGGCAAAAACAGCCAGGAAGGTATTGAGATTTACGACCGAGGCCACAAGAATTTTCGCCCCTTGTATGCCCAGCCCGGCCGCAAACGAAGCCAGCGCGATCCGTAATACCGACTTGATGATATTCTTGTCGTCCAAATTGTCGAACCGGCTGCGCAGGAAAAACAAGAGCAATAACATTTGGACCACACTGGACAATGAAAAGGCGATTGCCAGACCGAGAATTTGGACTTTGTTTATCAGCAGGATAACCGTCAAAATATTGACCGCCTCGGTGACTACGGCTATGTAGAACGGGGTCTTGGTATCTTGCATCGCATAGAAAGCCCGCGCCAAAAGCTGGACGGCGCTCTGGGCGAACAAGCTGAAAACCAAGATGCCCAAACATTGAAAAGTCAGAATGGTATCATGCCAGTTGAATTTGCCCGCCCCCAGAACCACCCGCACGATCTGCGCCCGCAGCACCAGCATGAAAACGCTGAAAGGAATGACAAAAAACAGGATCTGGCGGAAAGTTTCCGAAAAAGATTTTACGAAATTCTTTTTGTCGCCCTTCGCCGCGAAAGCGGACAAGGCCGGAAAGACCGCGATCGAAAAAGATATCCCGAAAACGCTTAGCGGCACGCTTTGGAGATTCTGCGAAAAATTAAAAATGGCCAAGCTGCCGGCCGCCAAAGTCGAAGCAAAAATAGTGATTACCATCAGATTAAACTGATTGATAGCTATGCCCGTCATGCGCGGCAGCATAAGGCGCGCCACTCTTCTGACATTTTTATCCTTGAAAGACCTCACAAAATCCCACCGATGGTCGTATCCCAGATGTTTCACCGTCAGATATTGCAGTGCCATATGCATGAAGGCTCCGAATACGACGCCCCAAGCCAAACCGATCGGACCGATCAAGCGCACAAATAGGACTATGCCCGTAATGATGCCCAGATTATAGAGCAGGGGCGCGATCGAATATATCAAAAAACGTTTCATGGACGTGAGAACGCCGCCCATAATTCCGCTGATGCCGAGAAAAAGCGGGCTTAGAAACATGATGCGAGTAAACAGGACGACCTGTCCCATCTTGTTTTCCGGAAATCCGGGCGTAATGACATGCATGAGAAGCGGCGCGAAAACCGCAAACACGACAGACAAGATTATGATGGATAACGCTGCCAAATTGACCATACCATTAGTCAGTTTCCAGGCCTCATCATCCTTGTCATGGCTTTTGAGTCCGGTAAATACCGGGATGAAAGCCGCACTTAATGCGCCCAGAATAAGAAGATTATATATGAGGTCCGGAATGCGGAAAGCGGCATAATACACATCAAGCGTATCTCCCGCACCGAAAGTCGAAGCCAGAAGACGATCGCGTATCAGGCCGAGAAAATTGCTGGCCACGCCGGCAACCGTAATCACGAAGGCGGCCGAAATCACCGACTCAGTCGGCCGCGAATGGGTTATGTATTTATATTTATCCTTCAGGATTTTTCGAATCATAATATTTCTATCTTCTTCCTTGCAACCTTAAAATCACAAGGCTCATTGTTTGACAAATTCCATACCGGTAAATTTATCGGTCACAAGATCGGTATCCAGCTTGATCGTATTTCCGCCCTGCTTGGAACTGTCTGGATATTTCCAATTCACTTTGCAATTTGCCGGATAATCCACCTCTGTCTCTAATTTGCTGCCAATGCTGCCGGATTGCTTCTGGGCTACCAAGGAATAAGTGTCGGCTATTTTCGAATCGGAAAATATCTTGAACGGCAACAGATATTTATATTTTACTACAACTGTTTCCTGCGGACTGACATATGCCCAATTGGCAAAAACGGTCTTATTGGCATCGTCATAAATCCGCGTGCCGCTTTCTTCGTCCACATGAGTCGAATCTTCTTCGGATTGCACCTGCGGATCGCGCTTGAACCCCAGTGCGTCATAATCCAACGGCGGCGAATCGAACTCGCGCGTCTGCCCCTCGGCCGATATCAATTGCGAGCCTTTCGGGACATATACGCGCATATAATCCGCATTCACTTTGTTGTACCAATCGTACTGCGAGTTGCCTCCATTATGATGCCTGGTTATCGTCACGGTGTCAATCACGGAACCGTCCGGCTGGATATCGGCTTTGTGATTGATCGATTCGTCAATTACCCCGTCCGTCTTATATCCGTTTATATTGGTGTTTATCACGCTTATGTAATCTTTCGGCGCGTCCAAAATTTCTCCTGACCAACCCTCCTCGGACAATATTTTTTCGATATTATAATTGCGGGAATAGATCAGTATCTGCTTTTCCTTCAGGCTTTCCATCAGCACATCCATGGTTTTGGCCATAGTGGCAAAGTCCTTGGCGTTGAAAATCTTGTCTAAAATTTTCGGCGCCAGGTCGGCAATGATCTTTTTCGGCTGGTTTTGCGTCTTGTCATAATCCACTTCCACTTCTTGCTGGACCGCGTCTTCAAAATTATTCTGATCGATCGTCATGTTATATTCCGGCATGTCGATCGGACCGGTCACAGCCAAAAGTTTCTGCATCACCTCTGGAGTCATCGTAATCACGCCATCGACCGTAGGACCGCCATCTTTTTCAAAAAACCAGGCCGCCTTTTCGGCGGAAACCGGAAAATCTGGAAACCAATTGCTGTCATGCAAGCTCCAAGCGGCGGAAATTTTCTGGATTGGGATCGGCGGAACCACCTTTTCCTTAAGCTGACCGTCAGGATTGTATATTCCATCGATAAAAAATTTACGTATACGACCGTTTGAGATATCCATCAAACCGTAAGTGCCGATAAACCCGCCTGTGGCGCGCATCTCCTGATTGTTTTGAAAAAGAAATAGATATTTTCGCGGACCGTCGCCTCCCAAGATGTCCGTGAACACCCGACTGTTATCCAAAAAAGCGTTCAAAAAATCGGATATGCCAGGCAATTGATCCTTCAGATTCACAAACTGCGCCCTTTGCGCCTCCGGAATATCATCCAGATTTATCTTGTCCAAATTATCTTGGGCATCCGCCAATAGAGTCGCTATCTGTTTCAAATTTTTATCCGTATCCTGGAAAATTTTCAGAAACGAAACGGAAGCATTGGCATCATTCGCATCTTTGAGCGGATTTTTTATTTTATCCATAGATTGCGCGACCTGTCCGGCCAGGATGCCGACCTGGGAAATGTCTTTGCCAGCTTGAGCCATATAGCTGCCGGAGGATAGTT
Source organism: bacterium (assembly GCA_021785125.1). Taxonomy (GTDB): domain Bacteria; phylum Patescibacteriota; class Minisyncoccia; order Moranbacterales; family UBA2206; genus JAJYGF01. The sequence goes on along the minus strand of JAJYGF010000013.1, from coordinate 122,194 downwards.
TAGAAACGAACGGCACAAAGCGCGCAGGTCCCACCAGAATGCCGCCCAGATCGTTGATCTCTTTGGATATTTCGCTGAACTTGTCGTAAGCCTGGCTGAATCGGAATGAAGATTCCTGAAAATTTTTAGCCAGGATATCGCTCTTAGCCATAGTCAGATCGGCATATGCGACCTGTCCTTTATCCGTAACCAAGCTTTTAATCCGTATTCCATGATTCCACAAGGTAATCGCGAAAATAGCCAGAAAGATCGCGACAGCCAGACTGGAAAAAGAAAACGTCGGCCTTCTAACGCGCCCGGCTTTCCAAAGACGGCCGAATGAAAACGCATTTTCAGATGCTTTGTTCTGCCTGATTACGATCGGTTCTTTTTTCGGTGCGGGAGAAATGTTTCTGGTAGACACCTTCGAATCAGGTTCAATCTCATACAAAACCGGCACATGATCAGATTGGAAAGTTCGGCCTAGCTGATAAACATCAGCTCTCCTTTCATCTTCCAAAATTTTTTGGAATCTTTGCGCTTCCTGCTCGGTGATGCTCGGCTGGCGGATATCGGAAAAGGCGGCGCCTTGATTTTCCGGCAGGATTTTCTTTTCAGCTTCCCGTTTTTCCAAGCGCAGGACCTTGTTGATATTTTGGATTTTTTCCAGATCCAAATCGCCGGTTTCTTTGACCGGACGCACATCGAACATCTGCGGCAGAACTCTGTTTTTTTTGTTTTTATTTTCCATCAGATCTTTATGCTGGAATAGACGTCTTTTGTCTCTTGCGCCATGCGCTTCCAGCTGTATTTCCTAACCTGCTTATATCCCTTGGCGATAAGCTCGTTGCGGAGCGATTCGTTTCGAAGAACCTCGTCGATCGCTTCAGCCATACGTTCGATATCTTCCGCATTGAAAAAATATGCGCTCTCGTCCAAGATTTCCCGCACGCAGGGATGATCGGAAGAGACGACCGGCGCTCCTTTGGCCATCGCCTCCAGCGGCGGCAATCCAAAGCCTTCATACAGCGACGGGAAGACATAGGCCGCGACATTGTGGAACAAAACATCCAGATCATGATCCGGCACATAATCCGTAAAGATTATGCCTTCGATCCGGCGCTCTTCCACCAGCGCCTTCAGGCGGGCGTAAAAATAATCCTCTTTGCCGACAAAAACCAGCTGCAGATCGGTCCTCTTCTTGCGCAACTCGTCAAAAGCAAAAACCAGCCTCTCAAGATTTTTATGCGGATAAGCGTTGCCGACATACATTATGTATGGCTTCATTATACCATATCTCGCCAGGATCTCTTCGTCCTTATTCGGGCTCATCATGCAGAAATCTTCGCAGGCTTCGTATGTAACAATGATTTTTTCCGGCGGGATGCGCCGATAATGCTTCAAGATGTCCTGCTTGGTGAATTTCGAGATGGTGATGATGCGGTTCGAGCGACGGATGGCCGATTTGATGACGATCTTATAGGCCAAGAATTTCAGAAAATAGAAAAACGGATGCAGGGTCGAATTTTTTATCGTAGGAAAATGAATCAGAGTCAGGTCATGCACCGTCACCACAAATTTGCGGAAATAGAAGAGCGGCACATTGAAATGCGGAAAGTGCACCAGGTCCAGCTTGTAGCTATTCAAAAGTTTTGGAAACTTCAATTGTTCTTTCCAGGAATACCAGCGGAAATCCGCCAGCACTTTCTGGAAGTTCTTGTTCCGCGGGACATACTCGTCGAAATTTTCCGCGCGCAAAAAGATGAAGTATTGATTCTCCGAATCAACCTTTTCCAGGTTCTCGACCAGTTTTTGCGTATAGCGTCCCAAGCCCTTTCTTTTTACTCCAAAAAAACGGGCATCAATTCCGATTTGCATAGTCTCATTATACCACAAAAGGCCTCAAATAAAACAAAAAGCTGGCATTTGCCAGCTATATTTTGTTTATCACCTTGAGAAACTCTTCCGCCGTCTTTTGCCAATCAAATTTGGCGGCCTGCGCCTTGCCTTTTTGGATCAATGCTTCCCGCAATTTCACGTCAGTGAGGATCTCAAACATCGCCTTGGCGATCTCATCCGGCTTGTGCGGATCCACCATCACGCCGCCCTGCCCCATGATTTCCGGCAGCGAAGAGTTGTTGGACGCGACCACCGGCACGCCGCAAGCCATGGCTTCGAGCGGCGGAAAACCGAAGCCTTCGAACAGAGACGGATAGACGAACAAGGAGGCCAGGTTGAAGACATATTCCTTGTCCGCATCCTCCACGAAATTTATGACCATGATCTTGTCCTTAGCCTGAGAATATTCAATCTCTTCGAATATTTCTTTGCTCAGCCAGCCGGAAGAGCCGGCAATAACCAGCTTGTGGCGCAGAATCTCCTCCAATTTTTTTTCAGCGGCCATCTTCTGCAGTTCATTGAACGCCCTCACCAGGCCGGCGATGTTCTTGCGCGGCTCGATCGTTCCCAGATACAAGATGAATTTGTACGGCAAATCATATTTTTCTTTCGTCTGGATGAGTTTGGCATTATTCCGATCCACAGGCGCGAATTTTTCACTGAGCCCGCTATGGATCATGCGGATCTTGTTCGAATCGATCCCATACAGATTGGCGATGTCATTTTTGGTCGATTCGGAAACCGCGATTATCCTGTCCGCTTTCCGGCAGATGCTCTTCGGATTGACGAACAGATGCCACAATCTCCGCTTCCAGGAAAAAGTTTCCGGATAGCGTTCAAAGGACAGATCGTGCAGAGTCACGACCAATTTGGAATCCTTGCTCACGCTTCCGAAAATTATGTTGGGCATGAAGATGATATCCGCGCCGCCGATCATCTTGTCGATCTTCGGCCAATTGAAATACCAGAACAAAAAATTCAGAAGCTTGTTGGGATAATTGAATTTTTTCAGCGTTACATTCGGATATTTCCCGATCCACGAAAAATCAGCTCCTGTTTTTCTGTAGGAATTGAAAAAAAGGACGTATTCGTTCCTCCGATCCATCTCGAACAGATTGGACAAAAGATTGAGCGTATATTCTTCGACCCCTGTCCGCCTCCCGTCCGACAAGCATCTGACATCGATCCCGATCCGCATATATTTACAGACATCGGATGTCTTTAACCTTCATGAGCATTGGACATCCGATGTCTCGCTTATCTTTACTTCAAATAATGGCGCAGCATAACCACCCAAAAAGCCAGGAAAATGCCGGCCGCAAGAGAAATCGCGAGAAGGATGAGCGGACTGACGCGATATTTGACGATGACCGGATCCTGCGCCAGGATTTCAAACCACGTGTTCTCATTCTGATCCTTGTTCAATGCATCCGTCTTGCGGCCAAGAACGCCGGAAATCGCACCGGAGATCTTTTTAGCCGAATCCTTACTGCGCGCCGCGAAAGAGATCGAGACGAATTGGGAAGAAAGCTTTTCCGCCGAGAAGATTTTCGACAATTGCCCGATGCTGAATCGGCTCACGTCCAAACCGGCCGCCTTGTAGATATCCGCCACTGTCTGCGGATCCTCGAGCCACTGCACCACGGTGTCGGCAAATTTATCATCCGCCTGGATCCGATAGAAATCGTCGTATTTATAGTCCGCGGTCTGCTGTGATCCGCTGCGCGTGATATTGAGTGCCAAAGAAGTCGGATATGTGACCGGCTTCACTGCAAAAAATGCAAAAGTGCCGAGCACGGTCACGATTATCACCCCCAAAAAGACTTTCATGTCTTTTTTGATGATCCGCAAATATTCCTTTAGCTCCATAAATTTTCAATTACTAATTTTCAATTTTCAAACAATTAATAATTTAAAAATTTTATAATTAGAAATTATTTAGAAATTAGTAATTAGGACTTAGAAATTTTGAATTCCGTATAGGAATTCTCTATATATTCCTTAATTTTAGCCTTGAAAAGGCTTTTGTCAAATTTTTCCGCCTGAGCGCGGATATGATCCGGATCGAATGAAAAATCATCCAACCTCTTCACCGCTTCGATAATGTCTTGGGCATCCTGCCTGTCAAAGAAGATGCCAGTCTTCCCTTCTTCGACATGCTCCATGATGTCTCCGCCGCGAAACGCGACCACCGGCCGCCCCGATGCCATCGCCTCAATGGCTACGATGCCGAAATCCTCCTCCTGCGGAAAAATAAAAGCCTTGCATCCGGCATAATATTCCGGCAGTTCCGAATCCGCCACTCGATCCAAGAACTCGATGTTCGGCCTGGCCATCCGCTTCAGGCGCTTGAGCTCCGGCCCGCGTCCGATTATCTTGAGCTTGCGTCCCAATTTATTGAAAGCCCGGATGGCGATATCATGGCGCTTGTAGGCCAGAAGCCGCCCGACCATCAGATAATAATCTCCGCCCTTGCCGGCATAAAACCGATCGACATTGACTGGCGGATGAATAACTGCGCTGTCTCGTTTATAATATTTCCTTATTCTTTTGGCGACGAAATTGGAATTGGCGATCAATCTGTCCGGCCGGTCCGCGCTGATGCGGTCCCAGATGCGGATATAGTTCATCGCGAAAGGCACCAATTTCTTGATAAAATTCGGAAAATAGAAATCATTGGTATATTTTTGGCAGTCGTCCCACGCATATCGCATCGGCGTATGCATATAGCAGATATGCAGGGTTTCCGGACCGGTGATGATGCCCTTGGCATAGCTCGATGAATCGGACAGCACGATGTCATAATTGGAAAAATCAAACTGTTCAATCGCCATCGGCATGAGCTCCGGAAAGATGCGGTGATAGCTTTTAGCAAAAGGCATCTTCTGGATGAAAGACGTCCGGATCTTCCTGTCCGCGAACCTTCCGTGCATGAATCTCTTGTTATAGACAATCGTATATATCGGCGCCTGCGGGAAAAGCTCGGCGAAGCACTCCAGCACTTTTTCCGCGCCGCCGTTCTGCACCAAGTAATCATGAACCAAAGCGATCCGCATAAGATTAGTCTTTTTGATAGATAAATATTTTCCCTGGCAGGCCTGGATTCAGGATTTCTTTTTCCTGCCAGCCATCTATCCGAAAGCCGTATGAAATGACTCTAGTCCCCTTCTTCAATTCCTTTTCAAATTTATCCCTCAATCTTTTCATGGCCGGCGGCGTCAGAAAGCAGAAAATGATATCGTTTCTTGACAGATCTTCTTTGTAGAAATTTTTCATGAAAAGTCGGCTCTTCCCGATGCCATGCAGAAATAAATTGAGTTTGGCCAGCCAGAATATGATCGGCGACATCTCATAACCCGAGACATCCAGTCCGAATTTTTTCGCCGCGATGATCAAGGACCGGCCGTTGCCCATCCCCAGATCGACAAACCTTTCGCCCGGCTTCGCATCCACCGCCTTCAAAGCCTCTTCTGTCGCCCGCTTCGGCGAATACAGGATCGGCGCGCCGATCACAAATCCGCGGATACTGGAAATCGCGATCCACAAGACCAGAAGGATTATGAAAATGGAAAATATCACCTCAAGCATAGTAGCCATTTAATTATAGCTTTTTTGCCGGTTTTAGACAAAAAAAGCCGCCCTTGCGAGCGGTTTGCATAAATTTCTATAAATTGCGTCTCTTTCTGAACAGAACCCCAATGGTCTTGAGACAAATCTGGACATCCAATTTCAAGGACCAATTTTCAATATAATACAAATCTAGTCGATATTCATCCTCAAAATCCAGGTCCGAGCGTCCGGAAACTTGCGCCATGCCGGTCACTCCGGGTTTGATCGTCAAAAGGCGGCGATGATAGTCCATATATTTCTCGACTTCGCGATGCTGATGGGGACGCGGACCCACCATACTCATCGAGCCGAACAGGACATTAAAAAACTGCGGCAATTCATCGATGGAATATCTCTCTATGAACTTCCCGACGCTGGTCTTTCTCGGGTCATCTTTGATCTTGTATAGCGGCCCCTTCCTCACGCTCTGCTTTTCGATCAAATTCTTCTCCAGCTTCAGAGCTTCATCCAGAGCCGGATTCTCATTGGTGACACAGCATTCCCATTTCATGTAGCGGAACTTGTAGACGAAAAATTTCTTGCCATCATTGCCGACTCTTTCATTCTTGTAGATGATCGGGCCCTGGCTGTCCAGCCGGATCGCGATCGCCGTCACGATCATGATCGGCGAAGTTATAATGATGCCGATCAGCGCAACTATGACATCAAAGGTTCTTTTCAATATCTTCCCCCATCCGTCCAGCGGCGTGTGCTTGACTTCGATCAATGGCTCTCCGTTAAGCACGCCGACCTCATAATTGGAAGTCTGCAGAGTGGTTGGGATGAATTTGTAGGCGATGTTGTTGATCGCGCAATAATCGATCAGCTTTTCCTGTTCATCGTCCGTCACGGACGGCTCACACAGGATGATCTCATCTACGCCTCTTTCTTCGCGGATAGCGCGCACCACTTTCAAATGGGCCGTGTCAATCTGATCGATGATTTTATATCCCAGATTTTTATTTTGCTTTATAAGCTTGGATATGGTGTCCAATTTGCCATTACGGCCGATCAACAGAAGTCGGTGAACTCCCAAACCTTTATAATTAACTAACCATTTTTGGATCAAATGTATCAGATATCTTGCGATAACGACATAAAGAACCGCCATCATCCAAGCGGCCAAAATCACAAAGCGTGACGAAAACCAATGTCTCTGTAGAAATATGCCGACGATGATTATGACCAAACCGATCGACGTCGCCTTGAAAACGTCCAGCGCTTCCTTCCAAAACTTTCGAGTTACTCGGATAGCATACAAACCCTCGATGGCATAGATCAAAATAAAAAGCGGTACCACCGCCAAAAGGATCATGAGATAGGAATGGAACTTAAAGGTATACAGCTTCGGCTGGAGCGCCAAGATTTCCGGCACATTTCGGACGACGAAAGCTGTCATGCCGGCCAAAAATATCATCATAAAATCGACCGGGATCTGGATGGCGCTGAAGAATAACTCTGATCGTTTCATAAAATGCTGAAGCTCGCGAATGATTAAAAATATTTATTCGGATACATCCCTTAAACATTTGCGGATATCCGCAAGCATTGGATATGAGATTTATCAAAGCAAATCTATAAGCCGGATTTTGTCGTGAGTAATAATTTATCTTGGACCGATGTCGCCATCGGCCTCATGCGGCACTTCCAATACTTCCTAGGGGAATACTGGACGCGGCCTTGCATCCGGGTAAGGATTTTGCCGTTTCACTCCCGCACTAATTTTGCTCCGGCACTGCGTGCCGAAATAAAAGAGCAAAATTAGTGCGGGACTACGCCTTCTTGCGAAAGCGCTCAAAACAATCACTTGTTTCGACGTCTCTGCTCGCACCTCTTGGATCGCTCCAGACGGGAGTTACCCGCTACCTTCGCCCCGTCAAGCGGGACTGGATGTCCGGACTTTCCTCTGTGATTTTCATCACAGTAATTACTCAATTTGCTTTGATAAATCTTCTATCCAATTATCAAAAAACACTTTTAATAATAGTCTATTTTTTGCGATTTGTCAATCAAATTCAGAAAATAAAGCCTTATCCAAGCCTTATAATCGCCGGAGATTTTTTTCCAATTCCTTCTGGATCTTCAATTTTTCCTCATACTCCTCCAAGCGCGCCTTGGCCGCCGCAACCACTTCCTCCGGTGCGCCGGACACGAATCTCTTGTTTTTCAACATGCTTTCATTCTTCTTGATCAACCCTTCCAAAATCTTGATTTCCTTGTCCATAAAGGCGATCTCTTTGGCCACATCTATCAATTTGGCAATGTTAAGCTCGAAATTTCTTTTGCGCGTGGATAATTGCAGCATTTTGATCTTCGGCCTTCCCTCTGTTTCAATCCTGACTCGTGCCAATCTTTCAATGATATCTTTTTCTATTCTTCTGTCTGCGAATGCCTCTATCTGTTCGGCTTGATCGATATGATAGCTCGAGCGGATGTTTCTGATCTTTCCGACCAGTTCCCGCAGGTCGGCAAAATTATTTTCCGCTTCTTTATCAATAAATTTATTTTCACTTTTCGGCCACTTGGCAACCATTAAAAGCTTCTCATCATTATTTAAGATGCCATATATTTCTTCAGTAATAAACGGCGTGAACGGATGCCATAATTTCAAAATCTTGTCCAAAACATATCCCAACACCTTTGTATTTTTTTCCAATTTGTTTATTTCGATGTACCAATCCGCAAAACTGTCCCAAGTGAATCTGCGCAATGCATCTTGAGCCAAAGAAATGTTTTTTTCCTTAATAAGATCCGTCACTTTCTTCGTCACTCCTTCGAGTTCTGATATGATCCATTTGTCTGATAAGCTTTTCAGGTCTTTCTTGCTGATTTTTTCAACCAAGACAAATTTTTCATCCGATTGTTTGCAATACTTGGAAATATTCCAGAGTTTGGTTATAAAATTTCGAAAGCTTTCTATTTTTTCTTCATACAATCTAGTGTCTTGACCAGGAGCGATATCCATGACCAAGCTCAAACGCAATGCATCCGCCCCAAATTTATCAATCATGTCCAATGGATCTATTCCATTTCCGCGTGATTTAGAAAATTTATGTCCGTCTTTATCTCGAACTAATCCTGTGAAATATAAATTTTTAAATGGAATTTTTCCGGTCCTATATAAACTCAGCATCAACATTCTAGCTGACCAAAAAAACAGGATATCTTTACCCATTATCATCATATCGGTCGGGTAAAATTCATCATAGTCTTTACTATCTGGATACCCAAGAGTCGTGTATGGCCATTGGCCAGAAAAGAACCAAGCGTCAAAAGTATTTTCGTCTTGTACCCAACCCTCTCCTTTCGGCGCTTCTAGACCGACATAAATTTCCTCGCCCTTATACCAAACTGGAAATTGTGGCCCCCACCAAATTTGTCTGGATATGCACCAATCTTGCAGATTGCCCAGCCACTGTATCATCACCTTTTTCAAACTAGCCGGATAAATATTTAACTTTCCCGATTTGATGGCTTCGAGAGTTTTTTTCTTGATGGAATATTTTTTTGCATCAACATTGATAAACCATTGCTTGCTTATGAGCGGTTCTATGGTTGTTTTGCATCTTTCACAAGCAGAAACATTATTTACCAAAACTTCTTCTTTTTCCAAGAGCCCTAATTCATCAAGATCCAAAAGGATTTTGGAGCGTGCCTCAAGGACATCCAAACCTTCGTACTTCCCGCCATTAGCCGTGATTTGAGCTTTCTCATCGATAACTTGCACTTCTTCCAATTTGTGGTCTTTTCCGATCTGCCAGTCCAGCGGATCATGTGCCGGAGTTACTTTTACTGCACCAGTCCCAAACTCCATATCGATCCTCCTGTCTGCAATCACTGGAATTTCTTTTTCTTGCAACGGCAAAACAATAGTTTGTCCGATAAAGCTCAGATACCTTTTGTCCTTTGGATTAACAGCCACAGCCGTGTCGCCCAGCATCGTTTCCGGACGCGTTGTTGCAACAATAATAAATTCCTTGGAATCTTTGATGGGATATTTTATGTAGTATAATTTGCCTTCACGTTCCTTGTGGATCACTTCAATATCGCTAAGGGCCGTACCGCATCTTGGGCACCAATTAATTATACGATTGCCCTTGTAGACCAATTCCTCTCTATGCATCTTTACAAAAGTCTCCAATGCGATTCTGGAAACATCAGGATCAAGCGTGAATTTTTCCCGTGACCAATCCGCACTGATTCCGATCCTTTTTTCCTGAGAACGCATATATTTTGAACTGCCATTTGAAAATTCATAACATTCCTTATAAAATCTCTCTCTGCCAAGCTCGTGCCGAGTTACGCCCCTTTCTTCTTTTATTTTCCTCTCAAATACTACCTGGGTTTGAATTCCGCCATGATCTTTTCCTGGAAGCAATAAAACCTTTTTTCCATTCATCCTTTCAAAGCGCCCAAAAATATCCATCACGGCATATCCGCTGGCATGGCCAAGATGAAGCTCTCCGTTGGCATTTGGTGGAGGAAGAATGTTGGAATATCTTTTCTCAGTCTTGATATTGTCAGGATTAAAAAACCCGCTTTTCTCCCATTTTGCGTATATTTTAGGCTCTTTTGCCTTAAAATCGTATTGTTTGGAAATTTCTTTCATATATCCTATTCTACCAATCTTGGCCAAAAAATCAAACAAAAAGACTGCTCTTTCGAACAGCCGGTTTTCACATTTATCCGTTTTAATTTATCGGAGCGATGCGCCCAATTCCTTCTCGGTCTTGGTGCGAATCTCTGCCTGTATTTTGTTGATCTCTTCGTTGGTCAGAGTCCTTTCCGATGAGCGATACACGATGCGAAAAGTGTAGCTTTTTTTGCCCTTGCCGAACTTTTCCTCATTTTCATATTCGTCCAGAAGCTTCACCTCCTCGATCAGATTGTCGGCATAATCCCGGACGATTTCATAATAATTATTGAGGCTGATGTTCTTGTCGATAATGAATGAAATATCTCTCGTTGTTGCCGGAAACTTGCTGACTTCCTTGAATTTGCTGTTGATGTCCTTGAATTGGCTCGTGATCCTTTCGTCATTTGACCAAAGGATCCTGATGTCAGGAATTTCCATCTTTATCATGGCAACTCTATCTAATCCAAATGTGCCAGCCCAACCATTATAAACTTCGGGATCTAATCCAAAGTTTCTAAGACAATTCTCATGCACAAGACCAGCACCAGTTATTTCAATCCAATTGCCCTGCCAATTAATTTCAACTTGCGTTGAAGGATCTGTAAACGGAAAAGTATCTTCTAAAAATCTGTATTCTATATCCTCACCGAAAATTGCCTTTACGGCGTCTGCCTGGACATCTTGCAATTCTTCAAGAGTAATTATCCTCTTATCTTTTCTGCAAACATACAAAAAGTCTGTCTGATGAAATGCTGGAAAATGTTTTCTATCTATTTCGTCTTTACGCCAAACAATTCCCGGTGCCAATGAACCAACCTCCCCATCTTTTTTCAGTCTTTCTAAAACATCTTCATCCCGAAAATAATACGGCCACATTACAGTCATTTGCGTACGTAGAATATGTTTATCGTCCAAATAATATGTATCAGACTCTCTTCTACTTGGATGATCTTTTGGTGTGTTCAACAGATCAAAATCATCCTCAACCGTCACGATTTTCGGGATTTCAACAATATCAAAATCAGCGAACCTTGGAAGTTCCAATACTTTGTCATTTATAATTCTTACAGGAGAATTTTCTCTTTTAGTAAGATCCGGCAAAGCCAACATTCTCTTAATGCGTTCAGCCTTTATGTCGCTCCTTTTGTTAAGTTCTTCTAGCAGGATTTTTTCGTCCTTATCCTTGATGACAATTTTTCTCATAGATATATTAATACTGAATAATGATTATTCTTGCACATTCGACTGCGACAAGACTATTTAAAAAACTCTTCCAAGGTTGAACCTTTGCGGAGCCTAAGCCTTTCTAAGGTTCAACCTTAGCATGGCTTATATTTTGAAAATTCTTTTCCTATCTCTGCTTTCTCATCCAAGACCATAATCCCGCTGTGATCCGAGCCCAATCCCAGCTCATCCGACGCGCACAGCATCCCAAAAGATTTCACGCCGCGGATCTCCGCTTCTTTGATTTCCATGCCATTTGGCAATTTCGCGCCCACTAAAGCCACTGGAACTTTCTGACCAACTGTAATATTTTTTGCGCCGCAAACAATTTGAATTGCATCCTGTACAGACGCATTGCTATGCGTCTCTACCTTGACAATTTGTAATCTATCAGCATTAGGATGTTTTTCAATTTCCAAAATTTTTCCCACCACGACAGAACGCAGATCTGCATTCCCTACGGCTGGCTTTTCAGCGGAAAATATTTTTTTAAACCAATCAGATAAAAATTTCATTATGTTAGAATTTTATTTTAGCAAATCCGAATTTTCCAACTTTTATAACCGCCGCATCATCTGCTTTGGTTAACACTTTCTGCCAATCATTTTCCTTTTGCCCGTTTATTTCCACTCCGCCTTGCTCAATCTTTCTTCTGGCGTCTCCATTGCTTGTTGCTAGACCAGCCAACACCAAAAACTCGACTAATTTTATTTCTTCCTTATCAACCCTTACCTCCTTTACCTCCTCAGGCGTCTCCTTGTTTGAAATAGTCTTCACAAAATATTCTTTCGACTTTTCCGCCTCCGTTTCGCTGTGATATAATTTCACGATTTCTTCCGCCAAAGATAATTTGGCATCGCGCGGATTCAAATTTCCTGCTTTCATTTCTTCTTCCATCTTTCCAACTTCTTGCATCGGAACACGCGTGCAGTGAATGAAATATTTAATGATCAATTCATCCGGAATACTCATGATCTTGCCGAACATATCACTTGGAACGTCCAATAGATTGACTGTGTTGCCCCAGCTGGAACTCATCTTACGTCCATCAGTCCCTTCTATCAGATTGACCATTAAAATGTCCTGGGCTTGTTGTCCGTAATGCTTCTGCAGCTCACGTCCGGCCAAAAGATTAAACCTTTGATCCGTGCCGCCCAATTCCAGATCCGCTTTCACAGCCACGCTGTCATAACCCTGCATCAACGGATACAAAAGTTCGCGCAAGGAAATTCTTGTGCCCTTATCCAATCTTTTCTTGATATTCTCACGCGCGATGAATTCAGCCAATGAAAATTGGTCGGCTTGTTCGCCAATTTCGACATAACCTAATTTCGAAAGCCATTCGGAATTGAAATGTTTTTCAACCTTTTCCAGATCCAAAATTTTTCCAGCTTGTTCGAAATAAGTAGCTAAATTATTTTTAACAACTTCTTCGTCAAGCATCGGACGTTCGCTTTCCTTATCTGAAGCGTCTCCGATAACTCCTGTGAAATCTCCGACCAATAAAACGATTTGGTGACCCAGATCCTGCAAATCCTTCATCTTCAAGAGTGTCACCGCCCTGCCAATGTGCAGATTAGGACTGGTCGGATCGATGCCCAGTTTGATGCGCAATCTCTCGCCGCTTAAAAGCCTTTTTTTGAGATTTTTCCGGTCGATAACTTCAGCCACGCCGCGGCTTAAAATCTCCTCTATTTTGTTTGATAAATCATTTTGCATATATTAAAATGATACCAGTCTAAAGGCTTTTTTGCAACTGACATACTGAAAAACTTGACTTTTTGCCAACTTAGTGGTAAAATGTCGTATTAGTATGAATTTTTACCCGTTCTTTAACATAACAGGGAGCAGAGTAAAAGGAGGTTGGCATGGACAAAGATCGGAAGATTTCATTTCTCATAGATGTCATCGTGTATCTTACAAAAGAGAACTCCAGTTTAAGGGAGGAAGCACGGATCGATCATCTGACTGGCTTGGGAAATAGAAAGTATTTCGAGGAAAAAATGGCAGAGATACAAGCGTTGATAGACAGAGAAGAACTCGCCAGCAAATTTATCTGCGTCGCAAGTATTGATGTAGATAAATTGGGAGAAATAAACAAGCTTTACGCAGAAACCGTCGGTGACAGAGCACTTCAGGCAATCGCAAAAAAATTGTTCAATTCTAAGCGTCCATATGACATCACCTGCAGAGTTGGTGGGGACGAATTTAGAGTAATCGCAATATTCTCGAAAAAAACCGACACAATGGTTTTCGAGAATAGATTAAAAAAGAGACTCAAAGAAGTTGCAATAGATGGTGTTCACCTAAACGTAAGTGCGACCGTAAGCTTCAACTCCCAGTTCGTAACAAAAGAGACTAAAATTGATGAGTTGAACAGGTTCGCGAATCTCGTAATGTACGATATAAAAGCCGGTGGGCAATGACTCGCCGGCTTCTTTAATTTTGAAAAGATTATTTGTTCAATTCTTGATCGATAGAATTCTTCAGATCATCCGCGCTGACCACGCCATTTTTGAATTGCGTATTTACGAAAATCGCCGGCGTTCCGGAAAGCCCCAGATCATTGGCTTGATTTTTGTCGGCGTCGATCATGCTCTGATATTTCTGGCCGTCCAAACATTGGTTGAATTGCGCCGTATTCAATCCGAGCTGTTGGGCATACGTTTTGAATAATTGGGTGTCAGTTGTCTTGCCCCAGTCATCTTGGGTCGCATACAGCTTGTCGCCATATTCCCAAAACTTATTTTGTTCCTGCGCGCACTCGGCCGCCAAAGCGGCATTATCCGCCTGCGGATGGATGTCCAGCGGCAGATGCTTGTATACGAACAGAACCTTGTCGGCATAATTTTTCATCGTATCGCGAAGAGTTGACCAAAACATCTTGCAGTACGGGCATTGGAAATCCGAGAAGACGACGACTTTTACTTTCGAGTCGGCCTTGCCGAACGTCGGATCGCTGTCATTAACTTTCGGAGCATCCAGATATTCCCCCGGGGTCAGTCCCAGCTCCTGGGTTTTCAGAACATATGAATCATCCTTCACGTCATCAAACAGAACCTTGGCCTGGTTGTAGAAATCAGTCTTAGCCACATTGCTGTCAAAAATGAAAGCCGGCAAAGTCGAGATGCCGAATTCTCCAATTAGATTTTTCCCCTCCTGGCTGTTAAAAGATACTTTTTGCGCATTGATGGTCGGCAAAACCCTCCTCAACCAGACCAATGCCTCGCTCGGATCACACTTGTTGCCGCAACTGTCGTCATTGATAACCTTGACCGTAACAGCCGGCTCGTTGTAGGCGACCCAGGTTTTTCCGTTAGCCTCGAAAATGTCCGACTGGTTCAGATTTTTGGAAGAAAAACCCTCACCCTTAATAATTTGCGCGATGTCCACGAACAAGCTGCCGACAAAAAGTCCGCCCAAAAGGATAGTGATCGAAATCAGACTTTTGATTCTTTTATCTTTCTTCGATTCCATAAGAGTTATTTTAATTTCTAATTATTGACTGATGCGTCCGAACAAGTCGCCCCGATAGCAGAGGTATCCTGGCCAGAACCGCCTTGGTTCTGCGCGTCTTTCTTTTCCGTATCGGCCTGAAGCTGATCGATATTGAAATCAGGCCTGTACAGCTTCATCTGATAATCATCGAAGCCGATAGTAATTTTTTTATTCGCCTCGGTTTTGACCGCAATGCCGATCAAAATGCCCAAAATGAAGATCAGGACGAATTCAATGTACATATCCATCTTCCGGTTCCGTTCGACCTTCGTCTGCATCTCATCTTCCAACAATGGAACTACCTGTCGCGCGATCCGAGGCATCAGAAATTTTTTGGCAAAATAAGCGCGGACATTTTTTATTTTCGACAGATAATTTTTAAAACGGTCCATATTTACCTTTTTTAATTTGGCTAAAACTAAAGCTGATTTAAGAGTATCATAAACGCCCGTCAGCAACAACTTGCCGTTTTTTCATATTATTGCTTAATATTATTCTTTCCGCAACGCCTCCATCGGAGAAAGCTGTGACGCCTTGCGAGCCGGATAATAACCGAAAATCAGGCCCGTGATCGCGGCGAAGCCCAGACCGGCTCCAACCACCGACCAAGAAAGATTGAAAACGATCGCAAAGCCAGCTTTGGCGGCATAGATAGTAGCGACATACGCCACACCGGCGCTCAAAATAACCCCGACAATCCCGCCGAGCACAGTGATCATGATCGCCTCCAGCAAAAATTGCTTCAAAATATACGACTGCTTGGCACCGACCGCCTTTCGCAGACCGATCTCGAAAGTTCGTTCCGTGACGGAAACATACATGACATTCATGATCCCCACGCCGGCAACGAGAAGCGAGATGGAAGTCAGTCCGACCAAAAGCAGATTAATGATCAGAAAAACCTGATCCAAAATTCCGGTCGCTTCCGAAATCGAAGTGGTCGTAAAATCTTCCTTGCTCGGATCGGTAATTTTATGGCGATCATCCATGATGGAATTCACTTCCGCGATCGTCGCATCCGTCTGACTGGTGTCTTTCAAGGCGAAAACGCCGCCCTGGGTGTAGTCGATGCCGGCGATCTTTTTCTGATACGTCCGAAGCGGCACATAGATCAGATCGTCGAAATTGAAGAATCCGGTCGAACCGCGCTCCTGCAAAACGCCGATCACCCGATAATTCTGACCGCCCAGCCTGATCTCCTTGCCCAGCGGATTTTCGTCAGCAAACAATTCGTTCTTGATGGCACTGCCCAGCACAACTTCCTGCGCCAGGCTTTTGTCCTCCAGATCTGAAAAAGCGCGCCCATCGGCAATTTTGGTTTCAGGATCCACATCGAACACTCCGGAAGTCGTCGCGAACAAAGTCGCGCGCTTGGTCGTCGAGCCATAGCTGGCCACCGCCTGTCCCATATTGACCGCGTACCAGCCGGAAATATTGTGCGCTTCTTTGGCGACATATTCGATGTCGTCCACCTTCAGCGTGGTTACCAACCCGAAGATCGCCCCGCGCAAATTTTGGACGGATGCCATCTTGGCCTGCGGCACTTTCGGCTTGACGGAAATTACGTTCGTTCCGAAAGCTTCAATTTCCCCGACCACATAGCTTTTCATGCCCAACCCGAACGTCAAAATCAGGATGACCGAAGCCACGCCGATGATGATTCCAAGAATCGACAAAACCGTCCGGCCTTTATTAGATTCGATACTCTTGACAGCTAATTTTATGGATATTAAAAATTCACGCATATTATTCGTATCTCAAGGCTTCCATCGGCGAATTTTTCGATGCTTTTCTGGCCGGATATATTCCAAACACCAACCCGATCGCGACGGAAACCAAGGTTGCGACTGCGATTGATTGCCAGGAGATCAGGAACTGCCAATCATAGCCAAATCCGTTCGTAACGATCACTGAAATAAGAAAAGCGAACAGCACGCCCCAAATTATGCCGACCAATCCTCCGACCAGAGTGATCGTGGCCGATTCGATCAAAAATTGCTCGAGGATATCGGAGTTTTTGGCCCCTACCGCTTTCCGGAGACCCACTTCATGGATGCGTTGATTGACGGAGATAAGCATGATATTCATGATGCCGACTCCGCCGACCAAAAGAGAAATGGAAGCCACTGCCAAAAGAAAATAGCGCAAGACGTCCGTGACGCTCGTGACAGCCGACAGGGCCGAGGCGATGTCGCGCACGGAAAAATCATCATTTGTCGGATCGGAAATATTGTGCCGGATACGCAAAGTTTTGGCGATGTCATCCTTGGCCGCCTGGATCTGCGACGCATCCGTGATCCGCAGACGCATTATGTCGATGTAATCAATGCCCAAAATTAACTTCTGCGTCGTCCGAAACGGCAGAAGAATCATGTCGTCCGTCGCTCCGCCGCCGAAGCCAGCGCCGCCTTTGACCTTGAAAACTCCGACCACCGTAAACAATTGATCGTTGATTTTAATCTGTTTGCCGACTGCGTCATCCCTATTGAAAAGATCGCGTTGCACATTCGCGCCGATGACGGCCACACGCGCCATATTCGTATCTTCTTCCGGCAGAAACGAACGGCCTTTTTGGATGTCGATATTCTCGACATTGGCATAATCATGCGTCACGCCGTTTATGGAATATGACATCTCATTGCCGTTGTAGTCCACGATCTCGTTCGCCTGCACATACGCCGCGCCGTCCTGCACTTCCGGCACGTTGTTAGTGTCAGTCACTGCCAGAAAGTCGTCGTATTTCAAAGTGGTAATCTTGATTCCCATCGCTTCCGCCGGCGGTCCCTTTTCATCGCTACCGCCCGGCATGACCACGACCAGATTCGATCCGACACCTTTGATCTGGTCCAGGATCAAGCCTTGCGCCGATTGGCCGATGGCCATGATTAAAATGACAGAACCGACACCGATGATGATTCCCAAAATAGTCAAAAACGAGCGAAACTTATTCGCCGCCAGATTTCTGTATGCGATTTTGACAGGATCTGTAAATTGCATTTATTTCAACAACTCTCCATCTGTCGCGAAGCGGCGGTTGGTTATTTTCTGATCAGAAACAATTTCTCCATCTTTCATTTGGATCATTCTCTTTCCATGCTCGGCTGTGAAAGTTTCGTGCGTGACAAGCACGATTGTGTTGCCGGCGTCATTCAAAGCTTGAAGAATTTTCATCACCTGCGTGCCGGATTTGGAATCCAAGTTGCCGGTCGGCTCGTCCGCAAAAATCACGCTCGGATTGTTGACCAAGGCGCGGGCGATCGCCACCCGCTGTCTTTCCCCGCCGGACAGCTGGTTGGAAAAATAATCTTTGCGATGGTCCATCCCCACGCTTTTCAAAGCATCCAGAACCTGTTCTTCGTTTATCTTTGAGATATGCGGATCATACATCAACGGCAATTCCACATTTTCAAAGACGGTCGTTTTCGGCAGAAGGTTGAAAGTCTGAAAAACGAATCCGATCTTTTCATTACGGATCGTGGCCAACTGATCATCAGAAAAATTCTCCGTGTTCGTGCCATCAAAAATATATTCCCCGCCGCTCGGCCGATCCAAAAAACCCAGCATCTGCATGAGCGTCGATTTGCCGGATCCGCTCGGACCCATGATCGAGACAAACTCGCCTTTTTCAATTCCAAAAGAAACTCCTTTCACCGCGGGAGTCAAAACGCCGTCGCTATCGTACGTCTTTTGAAGATTTTTAACTTGGATTATTGAACTTGACATTTAATAAAATAAAGAGTATAATTTAAAACACCTTAAAAATCACATTCACCGTTTACAGGAGGCACGCAATGAGCGAGAGATACACAAAGTTAGACGTCATGATGTTTTCAATTTGCATCATGCTGACTTTAGTCCTTACCTTTTGCACCCACATGCAAGCACCTAACAAAATACTTATGTTTTGTTTTGGCACTATATTATCCGTGGGTGGCCTCCTTTAGTGAAGCTCCGCTGAAAATCTACGATAACATTCGTGGAAAGTAAGCGGGCTTTTTATTTTCAAAAATACTTTCAATTCAAGCGGCCTGTCCGCCGAGTATCCCAAAGCTGAGCTTTTGAGTTTCCTTTAAGGATTCTTTAAAGCTCAGCTTTTGAGATGCAGCGGACAGGCCGCCTAACACTTAGACATCCAATGTCTAAGAAGCCTTCGTGAATGTTACCACCTTATCCCCTTCATTCAATCCGGATTTTATTTCAATCATCCCGTCATCGCCGGACAATCCCGTTTCAACATTTTTTCTCTGTGTGGTTTGCGTTTTCACGTCCGTTCCTATCAAAACGTCTACGTATTGCTGGCCATTATTGTCCGTCTTGACCGCCCTTTGCGGAATCATTAAAACATTGTCTTTTTCCGCCGTCAAAATATCGACATTGGCGCTCATTCCGGATTTCAAGCGCGGGTCATTGTTGTCCAGATTAAGTTTCACGCGATAATAGACCACGTCCGAAATCACAGTTGCCGCCGGATCGATATCAGTCACTGTCGCATTGAAGATCTGATTCTGCCCGAACGCGTCAAAAGTCACCTGGGCGGTTTGCCCGACCGCCACTTTGGCAATATCCGATTCCGAGATGTTCGACTCGATATGCAATTGTCCGGGGCTGGCCACGGTCAGGATCGGCGTCGTCAATGAGGTCAGCTCTCCGACATCGCCGTTTTTCTGAGTGACGATGCCGTCGATCGGAGAAATTATTTTCGTATTCGCGATCTGAGTCAGGATCGAATCGATGCCGGCTTGGGCCGAATCAACCACCGCTCTTTGCGCTTCCACCTGAGCGCCATTGTACAGATCATCCCTTCTTTTCATATTTATCAAAGTCTGTTTCTGGGTGACGAAATTGGCCCGAGCCTGGACCAATTGTTCGGGCAAAGTCTCTTGATCGATGACAGCCAATAATTGCCCTTTCTTGACCGCATCGCCCACATTCACCAAGATGCTGTCGATCTTCGCGACCGCTTTATAGTTCAGATCTATCTCCTGCTCCGCTTTCAAAGTTCCGGTCGAAGAGACGGTCTGTTTTAAATTTCCCCGCGTTGCCGCTTCCGTCGTGTACGGACTGACTGGCTTCTTGCGAAGCATCAGATATCCGCTGATGATCACGGCGATGATTATGATCAGCCAGATTATGCGTTTTTTTGTCATATTTGCTAACGCTGGACATCGGATGTCTTTAACCTTTCGGCGCGTCGGACATCCAATGTCTTGAAATATTTATTTTAGAACAAATTATTTTGTTTTTTCCTCGCGTCCAACGCCTCATTCACCAAAGCATCGGCAATCTTATTTTTTTCCCGCAAAACATGGGTGAACCGAACCGACTTGAAATCCAACATCAGATTCCAGATATCGATGAAAAACTCCTGGATATGTTTTTCTTTTAATTTATATTCGTGGTTCAACTGCTTCACAACCAGTTCGCTGTCCAAATAGCAATCGACCTCCGCTTGCTTCATCTTCTCTTTGCCCAGAAGCTGTTTCAATTTCTGCAGGCCGAAGATAAGCGCCATATATTCGGCTTCATTATTGGTTTTTTCACCGATATATTCCGAATATTTTTTACCGAGCGTTTCAATATAGACACCGATCGCCGCCGGACCCGGATTGTTCCTTGAACCGCCGTCGGTGAACATGGTTATTTTTTCATCCATGATTATATTCTAGCATATTTCAAGTTCTTTTTATATCCACAAGATTGAACTGTATCTTTTTGTTCCCATTCCATTCATCCTCCTGCAGATTGCAAACGATATCGATTGAATCACCGGCTTTCAAGTCCAAGGCATTTTCGCCCAATCCGAATCCGATCGATTCAAACAGCTTCGGAACGCCCTCGGAACGCAAGCCGAGCTTCATGTGTTTGCTGCCATTGCCGACAGTCTTCACATCTTCAACCAGGAGGTTCTTCATCAGAAAGACCGGCTCTTCATTGCCTTCGCCGAACGGTTCCATCATTTTTATTTCTTGGAGCAAGTTCCAATCGACATCTCCAGCGGATATCTCCGCATCGACATCAATGCTCGGCGCGATATCCTTGCCAGCCAATTCTTTTTCGATCAGATCGGACAATTTTTCATATAATTTTTCCATATTTTCTTCTTTGACGGTCACGCCGGCCGCCTGCGAATGTCCGCCGAAGCGAATCAGAAGATCCGAACATTTTTCAAGCGCTTCAATGATATTGACTTGATCGATACTGCGGAAGGATCCGACAAATTCCCCACCCTGCTTCTGGAAGATAGCCGTCGGTTTATTGAATTCATCCGCGATCCGACCGGCAATGAGGCCGAGAATTCCAACCTGCCAATGCTCGTTTGATGCAAAGATCAATTTCCTATCCTTGAAAGAATTTTCCGCCAAGGTCCGCACTTCTCTGGCGATCTCACCGGTGATTTTTTGGCGATCCTGATTCTTCTTTTCGACTTCCAGCGCCATATCACGGCCCATGACCGTATTTTTTTCAATCATCAGTCTATATGATATGCTGGCATGATCCATCCGTCCGGCTGCGTTGATGCGCGGAGCGATCTGGAAAGCGATCTTCCGCGTATCCGGAACGTTATTTTCATCGATCGAAATCCGCCCAACTTTGAACATTTCCAAAAGCCCCGCCCGGCGAGTTTTTGATAGCACGACTAATCCGTATTTCACCAACACCCGATTTTCTCCGATCAAGGGCACGCAATCCGCCACCGTGCCGATCACCACCAAGTCCAAAAGCCACTTCAATCGGTCGATCTTGGCCGGTTCCATCTTCATATATAATGCCTGCGCCAATTTGAAAGCCACGCCTACGCCGGCCAGATCGGTAAAAGGATAGCCACAATTTTCCCTGTGCGGATTGATTAGAGCGACGGCTTGCGGCAGATCTTTCGGCACATGATGATGATCGGTTACGATCACATCGATTCCAAGGCTTTCGGCTTTTTTCACTTCGGCCATATTAGTGATGCCGCAATCGACCGTAACAATCAATCGGACGCCTTCTTTTGACAAATATCCGACAGCCGACGTGTTCATGCCATATCCTTCGCTCTGCCGATCCGGAATATACGCGACGACATCTTTGAAGCCCAGATCCGACAAGGCTTCGAAAAGAAGAGCCGTGGCTGTCACACCATCCGCGTCATAATCGCCGAAAACGGCGATTTTCTCACCTTTTTCTTTGGCCTGGATGATCCGACCGACGGCTTTTTGCATATCCTTGAATAAAAACGGGTTATGCACGTCGGCGTCATAGCTAAAGTTGAAGAATTTTTCAATCGCTTGATCGGTCAGAATGCCGCGATTGTGAAGAAGCTGGAGGACGACCGGATGGAATTTATCCCTCAATCCGGAACTTATCTCTGAAATTTTATCTTTTACGTTCCAAATCTTGTGTGTCATATATTCTTTCAATCTAAAGCGAGGCCTGGAAACCCCGCTTCAAAATATAATTTTACAGACATTACTCCTGGACTTTGTTGCATTTCGAACAGATGAATCGGGCATTGAAATTATGCCCTTCGACGTCAGTCAGCTTGAGTGACAAAACCAGCTCGCCACCGCAGCTCGCGCATTTGAAATTTTCCTGGAAATGCATATCTTTGGCCAACTGCGGCGCGTCAGCTTCACTCGGCGAGAATTTCAGCCGATACTCCGCCAGGTTGAAGATGGCGCGGATCTTCTCCACGATCTCGTTCGGTGTGTAGAATCCGCGGACAAAAAAACCTTTGGCGCCAAGCTCGTCGGCCCGCCGCTGGTCTTCTTCGCGGCCGAGATGTGAAGAGATCACGACTGGAATCTTCGCCGTAATGACATTTTTCTTGAGCGCTTCCATCAGAGCGAAGCCGTCCATCGTCGGCATGACGATTCCGGTGAAGATGACATCCGGAACATTTTTCACGGCCATATCCAGACCCGCTACGCCATCCGCCGCCTCGGACACCTCGAAATTTTCCCGCTTGAAGATCTCCGCATACATCCCGCGGATAGACTCGTCATCATCCACCAGAAGAATTTTTATTTTTTCCATATTTTTAAATTATGATTTTGACATCGATCGCGACCGCCTCCTTGCCGTCATTATAGGCCAGAAGCGGGTTGATATCCAATTCCTTGATATCCTCGGCTTCTTGCGCCAGGCGCGACATATCATGCAGTATCCTGGCCATCTCATCCGCGTCATATGACTCCTGTCCGCGCGTTTCAGAAAACAAAAATTTTATCCGGCTCTCCAGAAGTGCATTTTTTATTTCTTCTTCCGACAGCGGCGGAACTAAAAAATCGACCATTTTCAAGATCTCGGTATATATTCCTCCCAGCCCATAGACCACGATCGGCCCGAAGGTCGCATCCCGCTTGATGCCCAGAATGAGCTCGGTTTTGATCGGGAGCATCTTTTGGATCAGGAAATTTTCTCCCGGAAAATTTGTCCGCATCGTTTCAAACGCTTTTTCCAAATCACTGCGATTTCTTATGCCAAGAATAATTCCCTGGCGGTCGGTTTTGTGCAAAACTTTGTCACTATCCACTTTCATAACTACCGGAAATTCCAAATCTTGCGGCAAAGACTCGCCCACTTTGACATTCTTTATGTCCGGGGTTCTGATGCCATAAAGCGACATAATTTCCTGCGCTTCTGAAAACAGCAAGGCTCCTCGCTTTTCTTCTTTGGATTTTTTAATAATTTCCAAAACTTTTTTACGCCGCTCCGCGTTTACCTTTTCTTTTTGTGGCGATTCGGTCGCTACGGCTCGCGCTTTCCAGGAATAATATTTGCTCAACGCATCCACCGCTTGGTCCGGAAAAGAAAAATTAGGCACATCATTTTCCTTTAGCCGCATAATTTCTTTTTCAACCCGTTCTCCTCCGATAAAAATCGTAAGAACGGATTTTCTGGATCGTTTTTTGAATTTGATTATTTTGTCCGCAATTTTCGCGACCGGTGTTTGGTCCTGCGGCGTCAGGACGCACAGGATGGAACCGACCTCTTTTTCTTCATCCAGAATTTCCAAAGCTTTTTCATATCTGTCCTCCATCGCATCGCCCAGAAGATCGATCGGATTTTCCACGGAAGATTCAAGCGGCAAAAAACTGCGCAAAGCCGATTTGGTTTTGTCGCTTAAATTGGCCGGCTCGATCGACTTTTGGCGAAAAGCGTCCGTCGTCAGAACTCCGGGTCCGCCGGCATTGGTAACCACGGCAACTTTGTTGTTTTCCGGAACTTTACTGGCGGAAATCAATTGCAACAACGCGAAAAAATCTTCCAGATTTTCCGCCCGCAATATGCCGGCTTTCGCAAAGGCCGCGCTCATGATGTCATCGCTTCCGGCCAAGGCGCCGGTATGCGACGAAATGGCTTTCTGCGCCTTTTCCGTCTTGCCCGCCTTCAGGATCACAATCGGTTTTTCCTTGGAAACTTTTTGCGAGATTTCTAGAAATTTTTGTCCGTCATAAATGCCTTCCAGATACATCCCGATGACTTTCGTGTCTGCATCTTGAGCCAAGTATTCCAACAGGCGCGATTCGTCGATCTGCATCTTGTTGCCGACTGAAACAATATTGGAAAATCTGATATTCTCCTTGTGGGCGATGTCCATGATGGCCACCGCCAGCGCGCCGGATTGGGAGATGAATGAGATGTTGCCCGCCTTCGGCAATCCGCCGGCAAAGGACGCGTTGAGCTTCAATTTCGGAACGATGAAGCCGAGACAATTCGGCCCCAGAATATTCAATTTTTTTTCTTCCGCCAATTGTTGCAACTCTTTTTCCCGCTGTTTTCCTTTTTCATCCGTTTCGGCAAAACCGGCCGAAATTACCACAAAATTTTTGATGCGATCGGAAGCCGCACGGATGGTCGGCACCACAATCTTGGACGGAATAGCAATGATAGCCAGATCGACTTTTTCCGTAATATCCGTCAAGCTCTTGTAGCTTCGATGATCAAAAAGTTTGTCATGCTTCGGGTTAACCAAAAAAATCTTGCCGTCATAACCAAGCTCGAGCAAATTTTTGCTTATAACATAACCGACCTTGCCGCGTTCCTGCGAGGCTCCGACGATGGCGATCGATTGCGGATTGAACAATTTTTCTAAATTTTTCATGCTTGTTTTATTTTTTCTTCTGTCAGCAAGCCTTCTACAGCTCCGTAATATTTCACTACGCTAGAGGCATTGGCAATTCCCCATTCCAAACATTCTTCTAAGTTTTTTCCTTTCAGATGCGCCGCGATAAATCCGCTGGAAAAAGCATCCCCCGCACCCAGACTGTCCGCCACTTTTTCTTTCCTGGCCTCCACATGCAAAAATTCTTTTCCATCAAAGGCCCACGCTCCGCGTAAACCGTCCGTCAGCGCCACGATCTTAGCTCCAAGCTCATTTAATTTTTCCGCCAAGAATTTTTCATCATTCAGCTGTTCTTCGGAAAATCCGTCCAATTTGTCGACAACTTCGATCGCCTCATCCTTATTGATGATCAGCATATGGGATTTCCGGATCGTTTCAATGATTTTTTCCGGATGAGTCTTAATATTTTTCTGCCCGGGGTTGAAAATAATTTTTTCAGACGACAACAATGACAAGATCTTATCCAATTTTTTATCCCAACTCTCATCACCGTTTCCGTTCAACGAACTTATGAAAATGAATTCGGCTTGATGATTTTTAATTTCTTCCGTGATTTTCAATTTTTCATTGGCATCGCGGTCGGAAAAAACTATCCGATCCTCGCTTGGAATATTGGCAATAATCGCAGAAAGATCACTTCTGTGCTCGCCGGTCTGAACCAGATCGGGTTTTACGCCGAATTTTTCCAGTTCTTTTTTTATCCAATTGCCGGAGATGTCACTTCCGACTCGCGTGCAACAATATGCCGCAAGACCAAGTTTGGCCAATCCGCACGACACATTGGCCGCGCAGCCGCCGATCGTTTCATGGCGCTCTTCGGAAACTTGGTATTTCGCGCCCAGCTCAAAAATTATTTTTTCCTGCGCTTCAATATCCTCAGGTGTTTCC
This sequence comes from bacterium, assembly GCA_021785125.1. Taxonomy (GTDB): domain Bacteria; phylum Patescibacteriota; class Minisyncoccia; order Moranbacterales; family UBA2206; genus JAJYGF01. The sequence goes on along the minus strand of JAJYGF010000013.1, from coordinate 96,353 downwards.
ACCACCCATCCGTCAGTGATCGGAAAAATGATATCCTTGGTGGATGAACCGATGCAGATTATTTTTGCCATAAATTTTTTTTCCTAAAACCGAGTTTTAGGAATCATTATTTTATTAGAAGCGAATCGATCATGATGTTTGCCTTGTCGATGTCCAAAACATCCAAAATGGTCGGCGCGATATCGCCCAGCACCCCGTCCGCTCTCAATTTCGCTCCCTTGAATCTGTCGCTGACCAACAGGAACGGCACCGGATTTTTGGTGTGGAAAGTGTTCGGCTGGTCGGAATTTTCATCCAGCATGTTGTCCGCGTTGCCATGATCGGCCGTAATTATCAGATTGCCGCCGCGTTCCAAGACTTCTTGAGACAGGATGCCGATCTGTTCATCCAAGATTTCCACTGCCCTGACAGTGGCTGGCAAATTTCCGGTGTGTCCAACCATGTCTGCATTCGCATAATTTATAGCAATAAAATCAAATTCTTCATTTTTGATCTTTTCCAAAACTGTTTCTGTTATTTTTGCCGCTGACATTTGCGGAATTTTTGCATAAGATTCGACGACCGGCGACGGAATCATGATTCTTTCCTCGTCATCCACCGGATCGGCATAGCCGCCGTTGAAAAAATACGTGATATGGGCGAATTTTTCGGATTCCGCGATATAAAGCTGTTTCATCCGTTTTCCCAACAACATCGGTAAAGTAGCCAGCACCATAACTTCCGGAAAAGCCGTATGCTCATCCAGGCCCGGCCCGAAATCAGTCATGGCCACAAAATACATATTTTCTATCTTATCAAGGACCGGCATGTTGTCACGAATGATACTTTCCTTGTCCATAGCGACAAAAAGTTTGCTCATCTGTCGCGCCCGATCGGAACGCAGATTGAAAAATATGAGTGAATCATCTCTTCCTATCTTGGCCACCGGAGAACCGTCTTCCATGATTACCGTCGGCAACAGATATTCATCTGTCAAATTATTTTTGTAGGTATTCTCGATCGCCTCTTCCGCGCTTCCGGCTTTTTCGCCGCGAGCAAAAACCATCGCGTCATACGCTTTGGTCAGGCGCGTCCAATTTTTGGCCCGATCCATGGCATAGAACCGGCCGCTCATCGTGGCGATCTTGCCGATCCCTTCTTCTTCCATTATCTTTCGAAAATGCTTCAGATGTTCCGACGCGCTTCTTGGATACGAATCGCGGCCGTCAGTAAAAAGATGGCAAAAAACTTCCGAAACATCGCCTTGTTTGGCCAGTTTCAAGATAGCACGTAAATGCTCCGGATCGCTATGCGGACTATCGGAATCGCCCATGAGTCCCATGACGTGCAGCTTGCCGCCGAATTTTTTGGCATGCACTATCGCCCCAACCATGGCCGGATTCGTGAAAAAACTTCCGTCACGGATCGTGTCACTGATAATCTTGGAATCTTGGATGATAATCCGGCCCGCGCCGATATTCATATGTCCAGCTTCGGAGCCGCTCATCTTGTGATCTTCCAATCCGACATCTTCACCCGTCGCGCCGAGCGTCGTTGACGGATAAATTTCAAACAGCCGATCGATGTTCGGTTTTTTGGCAAGCGCAATGGCATTGCCCGGTCCGGCCGGAGCCACGCCGTAGCCATCCAGGATCACTAATACTGTAGGTGATTTTTTGTTTTCCATGTCCCGTAGAGACGCTCCGCCGGAGCGTCTTTACTTTTTATTTTTTAATTCTTCTTCAATCCTCAAAAGCCTATTGTATTTGCAGATTCTTTCGCCTCTCGAAAGCGAACCGGACTTGATATATTCCGCGCCGGTTCCCACCGCCAGATCCGCGATGAAATCATCAGTCGTCTCGCCACTGCGGTGAGAGATGACGATTTTCATCTTGTTCTTCTTGGCCAGCTTGATACAATCGATCGTTTCAGAAAGCGAACCGATCTGATTGACCTTGATCAAGACCGCGTTACAAGCCTTTTCTTCGATCGCTTTCTGCAGTCTTTTGACATTGGTCACCAGAAGATCGTCCCCGATCAGCATGATTTTTCCGCCGATCTTTTCGTTCATCGCGCGCCAACCTTCCCAATCATTCTCATTCAGGCCATCCTCGACCGAAATCACATGATACTTGGAAATCCATTCGTTGTATATGTTGACCAGCATTTCACGCAAGATGCCGTTGCTGTCCGGCTTGAATATATATTGATTTTCTTTTTCATCGAAAAATGAGGAGGCCGCGGCATCCACGCCGCAACTCACTTGTTCGCCCTTTTTGTATCCGGCTTCCTCGATAGCGCGGTTCATCAGCTCCAATGGCTTGGAATTGCTTTCCAAGTGCGGTGCAAAGCCGCCCTCGTCACCCACTCCGACACTGCCGCCTTCGGCCACGATCAACTCTTTCAGTTTGTGGAAAATTTCACTGCCGGCGCGATATTGTTCCTTGAAAGTCTTGATGCCGTTTGGCACAATTTTATATTCCTGGATAGCCAAGCCTGAATCACTATGCTTGCCGCCGTTGATCACGTTGAACATAGGGATAGGAAGCTTGTAGTTTTTAGTTGGTAGTTTGTAGGCCTGTGCAATATATTTATATAGCGGCAATCCAGTTTCGGTCGCTGCAGCGCGACATACTGCCAAAGAGACTCCGAGAATCGCATTGGCACCCAAGTTAGTTTTGTTTTCGGTGCCGTCCAGTTCCAGCATTTTTTTATCAATCAATTCTTGATCCGAAACTTCCATGCCGACAACTTCCGGCTGGATCTTTTTATTCACATTTTCCACCGCCCGCAAAACTCCAAGCCCGTTATATCTTTTTTTGTCTCCGTCGCGCAGCTCCAAGGCTTCATATGTTCCGGTCGAAGCGCCAGATGGCACCGCCGCCAACGCTTTTGTTCCTGATTCCAATTCAACTTCAACTTCCACCGTCGGATTGCCTCGTGAATCTAAAATTTCTCTGGCAAATATTTTCTTGATCGCAGACATAAATTTAAAAGTGTTAATTTTTACTTATAGTTATTATATCATATGCAAAAACCAAACAAAAAAGGGCTTCGATACTATAATCAAAACCCTTGGATCCCAAAAGGGATGCAGGAACACCTGATCTATGGCCAACAAATTTATTGTGGCTCACGGGTGTTTTCTTCTACAACTCTGAGTTACCTGCCTTCAGAGCGGGACATTTGCAGTTATTATGTCCAACTTTCCTATCCCAGTTTTAAGATGGATAGATATCTTTTTTAATATTTACTTCTGCAAGGTAAAGAAAGAATATATTTCCCTTTTTATTCTCTCTTTAGTTTCTTCCCAAGAAGCCAGAACAATTGCCGGATCCTCACCATCATAGAGGCGACGATATTCCTCCTCGCCAATATCCACACTTTCGATGTAGGAAACTACTTTTCCCCAATTTGGATTGGGATATTGAAGCGTATAGTGAAATCTCGCATAGACAGCACAAAAGCCTTCTTCCAGCCATACATTCCAACCCCTATACTTGTCTTCACTAAGCACCTTTTTCATTTGTCGCACCTCCTATCCGATATTTTAGCCGTCGGAAAAGCGGGTTTTGAATTTTAAAACAACTTCACAGTAATTTTACATTATACTCCAAATCAACCCAAAAGTCAAGGTTAACAGTAAGACATAAAAAATAAGGCTTTTTCGAGCCTTTATTTAGATCCAGAGATTCTCAATATTATTTCTGTCCCGTTCCCACATCTGGGGATTGGTTCGTATATATTCGCGGATCTTGTCCAAAGAAATTTCATTGCGGATGATGTGGTCGTAGAACCGCGATTGCCAGGCGAATGTAACATTTTCTAATTTTAAAATGCGTTTTGTGCAAATGGATTTTAATTGATTAATAATTGAACCGATCGAATTTGGTTTCCATTTAGGATTATAACCACCACGTTTGTTTCCATTCGTAGAGACGCCCCGGCGGGGCGTCTCTACGGGAACCCTTGCATTGCATATTTCAATAATCACATGGATATGGTTTGGCATTATCACCCATTCGTCCAATTTTACATTCGGACGGATTTTCGGCGTTTGCAATAATTCATCTTGAATGATTTTCCCCATATCCGATAAAACCATTTCCCCATTTTCAACGCGTCCAAAAAATTCCTGCCTATCCTTGGTGCAGATGGTTATAAAATACATCCCATTGTGGGAATAATCATATCCCGATAATCTGGCGGATTTTATTTTGTATTTGTTTTTGAATTTTGGTTGCATACATTGAAACGTAGAGACGCCCCGGCGGGGCGTCTCTACCACAATTCAATATCTATTTTTCCAAAACCTCGATGCCCGGCATCGGGTTGCCCGCCAGATAATCCAGCATCGCGCCCCCGCCGGTCGAAACGAAAGAAATCTCATCCATCGCATGGTTCTTTTCCAAAATTTCCAAAGTTTCGCCACCGCCCACCAGAACATATGCACCGCTGGCAATGACCGCTTCCAGAATCTCATTGGAACTTTTGGCGTATTTTTCATCTTCAAATTTTCCGGTCGGTCCGTTCCAGGCGATCGTCTTGGCCGTCGCGATTATCTCTTTGAATTTAGAAACGGTTTCCAGCCCGATATCCAACCTGTCATCAACGAAATCAACCGGCAAAATAACTTTCTCTGAAAATCCAATCTTCTGATCGATCGCTTCATTGGCAATTTTGCCACCGACCAGGATATGATCATATTTTTCCTCGAAAAATTTTATGACGGGCAGCTTGGTTTCGATCTTGGCTCCTCCGATGATGGCCACCGCCGGACTCACCGGATGGTCCTTGATAATGGTCATCTCATGAATCTCTTCCTGCAAACGCAAGCCGGCCGCACTCGGAAGAATCTTTGCCACACCGGAGACTGAAGCATGATCGCGGTGCGACGCGCTGAATGCGTCATTTACAAACACATCGAAATTTTCCACCAACTTCCGGGAAAATTCAGAATCATTTGCTTCATCACCCTGATAGAAACGCACATTTTCCAGAAGCAGTACAGACGCAATGCCTTGCGTCTCTACATCCGATTCAAGGGCTTCTTTCACTTTTTCTCCGATGCAATCCGGAACAAATGTTATTTTCGAAGCCAAAATATTTTCCGCATCGGACACGATCTGCGCCAAAGAGAATTTTGGATCCGCTTTCCCTTCCGGCCTTCCCAAGTGTGAGATCATTGCTACTTTGCAGTTGCGGTTCAAAAGATAATCCAATGTCTCTTTAGCGGCCGCGATCTTGAAAGATTCCTGCACCTTTCCATTTTCGATCGCCACATTGAAATCCACGCGCAGCAAAACCTTTTTGCCCGCAACATCCAAATCCTGTATTTTTTTTATTTCCATACTTATTTAACTGCTACAATATACTGTAATCTGTAGCAAAAAAAATAATTATTAGTTTTGAAATAGATCGAGCGGTCAATGTATCTTGCCCATTCCCATTATGGCCACAATCACTCCGACAAGCGCCATCGCCAAAGAAAGTATCCAAGCGCGCATCGTCACTTTCGTTTCCGGCCAGCCTTTGGCCTCGAAATGGTGATGGATCGGAGCCGCCAGAAAAACTTTACGCTTGAACAGTTTTTTTGACAACAATTGGATAACTACCGAACCAGACTCGATCAGATAGATGAAAACGATGAAAAACATGGCTAGAACCGAATCGGTCAGAAGCGCCACCACGCCCAAGGTCGTTCCCAGCGCCACCGCGCCAGTATCACCCATGAAAAATCTAGCCGGATAAATATTGAACCACAAAAAAGCCATCAGCGCTCCGGCGATGGCCGCGCAAAAAGAAGCCAGATCGATCATATTGTGGAAAAATGAGATGGCCGCGAACGAACTGAACGCGATCAGGAGGATGCCGCCATTCAAACCGTCCAGCCCGTCCGTCTCATTGGAAGAAACAGCCGTAAAAAGAATGACCAGGACAAACAGCGGAATAGACCACATTCCCACATCGAAATTTCCGACCGCCGGAATGTGGACAATATGCCTGTTCAATTTAAAATAGAACCACCATCCCCCCAGGATGGAAATGGCGATCAGCCATCCGAAGCGCATGGCGAAGCGCATGCCGCCCCCTTTGTTGCTTCCGATGCCGCGCACACTCATCCAATCGTCGAATAATCCCAATATGCCGGCTGACACCAGCGCAAACAGCGGAAGCCATGTCTGCGAACGGCTGAAAAAATCCAAACGGGCTATGAAATTTACATACAGCAGCCTGGCGATATCCGGAAAAATATAATGCGACAGCAAAATTAAGACCAATACCGTCACCCACACCAGCAAACCGCCCATGGTCGGAGTCCCATTCTTGTTCCGATGCAGATTGTTGACATACATCAGCTTGTCACCGTCGACAGAGTTGTTTTTAATCTTTATTCCGATCTTTTTCTTATACAGAAAATTAGTCAGGACCGGCGCGCCCAAAAGAGCTAGGATAAAAGCGCCGACTCCAGTCACCAAGATTTTGAGTATGTTAACCACCGCCGGAATATTTTGTATCTGTGATATCACCATAAGCTACTGCCATTTATAATTGTTGAAAATCCAATCCACCAAACTTTTCATGTCGCTCCAGCGCTGATCATCGTTTAGTACAACCGCGATTATCTTATGTTTGCCGGTCGGATCAGCCGCGCCCAAAAGAAGTGATTTTCCGGCCAGCGGCGTAAACCCGGTTTTGCCTCCGATACAGCCGGGCAGAGTATTCAGAAGCATATCCGTATTCTGCAAGATATGCATGGTTCTTCCGTCAACGGAGTAAAATTGGCCGTCAAGAGTCCGCATTATATTCCAAATCGTATCATAACGCATCGAATAGGCCGCGATCCTGGCTATATCATAGGCAGAAGAATAACATTCGTCTTCATGACCGTCAATTTCCAGTCCGCTCGGCGTGCAAAAATGCGTATCGGTCAGACCCATGTCTTTGGCTTTAGCGTTCATCATGTCCACGAATTTTTTCGGACTGCCACCAATGTACGAACCCAGAGCCGTGGCGGCGTCATTGGCGCTGTTCATCAGCATCACGCGCAAAAGATCGATAGCTTTGACTTTTTCTCCCACAAACATCCGATTACCGTTGCAATATACGCTGGTCGGACAGCCAACTTTCGTCCCATCCACATCCAAGTCTTCCGCATTTATGGTTACGACCGCGCTATCAAGATCTTGGATATTTTCAACAGCCAAAATAGCCGTCATCATTTTGGTGAGCGAAGCGATCTGCACATGCTTGCGCCCCTGGTCATAGTGCAGTATCGTGCCTGAATCAGCATCGATAGCCGCAGAAGAACCGGCCCATAATTTTATATCATCCGCGTTGGTAGTTCTGACAGGCACATAGCCGGAAGCCAAAGCGGAATCCACGGGAAACAGATTTTTAACTATGAAATCGCTGGAATCAGCCATCTTGGCGGATAAATCGCAGATGCTTCCTTGGCATGTAATGTTCGCACCTCCGCTTGCATTGCTGATCAGATGGCCGAACAGCCAGAAAGGTATGAACGGAATTATAAATAATGTAAAAATCAGATTAAGCATCGCTTCCTTTGTTTTCTTTGTCGATTATGCTGTCGATCCTCTCATCCTGGGACAAAGCTTCATAATCCGGCAGTTTCTCGATGCCGTCCAAGCCGAGCTTTTTGAGAAAATCAAAAGATACCTTGTACAGATAGCCGCGATTGTCTTTCGGGTTGTCGACCCTCTCCAAAAGACCGCGCATCATGAGAGAGCGGACGGTGAAACTGCAATTGACCCCGCGGATAGCCTCCACTTCGACGCGCGAAATCGGACCGCGATACGCGATGATCGCCAAAACTTCCAGAGCCGCTTTGCTCAGGTTTTCCTGGATCTCGCTTTTGACCAGCTGGTCCAAGATCGTCGCATTGTCCGAATTGGTCGCCATCTGAATCTCATTTTCTTTTTTGATTATGACCAGCCCTCTGCTGTTTTCGGCATATTCCCCCTGCATAAGCATGACTGCATTTTCGATTTCCGGCATCGGCACTTGCGTAATCTTGGCGATCTTGGCCAGACTGACCGGTTCGCCGCTGATAAACAATACGCTTTCAATGATTGATTTTAATTTTCCGAGTTCCATAGTTATGCTGAAATTACGCTTTTATTTTTTAATTTTATATCATGAAACAGTTCCTGTTGTTCAGCCTCGATTATTCTTTGCTTTACCATCTCCAACATCGCTAAAAAAGAAAGGATTACATCGATCTTGTCCGAAGCATTATGCGTTATTTCACTAAAGGATGTTTCTACCCTCCGTCGAAGCGTATTTTGCAAATCATTTATCCGCTCTTCCAGGGTCACAACTTCCCGCACAACCTCTTCTTCCAACTTTTCAATGATAGGAATTTCAGCCAATACCGCTTGGAAATATTTTTTGAAATCGAACACGTTGAAATTTTCCGGCGGATAAAAAAGTGGCTGCACGCCGAGATAGCCGGAACGCGAATAGCTGATCATGCCCGACTCAGCGATCTTGCCCAGAACGAGCGAAGCTTCTTTGAATTTCTTGTATTCTTCCAGCTGTTTGGCCAGATCTTTGATCTCTTCTTCCTCTTCCTCCGTGAATTCCAGAAGCGGCAGAAGCGCGCGCGACTTGATCAAGATCAATTTGGCAGCGACTGACAAAAATTCGGCCAGATTTTCTAAATGGATGTTCTCGTTGTCGCGGATATGATCCAAATACTGGTCGGCTACATGCGCCAAGCTCAATTCCGTAATATTTAATTTTTCTTTCTCAATCAGCTCCAAAAGCAGGTCCAAAGGTCCTTCAAATTTGTCGGTTTTGACGTGATAGGTCATGTTTTCGCCTATTTTATCTCTCCATCATAATAGCATCTTCAGGCGGTTTTTTCAATCAGCTGCACATTATCCGCCTTCTCCCAAAATATCATTTCACGATTCCAAACAAAACCGCCATTCCGCCGGCGAAAATAAGGATCTCAAGGATGGAATCGAGACCCAGACGGAAATATCGCTTGTGCCATCTCGCCAGAAAAGCGGCCGCGTATGCCGCCATCATGGCGACGCCCAAAAATGCGACCAAACGGTCCGAGTTTTGGGCGTATGACAAAACCGGCTTGCCGACCAGAAGATCGGCCGCAAAAAACGGCACCATCATGAACGCGTTGCCGCCCCAGATATCACTGAAGGCCAGATGATTGTCGCCGATCAAGACCGCTTCCAAGCCGGTGCTGAGCTCGGGCAAGGAAGTGACCAAGGCCAAGATCGTAGCCGCGAAAATTCCCGCATTCAGACCCAGCGATTCCGCCAAGGCTGCGCCCGATTCTTCCAAAAAATAGCCGGCGACTAAAGTGACGGCGGAAGCCAGGACAAAAACTTTGATCACATAGAACGTCTTCTTTCCGGAATAGAAAGCGCTGTTCTCCGTCGTCCGGCATTCGTCATGCGACCGGCCAGGATCGGCATCATTCTCCACTTCGTTGAAGCGCCTGATTTTGTGCGCCTTGTCGACCAGATACAGTCCGACGAACCACGCCGCCAGAATCAGGATTGAAAACGGATTCATGTGCCAGATCGAATCTTTGGCGGGAATATACGTGCCGACGAGCGCCATCACGACCAGCGCGATCGCGAAAACCGTTTCAAAAAACAAGGTCATCGATCCAGCCAGATATGACAACGGCCGCTTGCCCCTGACTGCGAAATCAAAAATCACGATCAAAAGCGTCTGGATCGCAATGCCGCCGATCAAGTTGCCGATGACGACCGGAATATGTCCGCGCCAAGCGGCACTGATGGCCACCGCGATGTCCGTCAGATTGCCGGTAATGCCCAGAAGGATCAGGCCGCCGAAAGCTTCTCCGATCTTGAAGCGGCAATCCAAAGAATCAGTCGTCTTAGTCAATGTCGTGCCGGCCAGCCAGACAAACGCGCCGGAAATAATAAAAATTATCAACTGATAGATCATCTCTCTTTTTTTCACAATTACATTTATATTCTACCACGCTTCACGCGCTCGAAACAAAAAGCCCGCAGAAAATTGCGAGCTTTTTGTTGTTCTGAGGCGCGGCTTATTTTTTCGCCGCAAACATGTTATAGAAATACGCAATCAGGATGCCGCCGACCGCCCCGTCCAAAAATCCCCACAGGGCGCCGACGATGCCACCGACAAATCCGGGTGCAAATCCGATATACAGAGAAGAAAAATTACTCACTATTCCGGCGCCCCAGCCGGTCACGGAGACCCAGCCCAAGCAAAGCATATACAATCCCCACGCGAGGCCGAAGCCCAACGCCAATCCCTTGATGCTCAATTTTGCCATGTGTTATCACACCTCCTCTCTTTTTTTGTTTTTATATTATCCGCAAAGAGCCAAAGCTCTTTTTTGCTTAGAACAATCCGGCCCGATATATGAGCGTTCCGATCCACAGCACCAGGACCAGATAATACGCGGCCCAGCCTTTGGCCGGCGGAAACAGGCGCGAGACGATGCGGAAATGCTTCACGTACCATTTCTCGCCGAACAGGACGATCAGGTTGCACGAGATACTATCGATGAGCAAGAGATAAAATATGATCGCTTCGATAGACATACTTGTTTGTTAATAGTTATTGTTTATATTATAGCACATGACTAATCGCCGCTTCTTCTGAATTCGATCCTTTTCCTGTAAAGATTTTCCGAGAAACCGCCTTCGCGCTCATGTTTCAGCTTCAATGAATCGACATGACGCTTGATCAAGAAGCCTTCAAGATTGCAAAGAGTGAGCAAAAAATTTGCGGCTTGTTCGGGATTGTTGGGCAACTTTGGGGTGTTTAGGGATGTTGGGGAAACCCAAATCACCCTAAATTCCCTAAACACCCTAACTCGCGGATCGTCCTTGCTCCAGATATGAAAATTTCTCTGCCGTAGAAAATCTTGATAATCCTTGGCCAATTCTTCGTTTGAACCGTGCGCGACGCCGACAAGCATGATGTAGCTCTTGAGTGATTCGACCGTGTACCCTTCGGCGATGTTCTGCGGATTGCTCCTGGCCGCTTGGACCATCTGATCATGTGTCCTGCTTTTCCTGTCGATCCAGCGATTGCAAAATTCCACGGTCAGGTCTTGGATGACTTTCCCCAACATGTAGGTGGTCAGATATTCATAGCCGGGCCTTGATTGCGGCTTTGTTTCAATCATTTTTTTGTTTTTATTTATTATAGTGTTATCATATCACTATTTCTCTCTTTTGTCCCTGTGTATAAAAAACCACCCGCAAACGACGGATCTTTCAATTCTATAATTCCGCCAGAATTTCTTCCGTCTTCCGGACGCGGCCCATGCGCGGAAAAATATTTTTGATCGTGCTGTCATGTTCTTCTTTTGAGCGGCTGGCCATCGCGTCTTCGGCGAATATCTGCTCATAGCCGTATTCATACGCGAACCGGGCCGTGCTTTCCACGCCAATGCTGGTGGCGATGCCGCATAGGACGATCGCCCCGATCTTGCGTCTTCTGAGCTGCAGATCCAGCTCGGTGCCATAGAAAGCGCCCCATTGTTTTTTGGTGATCAGAAAATCCGTCGGCTCCGGCCCCATCTCCGGCACGATCTCGCTCCAATCGGCCGGCATGGCGGAAGCATTCATCTGCATCTTCACATCCGCTTCCGGCTTAAGCGCGTCGCGCGCATCGGCGGAAGGTTTCACCCGCACCAAAAAGACCGGCATGTCATTTTGACGGAATGCCTGCGCCAATTTAGCCGCGTTCGCAATCACCGCCTCGGCCGCATACGGCTGGGTCGGCATGCCGGCGATGCCTTTTTGCAGATCGATAACCACCAGAGCCGTGCTGTTTTTGTCGATTTCCAATTTTTCCATAACTTTAGCTTATTTGTTATTTATATAATTTATTACAAACAAAAAATTTTTGCAAAACAAAAACAGGATTTTGCATCCTGCTTTGTTGTTCGAAATATTTTAGTTCCACATCGGACAACCGAAGCCGCCGCCGTAGCCGTAACCGGGACCGTAGCCTTGTCCTTGATTCACCGGCGCGCGATCACCATCCGGATCAGCATTGTTGTTGCCGTAACGGTTGCCGAACATGTATGATCTCATCTCATCAAAAAAATTTTGATTGTCGGAATTGTTCTGAGCCTGATTTTGATATCCGTATCCGTACGGATGGTTCGGGCCGAATTGCGTCGGATTGCCGCGATACGCGAAGGCGCCGGCTGTTGCCAAAACTCCGATCGCCAAAGCTCCGACAACTCCCGCAACGATATATCCTGTTTTTTTCATAGTTATGATTATTAATTCTTATTTGATTTGAAACGCTAGCAATCTATAGGACGTAACGGAACGGAAAAGTTTTCATTTCGCCTAGCGTCCCATCATGCCGCCGCCCTGCATCATGCCGCGCGGACCATTTCCCTCCGGACCATAACCATTGCCTTGCGCCGGGCCTTGCGGTCCGTCACCATTGATATTTCCGCCCGGCAATTGACATACATCGCCGCCAGTCGCGCATCCGCCGCCGCTTCCCATCATATTTTGCATCATGCTGCCCATGCCGCCCCATGGCCGGATCTCAGTCGCCTTGAAAATATTCTGGCCGGAAACCGTACCGATAATTTTGATCAGTTCCCCCGCCTGCATGTCCGCCGTCGGCCGGACCAAAGTATTCTGATCCAGATCCACCTGCCATTCTTGGCCTTGGAAATCTTGAAGTGTGATGATGTTTCCTTGAACATTTTCAATCGTGCCGGACAAGAGTCCGCTTTGCGGCTGCGACCACTGCGACTCTTTGGTCGGCACCATCCGCGCGTAGTTCGGAAAATCCTGTACCATCGCGGAATTCAAATTGCCGCCAAAATTGGAAACTGCCAAAACCGTGCCGGCTGCCAAAATAGCGCCGCCCACGATCAAAATGATCTGCATGCGTCCGAAACGATATCCGCTGTTCGTTTTCCGGATCACCCAGAAAGCCAGCCCCGCCAGAATGATAAAAATGACTACCCACAGATATGGCAAAAGCGACAGCGCATAGCTGAAAAAATTCGCGTGCGAAAATTGATACGTGCTCCAGTCCAATTGCGACAAAAGATCATACATGACCGCGCCCACCAACGCCGCAGCCAATGCCACTGCCGAAAACATCCCCCAGCGAGAATATTTTTTCAGAAGATACTTGCTTTTCGGTTCCGGCTTGATGTGCTTCTTCTCAATCTCCGCCAATGTATTTTTGATCAGGTTATTGCTATCCATATATTTAAAAACAATTTATATTTTTCTCCCGCATCTTGTCCAACAGTTTTCCCCGTCCGCGCGCGATGAGCGTCGCCACACTGCCTTTGGGTTTTTTCAAAATATCCATGATTTCATCATAGCTTTTCTCTTCCAAAAATCTGAGGATCAGGATTTCTTTGTACTGCAGAGGCAGATCTTCCAGACACTCCTTGATGCGGTCGAGGCAATCGCGGTTGGAAAAATCCTTTTCCGGATCGATGCTGGCGCGGATCAAAGTTTCCCACTCTTTTTCTTCCAGCGCATCCGCTTTCGGACGGGCACTGATCTTTCTGAAATGGTCGACCACATGGTTGTGCGCCACGCGGTACGCCCAACTGGAGAATTTCAGCGATGATTCATACTCATTGAGATGCTGATATATCTTGATGAAAATTTCCTGCAGGAGATCCTCGATCTCCTCGTGCGTGCCCTGGGTAAGGCGGCGGACATAATGAAACAACGGGCCTTGATACCGCTCCATCAGCAATCCGAAAGACTCCGGATTTTCTTTGGCCAGACCGATCAGTTCAGAATCGGACTTTTCTTTTGCTTCCGCCATGATTGGATATTACACATGTAAATACGTATTTTAGCAGATTTGTTTGCATATTTCAACATAAAGGCGCGCCTGTTCCAGGCGCGCCGCAAAGACATTTCCACTCTTTATTTACCCGGATTTGCCAGAACTGAAGCCAAAGCGACTTCATCCGCGTCTCTTTTTTTGAAGATCCGGTCGGCGAGGACCTTCGTCACTTCGCTGACCTGCATCCAAAAGAAAGACCAAATCCATACAATTATGACCCATTCAATGGGCACTTTAGATACAAATGTTCCGGTCAGAGCCAGGACGGTCGCGACCGCCTGCGTTCCCAACGTCGCCAGAATGACCTGCCTGCTCGGCAGGAATTTCCACCAGCGTTCTTTGGTGTGCGCCACATAGATCAGAAGATGTCCAGAGATGGCCAGCTTGAGAAAAAAGATCGTCTGAATCATGTCCCAACTCAGATGCGTCCAATGCAGCATAATGAAAAACAGGATCAAGCTGTTCGCCACGCCGGTCAGGCCAAACAAGGTGCTCAAGATGAATCTTTCCCTGACATTGATCTTGGCCGGCTTGGTCGCCACTTTCACGCGGTCATAGGCCAAAGAAATGATCGGAATGTCGTTGAGAAGCGCCAAAAGGATCAATTGGATCGGCAACAGCGGATAGTCGTGATAGATGAGTCCCAAAACCGCGATCGTGATGATCAGCCGGAAGCTTTCTGAGATACGATAAACGGAATAGCTATAGACGCGGGCGAAAATCTTTCTGGCTTCGATGATGGCGTCTTTAATGACCGAGATGCTGGACAGAAGCAGGACGATGTCGGCCGAGCTTTTGAGCGCATCCACCGCATTCGAGACTGCAATTCCCACGTCCGCGCTTTTGACGGCCGGCAGATCGTTCACGCCGTCGCCGGTCACCGCCACGATATGCTTGCCTTTGGCCGCATTCACAAAATTATACTTGTCCTCCGGCAAAATCTCGGAAAATATCTGCTCGGGCGCCAAACCCAATTCTTTGCCGACTCTTTCGCCGATCGCTTTGTGATCACCGGTCAGCATCCGCACATCGACTCCGTTCTCATCCAGAAATCTGATAACGCTTTTAGCTTCTTTTCTCAAAGTGTCGGAGAGCATGACCAATCCGACCAACTGCATATCTTTTTCGACATTATCCTTCGTGTTGATGGCGACCGCCAAAGACCGATAGCCGGCTTGCGCCGCCTCTTCGATGTCTTTTTCGAATCTTTTCTTCCGTTCTTCATCCAGCGCACAGAACTTTTCAATGATCTGCGGCGCCCCGGAAGAGATGAAGATCTTGCCATCGCTTTTTGATTCCACCGAAGCCGAGCTTCTTTTGCGCGTCGAATCAGCCGGGATGAAATTCAGCGTCTCATATGTTCCGGCTTCCAGTTTCAATTCATCCGCTTTTTTTGAAATGGCCCGGGTGATCGGATTATCCTTGTCCTCGGCTTCCGCCAGGAGCGCATACAAAATGACTTTTTCCTCATTGGCATCATATGCCTTCACTCCGTGCACCGTGATCTCGTTTTTGGTCAGCGTGCCAGTCTTGTCCGTGAACAGAAGATCCACATTGGCCAGATCCTGGAGCGATGACAGCCTTCTCACGACCGCGCCCTTCTTGGTCAGCGCGACAATGCCAAGGCTGATGATCAAAGTGATGACCGTCGGCAGAGAGATCGGAATGCCGGCGATGACCAGACTCAGATCGAGCGTCAGAGTGTCGAGAAAGCTTGCCTTGGTCAGCATAAACACTGCAGTCAAAATGACCACCGCAACAAGGCTCAAGATAGAAAGGAATTTGGCGATGCGCAAAATGTCCTGTTCCAGCAAGCTCCTCTGTGCGACGTTGTCCACCATGAGGAGCGTCTTGTTGAAATATGTGTTCTTGCCGGTCGCCTGCACCTCGGCTTCCGCCATGCCGGTCACGACGAACGCGCCGGAATAGACATTGTCTTTGGGCAATTTTTCCTGCGGCAGAGATTCGCCGGTCAGCGCCGCCTCGTTGATGAAAAGGTTCGATGCAGAAAGGATCCGGATGTCGGCCGGAATGATGTTGCCCACTCCGATCTGGATGACATCGCCCGGCACC
Source organism: bacterium (assembly GCA_021785125.1). Taxonomy (GTDB): domain Bacteria; phylum Patescibacteriota; class Minisyncoccia; order Moranbacterales; family UBA2206; genus JAJYGF01. The sequence continues at coordinate 80,450 of JAJYGF010000013.1, read as the reverse complement.
AGAAAGGCCGAATCCAAAGTCGTCCAAGCGCCGTCCCGCATGACCTTGACTTTGACCAAGAGAGTTTCCTGCAATTTCTGGATGGCATTGTCGGCTTTCTTCTCCTGCCAGAAGCTGACGAAGAAATTGAGCGCCATCAAGAAAAGGATGAAATAGAAATCGAAGATCTTGCCGGAAAAAAAGGACAGTCCGGCCGCCGCCAACAGCATGAGCGAGATCGGCGAGATCAGCCATTTGAAAAATTTCGCGAAAAATCCCGGCTTTTTCTCTTCGATCTTGTTAGGCCCGATCGCCCGCAATTTTTTCCCAGCCTCTTTGCTCGTGAGTCCCTTGTTTTCCATATGATGTTATTTTTGTTTCAAGAAAAATACGCGACCCGCCAAGACGGATCAAGATTTTTGTGATTTTATTATACCATAGACAAAAAAAACCGCTTTTCTCCCGAGCGCGGAATTACATATTTAATTACGTAATTAAATCAAGTAGTCCTATTGCCTCTCTTCCGCCAGGACATATTGCTCATGCGCCATCTCTTTCTCCGACTTGTTGTCCGCCAGCTTGAAAGCCGGATAGAGTGCCGACAGCACCACGGCCGCGATGATCAGAAAGATGAATCTGGTCGAAAAGAAAAACACGGCCAAAGTGGCGACCATAGTTCCCAAAATGTATGCCATCGGCACGGCTGTCCGGAAAAAATTGATCATATCCACGTCATAGCCGTCGATCCGCTTGAAAAAATATGAATCGCGCAGGATCTCGACGAGCGCCGCCCCGACCCGCGTGATGAAAAGTATCGACGCCCAGACCGCCACGCTGGCCGCGCCGATGAAAAATATCATGAAAGTCGAGATGCCCATCAGGAAAACGGAAAAGATCAGAAATTCCTTCTCTCCGAATTTCTTGTCAGCCAAAATGCCCATCGGATATTGCAAGACGACGAACGGGACGAGCATGATTGTGAAGATGATGCCGATCTTGTCCCAGGAATAGCCCAGGTCCAGAAGATAGAGTGGGGTGTAGACAACCATCAAGGCATAGAAAAATTCCAAGGAAAATGAGACATAATAGATCCGGAGCAGATCTTTTCTGGAAATTACTTTGCGGATCATTTCTGCCACCTTCAGCTTCTGTTCGAACCGGTGGTTGATGTTGCGAAAAGCCGGCAGAGCGAAGGCAAGGGTCAAGGCGCTGGAAACCAGCGCGAAGAAGAAGATTCCTTGATAGCTCATGACATCCAGAATCTTGGCCGAGATCAGCGGCCCGAACAAGAATCCCGCGTTGAGAATGGTCAGATGCAGTCCCCTGATGCGGCCGGATTTTTTGTCGGTCGAATATGATTCCAAAATCACGTCCAGCGTCGTCCATTCGACATTGACCGCGATAAGATAAATCATCAAAAGAGCGATGCCCAGCCGGGACGGATCCAGAAAAATCAGCAGGGTGACCGAGATGATTTTTGCGATCAGGGCGAAATAATACACATTCGCTTTGCCGATCAGGCGCACGATCTTGTGCAGATTGAGAAGGATGACGAGGGATATGACATACGCAACCATGTAGAAAGTGCCGACATTCTCACTGCCGGATGCGATCTTGAAATAGGATGACAAGACATAGGCCAAGATGGATTGGGAAAAACCCATCAGAAGAGAAACGATATTTGCAATTTCTATGCGCTTGCGATCCAGCCTTTCGACATGGTCGGTCTTCATCGATTTTGTTTTTATTTTATGAAGTATAGAAAACTACGGGGTCAATCTTTTCACGTCTCTTGGGAAAAGGATAGCTTCCTTGATACTGCCCAATCCAAGAATCTTCTGGACGATCCTTTCTGAACCGAGTCCCCAGCCTCCATGCGGCGGCATGCCGTATTTGAAAATATCCAGATAATGCTCAAAATCATCCGGATTCAGCTTATGTTTCTTTATACTAGAAATCAATTGATTGTAATCATGTATTCTTTGCCCGCCGCTAGCAATTTCCACGCCCATGAAAAGAAGGTCGAAGGTTTCCGTATATTGCGGATCGGCGCTCGGCATGGAATAGAACGGCCGGATGGCGGATGGATAATGCGTCAGAAAGACGAAATCCGAATCATAATTCTTTCTGGCCCATTCACATATCATGCGCTCGCCTTCCGCATCGATGTCGACCTCTTCCATCTTCTTGCCATATTCCTTTTCCAGAATGCTCAACGCTTCGGTCAATTTTATGCGCGGGATGGATTTGACCGGCAGGATTTCCGCGCCAAACATCGCCAATTCTTCCCGGCAATGTTCATTAACTGACTCCATCATAAATTTCATAACTTTTTCTAGCTCATCCATCACATCCTCAAACCCGTCGATGAAAGCCATCTCCGCATCCAAACTTGTATATTCATTGACATGCCTCGTAGTAAAATGCGGTTCTGCTCGGAAAACCGTACCAATCTCAAAAACACGCTCGAATATACCGGCTCCCGCCTGCTTGTAGAATTGCGGGCTCTGCGCCAGAAACGCCTCTTTCTCGAAATATTTTATCTTGAAAAAATTGGCGCCCCCTTCAGTTGCTGAATTTAAGATTTTAGGAGTTTTTATTTCCGTAAATTCCTCACGATTCATTATCTTTGCATAAGCATTTATAACTTCCGCATAGACTTTGAAAATAGATTTGATTTTTTTATTTCGTAAAGTCAGATGGCGAAGATTTAATAATGTATCAAGATTAACATTCATATCATTTTCAGAAACGTCCAAAGGTAATACATCCTCCGGCTGTGATATGACTGCCATCTTTTCGACTTCAATCTCCACTCCGCCGGTCGCCGATCCCTCTTTGGTCGCGCCTCCGGGCCTTTGCTTCACCAATCCCTCCACTTCAATCACAAATTCGTTGCGCACGTCTTTGGCAACTTTATATGCCTCCTCCTTGTCCGGAATGATGACCATCTGGATCATGCCCGACCGGTCGCGAAGATCGATGAAGATGAGCTTGCCATGGTCGCGGCGGATATTCACCCATCCTTTGAGCTTCACTATTTGTCCGACCGATTGCGGAGTCTCGCTGATCAATGTTCTTTCCATCTGATTGATTCTTACTTAATTTCTTATACTAAAATTTCTGCGATCTTTTTGGACAATTCGCTCGGCGTGATCTGCGTCTTCACGAAAAATTCCTGCACGCCCAAATCCTTGACCTTCTTCGCCACCCCGTCGTCAACCGAAGCCGACAGCACGATGATCGGAATATTTTTGGTCTTGTCTTCCAATTTCAATTTCGCCACGATCTCGTCGCCTGTCATGGCCGGCATCACCATATCGATGACAAACAGGTCATATTCCCCGTTCAGCGCTTCCTTGATGCCCCATGCACCGTTTCTCGCCGCATCCACATCATAGCCATCCTGCTTCATCTTCGATCCAAACATGTCGATGAAGATCTCCTCGTCTTCGATCATCAGGATCTTTTTCTTCGGCCCGGAATCGGCCATGTCCACCCCCGACGCTTTGGCATTCTCGCGATACTCGTTCTTCTGCTGTTCCTGGAATTGATTCAAAAGCCTTTGAATTTCCTTGACCAATTCGCTCGGACTATATTCCGCCTTGGCGACGAATCCGTTGGCGCCCAGATTGATAGCCTTTTCACGATCCTCCCTCTGGCTCAGATTGCTCGCGACGATGATCTTGATGTCCGGATTATATTCACCGCCGCGCAATTTCTCGATCAGCTGGAAGCCGTCCATCTTGGGCATGATCAGATCGGTCATGACCACGTCGACTTTTTGATCTTTGAGCAGATTCAAAAGCTGGTCGCCGGAAGCGGCGGTCAGAACTTCGAATCCCGAGTCTGTGAACTTCTTGTAATATATCTCGGATATCATCGGGTCATCCTCGACGATGGCGATCTTGGTCATTTTTTTATTTGATAAAAAGGCTTGTTATGAATGTATCATACAGCCTTTGGCGCAATTTTACAACCTTTCCAGGCGCTTCATGACACCTTCGATGATCCAATCGGGAGTCGACGCCCCGGCCGTCACTGCCACGCTTTGCGCCCCCTGCAAGAAGGAATCTTCGAGCTGATCCACTCTTTCGATGAAGACTGTCTTTTCATTGATGCTTTTGGCGATCTCAAACAGCCGGTTCGAATTGGCGCTTTCTTTGCCGCCGATCACAACCACCGCCTCATTCTCGGCCGCCAATTTCTTGATCTCGTCCTGGCGCTGATCCGTCGTCAGGCAGATCGTGTCCATGATTTCGACGGACGGATATCTTTCCCTGAGACGGCTATGCACCAACTCCAAAAAATCCTTGCTCTGAGTCGTCTGCGACAAGATAATGATCTTTTCAGTCTGTCCAAGATTCAGCCTGGCCAAATCATCCTCATCGGACACTATGGCCGCTTTTTCTCCACCCCATTCAAAAATACTTCTTACTTCTTTGTGGTCCTTGTCGCCGACCAGAACTATGGAATAGCCTTTTTTGACATACAGCTGGGCCAGGCGCTGAACTTTGATGACCCGCGGACAGGTCGTGTCGATCAGTTCGATATTTTTTTCTTTGGCGGTTTCATAAATCTGCGGCCCGACGCCATGCGCGGTTATGATAAGCGTGCCGATCTCTCCCGGCTCGGCGTCCAGAAATTTCTGCATGTCGATCTTCCGGATGCCCTTTTCCTCGATCCTGTCCACCACGTCCTGGTTATGCACCAAAGATCCCAGCACAAAAACAGGCTTTTTTGTCTTCGCCTCATCCAGATTATTGACGATGTCAAAGGCCCGTCGTACGCCGTCACAAAACCCGGCAAATTGACTGAGGGTGATTTTCATCTAACTATTTTAATACAAAAAAAGCTTGTTGCCAAACTTAATCATAAAAAACAAAGCTTACCCACCGGAATCTATGCCTTAAAAAGAAACCCCCAGCGTTAGCTGGGGGTAAATAATATTAGCGGTTTTTTTCCATGAACTCATGGAAAAATGCGCACCATTTTTTGTTTTTTTCAAAGGAATCAAATTCTGGTGCCAAAATCTGATCCAAGCTAAACCAAGCGATATCATTGGATTCTTCTTTATTCAACCTTTCCTCAGTACTTCCTACAGGAATGGACAAATAAATCAAATCCATGTGCTCATGTTCACCAGGCGCAATCACGTTTAGCTGGATTCCAAATGGACAGATTAAGTCATCTTCGCTTGGCAAGCGTTCACCAATCAACCTTGTCTCGATACCGGTTTCTTCCATAACTTCACGCAGGGCGGCAACCTCCGGATTTTCGTTTGCATCTATATGTCCCCCGGGAGAAAGCCACTTCTTGAGCTTCTTATGTCTCAAGAAAAGGAATTTCCCATTTTCAGGGTTAAAGATGTAAACGGTCACATTGAAATGTCTCTCCATGTTCTTCTCCTTACAAAATTAGATGCTTGAGTCACGCTGAACCATATTCGTACCAGTAGCAACGCAGTTTTTTCCCAAAAGCTCAAAAGCCTTTTTGAGCTTTAGAAATAATTTTTCTGCATCACGTTCACGAACTTCAGGCAATATATCTACCTCCATCAAGTTGTGTCTGCAAGGCTTAAGCATACCATCAGGCGATACAAAGAGATCGTTATTCTCATTGCAAAACCGAGATGGGATTTCGCTATCAGCCGCAGCAGCACAAAAAATCTTAGTTAATCCTACCTCAATAACTCCATCGGAGTAGTCACGCTTACGAGTAGGTGAAATGAATTGCTTAAATCCGCGTTGCATAAGCATAATCTCCACTTCCTTTATAGGAAAGAATCCTGAACACGATGAAGGATAAAGCTCGACGAATTTTATTGAAGCTCCTAATCTAGAAGCAAACTTCAATAAGTCATCAATGTCCTTCTCGCCGGAATTCAACCCCCTTACCACAGTGGTGTTTAGTCTTATCTCCACCTCCGGATATTTTGAGCGAAACTTCTTCAGCCCATAGATTACCCTATGAAAAACATTCGATCTTCCAACTATAGACTCATAAACATCTCTATTGAAACTGTGTATAGAAACGTTTAAGCGCTTTATATAGTTGCCGATGTAAAGTTTTTCATCAAGAAAAAAACCATTAGTCGTTAGAGTTGTCTTGCCAGAATCATAATACAATCCGGCAGCAATTTCAACTATGTCGCTACGCACCAATGGCTCACCGCCGCTCAGGGTTGTATAATCAAAACCAAACTGCGATCGTGCAACATTAAATATGAAGCGAAAATCTTCTATACTTAATGCGTCACGCTTGACTGTTTGCAGCCCTTCACCATGACAAAACGAGCATTCGTAAATACATCGTTGCGTTACAACAAAACGCAATTCTCGCTTCATACTCATTGCCCAGCCTCCTTTGTTAAGTTTTCAAGATTCTCGAAAATGACAACAGCACATCCTATTTAATCACATCTATAAAACCTAGTCAAGTGTTTAGCAGGTGAGTTCAAGAGCTTAATTCGAATCATGCCATTCACTAAAAAATTCTTCCAAAAAATTTTCTAAAAATTTGTGTCTTTTTCTCGCAATTTTTTTTGCCAAACTAGTATTCATTAAATCTTTCAACAAAAGAAGTTTTTCATAAAAATGGTTTATAGAGGTTGTTTGCGTTTTTTTATATTCCTGAAATGATTTATGCTGAATAATTTCTAACTTTGGATTATATATTTCCCTTTTTACATGTCCTCCAAATGCAAATGTTCTTGCAATGCCAATTGCACCTATAGCATCCAACCTATCAGCATCCTGAACTATCATTCCTTCCTTGGTTAACATTCGTGAGCTTACTTTCATGCCCTTAAAAGACATGTTGTCTATAATATTACAAACATCGATAATAATTCTAGTATCAACTTTCATTTTTCTAAGCCATTTACCTGCTAATCTTGAGCCAATCAAACTGTTTTCCTGATTAAATTTCCAATCTGCAACATCGTGAAGTAAGGCAGCTAATTGAACAATGAATTTATCAACATTTTTTTCGCTTTTTGCTATTTTCATCGACATTTTCCAAACCCTATAGGTATGCAACCAATCATGTCCGGTTGATTCTCCATCTAGTTCTTTTTTTACAAAATCAGCAGTTTTTTTAATAATGTCTTCGTTTTTCATGAAAATATAAATCAATTATAACTTATCTATTTTAAAAAAATAAGAATACCGGAGCGCCCTCTCAGCTTGTCAAAACCTTCTGTCAACTACTAGCGCTTGAATAATGCCTGAGCGCGAAGTTAAAAAACTTGCGACTCACGACAAAGAAAAGCGTTGCCATTATAACCGACATGGCGATCAATTTCAAGTCAATTCCCTTGGTCAAAATTTCGGCTGGAACGGTAGCTACGAAAGCTAAGGGAATGATGAAAGTGAAAAATCCTCGAACTATTTTATGAAAAAAGATATCTATAGGATATTTGGAAGATTCGGTAATTTTCATAACGATAGAGAAAAGTCCGCCACTATTCATTAGCCAAAATACAGCTGATCTAACAAGGATACTCAAGCTATAGATTATGACCAGCGCCAAAATAATTAATAGCACATAAGCGGATATATTTTCAAGAAGAATTCTCGTATTTATTTTCAAATGGCTCAAGCTATATACGGCCAAGCCAACACCCGTAGCCAACTCCCCCAAATTTTCTGTGTCGCCTCTCCAAAATGAAACTATAAACTGAGTATTTATCGGCTTCAAGATGATTCCATCGAGCGTTCCCATTCTTACATGACTATCAATTCCGTTAACATAAGCGGTGAGTGCCCATGTGGCACCATCGATAATCAGATATGAGGCAAGTACGATGAGAGTCTGGTAATAGCCCCACCCTGAAATATTATTCACAAATCCGAAAACCACTCGTATGAAAGCCAGATTAATAGCAATCTGAATAAAGACGGTGGCTATTATAACCACAAAATTAATTCTGTACTGCATCCTATTCATAAAACCGATTTTCTGGAAATGCAAAAATACTCTGAAATATTTCTTAATTTTACGCACCATATCCCTCATAAACTTTTATTCCTTTATTCAAAACAAATTTAGCCAATAAATATAAAACAATAATCCAAGCAATCGGTATGACCAAGGTTTCCCAAGTGACCTGTATTTTTCCATTAAAAACAGATACCGGAGTAAAGATGATATATTTAAATGGCAAAAAATCATTTATGTTTCGGACAATTCTAGGCAACAAATCAACCGGGATGACACTTCCATCCATAAATCCAGTAATCACACTAAGCGAGAAATTAAATCCACGCACCAGGCCAAGCCAAAATGTGGTCAATCCTAAAGTGTAAAAAATAAAATAATTAATAACGTAACCGATTGCAAAGAAAATTATAAAAAATAAAATATTTTTCAATTCAATATTGAAATTGATATAAGAACTTAAAAAAATTCCAATCAGCATAAAAACCACCATGAATACGCTGGTTCGATAAGCCAATCCTCCCAACATCTGTGAAAACTTATATCTTGCATATCTCATGGGCCTAAGCAATACATTAGTTATTTGGCCCATTCGTATTTCATCCCCAACATCCCAAGCTATGTCAGTCCCCTTGATGGTTATCCATAAAAAATTTGATACGAAATAATACAGAATCAAATCTTTCAATTCATAATTTCCAATTTGACCGCCTTGTTTATAAATTGAAGTCCAAAGATAGAAAATAAAGATAAAAGAGAAAATTTCCGAAAAGAAAAAGGCCAGCGTACTAACTCGATAAATTATCGCTTCCTGGAAACTATTCTTAGCCACATGGATATATTTTTTATTTCTTTTCCACATAAATATTTCTTATTATCGCGTCAACATCTTCTTCACTGATATCGATGTCCTTGACCGGTAGATTTGAAGATAAGATTTCTCTTGCCACATCCTTGACTTTTTCCCTGGGTACATCGAAAGATGCTTGTGCTCCTTCAAACTTCTTCAAAAATTCAAATTTTTCCACATCCTCGGATTTTACCTCATTTTCAAAAGAAACGCTGATCAATTTATTGGCCGCGTATTTCCTTATCAAAGCATCCATCGGACCGTCATAGATTACTTGGCCCAGATTGATGATAATGATGCGCTCACAAAGCTGCAATATATCTTCCATATAGTGAGAAGTCAGTATGATCGTAACTTTTTTCTCTTTGTTATATTTCTTTATGAAATCACGGATGTTTTTCTGCGCCACCACATCCATGCCGATCGTCGGCTCATCCAAGAACAAAACTTTCGGAGCATGCAGAAGCGAGGCGATCAGTTCGCATTTCATCCGTTCGCCCAAAGAAAGCTGGCGCACCTGCTTGTAAATGACATCCTTCACATCCAGAAGCTCCACAAATTCATCCAATCGTTCCTTAAAATCTTTGTCACTTATCTCATAAATTTCTTTATTCAAGATGAAGCTCTCCATAGCAGGCAAATCCCACCACAATTGGCTTTTCTGACCCATTACAAACGCGAATTGCATCTGATATTTTTCTTCACGCTTAGAGGGATCAAATCCCATAATTTTCATCTCTCCGCTTGATGGAGTCAGAATTCCGGAAAGCATCTTGAGAGTCGTGGTTTTCCCCGCCCCATTAGGCCCCAAAAAACCCACCAACTCACCCTCTTGAATATCAAAACTGACATCTTTCACGGCATGCTTATAAAGCTTCTTCCGTTTAAAAAGATCCCGGAAAGAATTTTTCAAACCCTCCTTCTTATTGGAATATTCATACGTCTTATTCAATTTTCTAACTTCGATTATCGCTTTTTTCATAGGCTTAATAAAAATAACCGCCCCGTTTTCGGCGGAGCGGCAAATATCCTTTTTATTTATTCTGAAAATATTTCACTACTTCAGAACTGCTCAAAGATATATATTCCACTTCACCGGTTTTTCTATTTTTAACTTCGACCTTATTTTCTTTCAGATTCTTTTCGCTCACGATCAATTGATATGGCAGGCCGATGAGATCCGCATCCGCAAACTTCACACCCGGATTCGCCTCGCGATCATCAAACAGAACTTCGATTCCCGCTTCTGCCAGCGCATCATATATTTCTTGCGATTTATCGTTTTGATTCAAGCTCAAAAGATGCACTTTGAACGGCGCGACCGCTTCCGGCCAGATCATTCCCTTCTCATCATGATGCACCTCCACCACCGTTCCCATCAGGCGTCCCAATCCGATGCCATAGCACCCCATCAGAACATTTTTCTTTTCGCCGGATTCATCCTTCACACTGAGATCAAAAGGCGCGGAATACTTGTTCATTAATTTGAATATATTTCCCACTTCAATCGACTTCTCTTCGATAAAATCCTTGTTCTGACATTCCGGACATTCATGCACCTCGTCCTTGATCTCTTTGTTGATCGCCAAGCCGCACTTACTGCAGACATAAATCGTATCCTCGCCGGCCGGAGTTACTGTTTGAAACTCATGCGAATATTTGGAAAAAGATCCGCCGGAAGCGAAAGTCAGGTGCGTCACATCTTTCAATCCGACACGGGTAAAAATTTTAAAATACACTTCCTTGGATTTTTCATAATATTCATCCAGATCTTTTTCCGTCAGATGAAAAGAATATAAATCTTTCATGACAAATTCTCGCCCGCGCAAGATGCCGGATTTCGCGCGCAGTTCCATCCTGAATTTCGTCTGGAACTGATAGGCGGCAAATGGCAGGTCTTTGTAGGAATTGATGAATCTTTGCATGAGCGGCACGACCACTTCTTCATGCGTCGGACCGAGTGCCATTTCGCGTCCGCTCGCATCCTTCACCTTGTATAGATCATCCATGGTATCCCAGCGTCCGGTTTTCAGCCAATTTTCTTTCGGATGAAGCGATGGCATCAAAATCTCTTGGCCGCCGATCGCGTTCATCTCTTCGCGGATGATATTCTCGATCTTTTTCAGCGTTCTGAGTCCCAATGGCAAAAGCGTATAGACGCCAGCCATTTCTTTGTCGATGAATCCGGCACGGATCAGAAGCTGAGCATTCACGCTCACCTCGTCTTTCGGCGCATCCTTGGTAGTTTTGGTGAATAATTTTGATTGTTTCATACCCGGTAGTAGAACTTCAAGTTTATTTTTCATAAAAATATTCCTTGAGTCTTCTTTTTAATAATCTCCTTCCGTGTGTTGTTTTTAAATATTTTTCTCTTCTTTTTGCGTCTTTTTCATTTAAACAAGCCTCGTAGTAAATAACTTTCCATGGCAAATATGGCTTAGTTGATTCATTTAATCCGCGATTATGTTCTTTCAATCTATTTCTTAAATCTTTGGTATAGCCTGTATATAAATTTTTACTTTTCAAGCTCTCTAACACATAAATATAGAACATAATCGCGCTTGAAGTTTCACTACCGGGCATATGCGTATTTTAATACAAAAAAAGGCACTTGCCAAGCAAAATACCTTTTCAAAAAATTGCGATCCGATCGCTATGCCTTCACTTTTTCCTCCTTCATCATGAACGCGCTGGCGGCGGAGATGGCGCCGAGGAAATTGAAAGCCAGCGCGGTTATGATGGCCGTCCAGCCGCTGGCGATGAAATACAATCCGGAGATGCCGATGCTGATCACGCTGAGATTGATGAGAAAAAGCTTCAGCCGAGATGTCGGATCGATTCCCTTCATCAGACTGCGGATTAAGGAATATGACAAAGCAAAACTGCTCAGAAACGCGAGCGACACAATGAGTAGAGAAGCTGCCGGTGCCGCATTCCAAACAACCATGTTTCCATCGATGGACGGCAAGCCTGCATATCTGGCTTCGATCAGAAGGACCACCAAGCCCACGGCCATGATCGCAAACGGCGCATGCAGGGTCTTTTTCATGGAAAAGCCGGAGAAATAGACCCAGATCCGGGAAAAGATCGCGATCATCACAAACACGAAGAAGATGGAAAGATCATATCCCCAGCGCATGGCCTCCGGGTCACCGGTCAGGATGAGTGGCAATGACAGCGAAAAATGCGCGACCGCGAAGAAGGCGAAGAACCAGAAAAAATATTTCACCGGCGACTGCCGGTCGAATTTGTCCGACCGCCATTTGAAAAAGACGGCGATAGCCGCCAGAAGCATGGCTAAAGCCAGGATGAGATGGATCATCGTCAGAATCATGTATTTAAATCTTATTGATAAACTTCTGCAGGCGCTCTTCCGCTTCTTCCTTGTGCTTGACGATCGGCAGTTCGATGATGAAGCGCGAGCCCAGGCCTTGGCCGTCCGATTCGGCCCAGATCTTGCCGCCGTTGTTCTCAATCATGGTCTTGCCGACATAGAGTCCCAATCCGGTGCCGCCCGTGTTGAGACGCGACGTGTCTTTGCCGCGCGAGAACTTGGCGAACAGATATGGCAATTCGCTCTCCGGGATGCCGATGCCCGTGTCGGAAACTGTCACCCGGATGCTTTCTCCTCGCTGTTCCACCTTCAAAGTGACGCCGCCCTTGCCTTCCAAAGTATACTTGATGGCATTGTCCACCAGATTGGAAATGACCTCCCTGACTTTCACGCCGTCAATGATCAGTTCCGGCAACGGCTGGTTCGGTTTTTTGTATTCCAAGTACAATTTGTGTTCCTTCGCCTTCAGAACGAAAGTGTCGATCACTTCTTGGCAGATATTCTCGATCTGCCATTTGTCGAATTGGAATTCCATGCGACCGGATTCGATGCGGGAGATGTTCAAGAGGTCCTCGACCAGATTGACCAAACGCTCGTTGCTGGAATATACCTTGTTCAAGACATCCACCTGCTCCGGCGCCATTTTGCCGTATGAGCCTTCCAGCATGAGCGAGATGAAGCCCTTGATGGCTGTCAGCGGCGTGCGTAGCTGGTGCGAGGCGATGGAAATAAATTCCGACTTGGCATTGTCCAGTTTACGCAATTGGTCATTGGCCTGCGCCAGCTTGTCGGACATCAATTGAAGCTCTTCCTTTCGCTGAACTTCAGATTTAACTGAGGATACAATCATTTTTGAAAAATAAATTACTATAAATAAAAATACAACCTTAAAAAATAAATCTGATTTAGTTTGTAAAGAAAATAATTGAAGAAAAAAGACCAAGACCATTGCCACCGAAAACAATTGGGCGGAAATTACTTTCATATTCAAAAAACTAGTTTTCGCTACAGAATAACTCATAAAACCAGCCAGAATTAATCCACTATAGATACCCAATCGAGAGATAAATAGAAAGTCTGACTGCGTTTCAATAAAATTTGGCAACAGTACATTGGTTATAAATACAGTGACAATCATCAAAAAAAATCCTATGAAAATAAATAAAGTTTGATGTCTCGTATCGCGAGATTCTTTCTTATATTTGACTACAAGCAATAACAAACCCAAAAAAATATTTAACAAGTTAAATGCGATGTAGAAATAATATATAGGTCCATAAATTGGATTAATAACACCGGAAAATAACTCTGTTCCAGAAATTACAAGTTTACCAAAAAAAATCTGAGCGACAAAAATAAGTGTCAAAACTAAAAAAACAATACCGTAGATCTTTATTTTAAATTTAAAAAAATCTTTTGAAAAATTATAAGAAAATAATAAAAATGAGAAACTCATAAAAGCAGCTGAGACAAAATCCATTCTTAGCAAAAAATTTTTCATATACCCAATCGATACAGCATCCTCCATGTAATTACTAAAAACCCAAATTGCCATAGTAATTGAAAAAAATAAAAATGCTTGCGCAATTTTATTTTTTCTGTTTTTTAAAAAAATAATCCAACCTAAAGATAAGATAAAAATAACGACTAATAAAAATGTTATGAAGTCATTTCCCATAAATAATTGATTTGATTAATCTCTTTGTGAAAGTATATTATATAATAATTTGTTTGACAAATCATAAAATATATAGTATGATTAAAAGTCGTGTTCTTTCAAACTGGAGGTGAAATTATGAGGAATAAAATACAAGCCTTTTGGAATATCCGGAAGGCGAAAAGCGGCTTGGTTGTCGCGAAAGTGAGCAACCTGCTCGCAAGCGGGTTCGAGATCGACTACCTCGCGAAGGAATTCGTGAGGATCAACCAGGAAGTCTGGGGAACATTAACCAAGGAGGAGTATCTCTGGACCGAGAAACGCGTGAAGAAGCATTTCAATACCTGCCCGCACATCATCTACTGTGCCTTTTCAAACGGCAAGATGATGGCGACGCTCACAAACATCTTCACCACAGAGGACCTTCTTCACAGAAACAAGTCGTGGCTCGAAAAGACGGGTGACGGATATCTCACGACCCACCGGCCGGAAGGCGACGTCGGGTTCGGAGTGGACCTGACGGTTACACGGGAAGCGCCCAAGAAACTTTCGGACAAACTGGTTCTGGCGGCCATATTCGACGGCGTCATTGGCCAAGGCCTTAAAGCCGTATACCTGGGCGCGCGTATTCCCGGCTACCGGAAGAACATGGACATGAAGGTGGAAGACTACGTTTTCGGCAAGCGAGCCAACGGGAAGCCACTCGACCCAGAGCTTTACTTCTACATGAAGGACGGCTTCGAGATCGTGGAAGTAATCCCGGAGTACATGGACGACCCGGACAGCTTGAACTACGGAGTCTTGATAAAGTGGAGCAACCCGCTTTATAGGACCACCGAGGCTCTGCCTTTTCTTAAACCCTTAATCCGATTCATAGGAAAACTGCTGTTTCTGGGATCCCCACAGAGAAGGGAGGCTTGAATGCAGTTAAGCGAGCTTCAGAAGCTCATACTAGATGGTGCGGCTTTGGCTACCGGCGTCATAGTGGTGTTCATTACCTTAGGCATCGTCGCCAAAAGGAAGGAGATAAGGGAAGAGTCGGGCGTATCGCTTAAAGTCTACTTAACCCTGATTGGGTCGGTCGAAGTTTTCTGGATAGTGGGCGTCGTGATGATCCTTTCAGCCATGGGAGTCAATGTCATGCAGGACCTGACCAGGCTGGAGGTCGTAAAATTCTTCAGCGTGGTTGAGCACTTCGATGTAAAGACCATGCATGTGATCGGAATTATCGGTTGGGTAGGGTTCGCCATGAATAGAGGCGTCTCCTTCGTGAGTCCCGCTTACCTCCTCATTATCGGTGGAAGAAAGCTTCCCCGGTTCATATTCTATTCGGCGGTCATGGAAGTTTCACTTGAAGCCCTGGCCACCGTGGTTATCTTTCTTGCCCTGAAATTCGGGTAGAGAAAAAGAAGGGGCGTCTACAGTAGACGCCCCTTTATAATTAGCACAGATTAACAAAGATTGTGCATAGGATATCGCGTTCCCCTCCGCACAAAATTTTCCTCAATATCCTCCAATTTAAATATCTCTCGAAAATAATTTTTAATAAAATCGCGATTCAAACCATTCATACATGTATAAACATCAATACTAACAAACTTCCTCTTTGGAAAAGTATGAACACTAATATGGCTTTCCGCAATAATGACAATCCCGCTCCATCCTCCAGGGTCTTTAGCGTTATTACTTTGAGCTTCAAGCACTAATGGATCCGACAATCTTTTCATTCCAAGCTGATGAGGCAATTCCACAAGAGAAAGCATTACCAAATCCTTATCGTTTAATCTTTCGGGATCTCCGCCATATCCATCAATCATTACATGCTCACCAAAATTTTCCGTACTACTACATGCATTCATAGGCATATATTTTATACAATTTATTTATCCTTAATTTTACATTATAAATAGCTTTATGAAAAAATCAAGCCCCGCAAAACTGTTGCCTGCGAGGGCCTTTTAAAAGACTTCTAGCTATTTCCAGGTATAGAACACCTGGGCCGACACGATATCGACAGCTCCGAGGAAAGGTTTCGTCTCGCGTACAACATGGCGTATTCCTTGCCGAGCGTCTTGAAAGCGGAGGCTCCTGTCGAACCGTTATAGCTGATCGAACAGCCGGCCATCGTCGAAATGTTCAGGAGCATGATGTCGCTCATCTGGAACTGCATCGGTTAGAAATATACACAAGCAAAATAGGCAAATTTAAAGGGCCGTGAAAACTTTTCACCGGCCCTTTCTTCTCCTTGCTTTGCATACCTCTTTGATAATTTTTTCCACCGCTCCCTCAAAAGCCTCACCTGGCACTTTTATGCCATATTCTTCGATAAGAGATATGGCATGTATCTTAATAAGTTCATCCTCCTCCCCGCTCCACCTGACTATTTCCTCAAACACGTCAAGAAGATCTTTCACTTCCTCAGTAAAGGCGGAGATTCCCAGCTTCGCGTTGCATTTCAGATGATAGCGAAGTTTGATCCTAATGCATCTTTTCAGCGTATATTGGATAAAGCTGTGTATCTCCGCTTCCGAACCTTGCTTGATCATTCGCGCCAAAAGCCTGAGGTTTATCAAGTTGCCTCCTTAAGCAGTTTTGGTGATTTTTAAAAAACGTTCTTTTTTCAACCAGCTTTTCACTATAGCACACTTTGGCAAAAAAGCAATCCTGCCCCATTAGGCTTGCATCTCGATGGCTAATATTTTTTTCATCTTGAAAATTTTATTCTGGTTTATATTCATTTTACCATAGCCGAAGCCTTTAAAAAAAACAGAAGCGCTTTTTGCGGCAAGCTTTACTCTTCGGACCCAGGATTATATAATAGCAAACAGGATTTTAAACATAAACTGGATATGAAAAAAGCAAACTATCTCTCTTCACTCACCTCTCTTCGCGGCATTGCCGCGCTTTTGGTCATCCTTCTCCATTTCAATGTTTTCTGCTTTGCGCTGGCGCCTTGGGACGGCTCTTTCGACCGCTTCATCCAAAGAGGCTACTTGTGGGTGGATTTCTTCTTCCTGCTTTCCGGCTTCATCATGATGCACGTCTATTCCGAATCATTTAAAGAAAATGTCCGAGGGAATTTCAAAAAGTTCATGCAGTCGCGGTTCGCCCGCATCTATCCGCTCCACATATTTTCGCTCCTCACCATGGTTGCCCTATATTTCTGGTATCGCACCAACTTCACCCTTTACCCGAGCGATTACCTCTACACTTTCAATTTCCACGCCATTTGGGCCCAGCTTCTGCTTGTCCAGTCCATGGGCTTGTTCAAAAATCTTTCCTGGGTCAGCGCCTCCTGGTCGATCAGCGTCGAATGGTGGATGTATGTCGTCTTTCCGTTCCTCCTCATCCCTTTCCGAAAAATTACCGACTGGAAAAAAATCTTTCTTTTTTTCGGGGTGATATCTGGCTATTTGTTCGTAATCTATTATCTCTATCCGTTATCACTCGCCACCAACGGCTCGCTCGATCCCAGAAAATACACCCTGGACGTCACTTATGATTTCGGTTTCGTGCGCGCTTTCTTCGGTTTCTTTTTCGGCATGCTGTTATATGAGCTGTACCGCATCGGCTGGGGCCGGCGCTATTTGAAAAAAGATATCGTCTGGCTGCTGTCAGTGATCGGCATTGTCCTGCTTATGACCAGTTTTTCCATGCCAGACCTTGTTCCGATCATCGCTTTGGCCGTCCTTATTTTGGTCAGCGTCTATGCCGAAGGCTTCGGCAAGCGCATTCTTAATATAAAGCCATTGGTCTATCTTGGCGACATTTCTTACTCGCTTTATCTCATGCACCTGCCCATCATGTTCTTTCTTCTCAATTTCCTGAAAAAATATCCCCTGGTAAAGATGAGCGATCTCGGCTGGACTGCCGCTTGGATCTACGCCTCGGTCTTCCTGGCCATTGTCATCTCCGTCTCTTCCCTAACTTATTATCTGTTCGAAGTGCCGATGCGAAACAGGATAAATTTGGCTTTTGGCAAAAACTGAAAAGAAAGACAGCCAGGTCTTTTTTAATGTGAGGAAAAATTTCCTGATTCTTTATTTCACATATGGGGCTA
The DNA here is from genome assembly GCA_021785125.1 of bacterium. Lineage (GTDB taxonomy): Bacteria > Patescibacteriota > Minisyncoccia > Moranbacterales > UBA2206 > JAJYGF01. Next base: position 62,629 of record JAJYGF010000013.1, on the reverse strand, counting down.
TCAATTTTTCCCAAAGAGCATAGCCGTGGGAATTGGGATGCAATCCGTCCGCGGAGTATTGCGGGTATAATTTATTGTCGGAACCGCAGAAAGACGGATACAAATCAAGAAAGATAAGCTTGTTGCCATCCGCCAATGACTTAATCTTGTTGTTCAGCTCCAGAATCTTTTGCGGATCCACCGTCCCATATCTTAATTTTGAAATATCGTTATTCACCGGCAGAACGCTTTGCATATAAACGGTCGTATCGGGCGATTCCGACCGTATCCCGCTTATTATTTTCTGATAATTGTTCCAGACATAAGCGACGTCTTTTCCCCGCAAAAAATCATTGATACCGATCATCAGGAATAATTTTTTGGGCTTGGCACTCGTGGCCGGATCCAATCTGGCCAAAACATCATCCGTCGTATCGCCTGAAATGCCATCATTCATAATGAATGTAACTCCGAACAGCACGCCCCAATCCTCATGCGCCGTGATGCTGTCTCCCAAAAAGACGGTCTGGCTTGATGCGTCCGCGGCCGGCCTGTCATATCCGACACGCGACAACAGGTCTTGCCAGACAGTCTGCGGCTTTCGATAGCTGAACCAGATCGACCAGCCGATGATCACCGCCAGCACCGATATTCCGACAATAACCGCCATGACCTTTCTGTTATTTTTTCTTTTTCTCTTTTTTGTTTTCATGTGTCTATTTTATCACAAAAAAATTGGAACAAAAAAGAGGCCTCACGGGGGTTACTCACTATATATTTAGAGAAAAATAAAAAGAGGGATCTAAATTGCAAATAATTCTACAACCAAATCCCTCCTAACTGTCTTCGTTTTGCCTTCCGAAGCTTAATCCAGCCCGTCATAGAAAACAGGCGAATGGTTTTTGTTAACCGTCTTGGCGAAGTCGGCCATCTCGCTATCCTCCAGGTAGTGGATATTGCAGTCGAACTCGTTTATCAGATGTTCGAGATGGTCCCGTAAGAGCCTGTCATCCGAAGGCGGTGTCTGTTTGTAAAAAACATAGTCCTCCTTTTTCTTTTTTATAATCTTGCTGACGGTCTTGGGTGTGAGAAGCGGGATAAGTAGGTCGCATAACCTCTTATATCTCGCACGGCTTTCCCGCATACACCTATCCATCATCTTGCCAGCCACTTCTACGGCCTTCTCGATATCGAAACCTTTGTCACAGGTCTTTTCAAAAGGCATCTCCCTTGACCAGTTCTCATCTTTGGCAAAACTCGCCTCCGAATCGGTCAAGATAATCTCCAGGGTTGCGCCTTTGTATTTATATCCTCCTCTCCTCCTTTTCGGCACAATTATAATCTGGCAGTCCAGCCTGACCACATCGTCGTCGCCGAGTATATTCCCAGGAGCAAACAGCACGCCGCCCACAAGGACTTTCTGAAATCCTGCGGGAGTTTTCTCATCCGTCTTATCTGTCAAAACCAGTGTTGCTGGCAGAGACAGCGAGAGCATTTCGTCCGCACCAATTACACGCAGTTTCGTTTCTGCCTCCCCAACTCCTCCTTTATCTTTCTTAATAGTCATAGCCTGTCTCCTTTCGGAAGAATAGAATGTTTATGGTTATAAACTTTACCGCATAAGGTTCATTGTATGTGCCTTACCCCAGTCTATGCCGCCATCTACCTTGATGAAACCATGAAGGTCATCCCCTTGCCTTGGCTGAGACTCTTTTCCGTTCCATAAAGTGTAGGTGACTTTGGCTGGCAAATCACCCTTGTCTTTTTTGTAGCAACTTGCCGCCTTGTCATTAAGCCAAACTATAACGACTTCTTTGTATTCTAGAGACAGCGGCAACCACAGATGCGTTCCCTTGCCGATTTCGCCGGTTCCAAAGTCGTGTTTCTTGACTAAAGCAGCGACTTCTTCTGCCGTCTTCCCACGCAAGTCTATTTTAACCATTATCCGTCGTATCCACGTTTTATCTCCTCTTATTTAGTTTGGAATGTCCTTTACCATATCAAAAAGGTTAGTGTAAAAAAACTAAAAAAGCAAGTGTTTTATATTTTAATTCTAACTTCCCACCACCCTAAACAAAAACAAGGCTCAAACAAGCCTTGAATTTAAATGCACACCACGGTCAGGGACGTTAGAACTATTTTATGAGTAAAAAGGACTGCCTAATTTTCTAAAGTAATTACTTTTCCACCCATAGCCTGATCAACAAATCCTTGTGGGCTTGAGCCATATTTTGGTTTTTCAAATTCGAAAATCATCAAATCTTTCTCATCTTCAATCGTTGCTTCGCGATGTTTAATGGCATAATCGAAATGTTTTTTCTTTACATCCGAAATCAAATCTTCCAAACTATCATACTCATGGATACCCCTATGGACACTAAATGAATATTCAAACCAAAACCACTTATCCCTTTCCATGTAAGCCAAAAAAGAATGTGTTGGCAAATTGTTTTCATATTCCTTATTAAAGATTATAAAAAATACTTTAAAATTATAACCATTTTTTCCAAACCAATGTCTTTCTAGCTCAGCGTCATCCCAACAAACCCCGTGTCCACTTTTTATCAATTCTTCAGGACTTTGCAAAAAATATTCATTGCTAAAATTATCATACATATCATCCTTCGAAGAATATACCCTTCGATTGCTTTTCCCAATAAAACCATATGCTATATTTTTCTTCATAAAAGCCAACAGCTCTTGCGGACTCTTAATATCCTCAAAAATTATAAGCTTATCGGTTGTATGTATTTTGCTCATATGACAATAATACAATATTCTTTAAAATTTATTAATCACACGCTCCGAATCTTCGAAGGAGTTTATTTTTCAAAAATAAAACGGGAAGTGGCAATGTTGACCAAGCTTCCCGTTTTTTAGTTATGGGCAGAAACTGTTATTCCAGCGCTTCTATTGCCGTTTTAATCCTGCCTTTTAGCGCTGAGTTTGATGCAAGTCCGATTATCCACACTATGAGCAAGGCGGCGGCTGTAATTAGCTCTCCTCTATACGCAATCAGACAGATGAGAACTAAGACCGTTAGCCTCGAGTAATATGCATAGAATATGTTGCCGCCCACCAGGGTTTTTATCGACTGGTAGCTCAAAATAGAGGAAGGCTCCATATCATTTACCATGAAATACCGCGCGATAGAAAATATCAGCGCTACGACCACGAAGAGTATCCATATTACGAAAAAGGCTATGTTCTCGAAGCCCTTCGGAACTGAGGCCCAGTGGAAAATGTTGGCACCCAGGATGAAAATCAATGTGGGTATCAACGCTACAGCGATGACAGAAGTTATTATTCCGCCTATCACTCCGCTGGCAGCAGGTTCCTTTTCTTTGGACCATATCCCTCGGACAAACCTTTCTACCCTAGGTGTCAGGTTTGCGTTTGCCAGTAACCGCTTTTCCTTTTTTGAAAGAACCCTTTCTTCTTTGTCTTGCATATGTCCCTCCTTGGTTTTTGATTTGTTTCAGATACAACACAATCAGTCCATTACCATAGCATAAATTTTTATAAGTTGTCAATAGCAACGTAATGGTTCAATAGATCGGGCATTTTTAAAGTAAGTATTATAAAAGTTAGAACCAAAAAAGAGGCTTCTGCAAGCCTCAATTTTGACAAAACTTTCAAAGCACGGGGTAGTAAATGATGTTAGAACTATTTTTATGAAAAGAAATGAGTATGTTTACATTCCAGATTTAAATCTGAAGACATAAATTACATAAAACTTTAACCTACAATTTTTTAATTTACAAAATAAAAGCGGGATATCTTCCAAGGAAGTACCCCGCCTAATTGTTGATAATAAAGGGATTACAGAACTCTGAATTCGCCCTCTCCCAGCTTCATCATTTCCAAGTGAGGGCCTAAATTTTCAAGAAGTTCATCAACCATGTCCCAATATTGTCGTGCCTTATCGTGATCTCCATTATGGAAAAATGTCGAACGATAATGGGCAACTGTTTTAATTTGGACCAGGCCAAATCCCTTTCTTGCCTCAGGCTTTTCTGCAGCATGAACATATACTTCTGAAAGTATATACGCACCGGCAGAAGACCCGACAACAACTTTATTCTTTAACGCATCCTGCCATTGAGGAATGACACTAAGAACATCATAAAGTCTTTGGGTGTAACCTCCACGAAAGTAAACTACATCTGCCCATCCAATCTGGTCAACAAGCGTTCTTTCTTTGGCTATCTGAAATTCAACCTGAACACCTGCCAATACATTGTGAAACAGCTCAACATCTTTTTTAAGAGCTGAATCCCAAGTATTCTTTTCCCGCCCAAAAAGGCATTCCAAAATTTTCACCGGCTGACTCAGTCCACCTGTTACTTCCCTACAGAAAGCAAGTCCGCCATCTGGGGCCCTATCCGGGTAACCACCGTTGAGTATGACCTTTTTATACATATTTCCGTTGAACATATTCTTACTCCTTATCATAGCATACCACACCAAAGTGGGACATGCATTACTGAAGAATGGTAATGAGCATGGCCATACCTTCCTCCTTCTCCGAATTCATCACCATGATCTCCCATGACAACCACGAGCGTAGGTAGTCCGTTGTGTATTCTGCTATGCAGATCCTCAGTCATCCGATCTATCCACTCGAGCGATTGTCTCTGGGCATCCATTAGTATCCGCCTCTCCTCTTCCGTCAACTTATCCTGATCCCTTACCGGACAATGTTTGACATTGTCAATGGCGTAAAGTTTTTTTATCGCCATTTTATAACTCTCCGTAATTTCAACGCCGGGAGAATCATAGGGCATATGTGTTTCAGGACAATTAATAAAAAGGAAAAATGGATTTGAAAAATTCAGATTATCCATAAGTCTTCCGATGTTTGCCAGTGGAAATTGTCTCATGTTGCGAGGCACGTTGGCATCCCTTGGTAAGTTTGCCGGCTTTTCAAAGTGAAGAAACTTTGGAAAAAGCTTGGGCAAAATATTATCTTTGGCCCCACTGAAAAAGGACACGCCCCCCGCACCAAGCACTTCATATTGATTCCTTACGTAGTAGTCGATAATTGTTTCTCCCTGAAAAATAACGGCGGACGATTTATCGCTTTCCCTGGCATTAACAGACCTCCAGAGCTGACGAATTCCCGGCAAAAATTCGGGATTACCATCAATCAATACAGGGAGAATGCCAACAAAGAAAGACATGTGTGATGGCAGTGTGTATGTCGCAGGTGCCTCTGCCAATCTTAGTGCCGAGAGCTTGTTCAGAAATGGAGTCTTAGCCTTTTGAGCCAGATCATATCTGAGACTATCTGCAACTACAAGCATCACGTTATACCTACCAACCTTTAACACGGTTTTCATTCTAACCTCCTGCTTAAAGTGTGACTCCTAGATTCCATTAGGAGATTGCGTTTTATCAGCTCGTTTCTTGTAGCTTTTATCCTCGCCATCACAACTCCCTTCTTTTCCAGATACCCCACTACCTCATGCAAATCACACCCTTGGTATTTGCCAGTAAGAATATATCTTAACGCCTTATAATATTCCTTTCTGGAAGTACCAAGGTTTTTCGCATGCTCCGTAGCCATTTCAAGCATGAAATTTGCACAAGAATGATCCCGCATCCCACTCTCTTTCTGTAAAAAGAAGGTGATAATCGTATTTAGTATTCTTATGTGCTTGATGTCCGGATCGTCGTGCAGAAATTGAGACAAGCTATGGATAATGTCGCCTGTTTCTGATAGCCCCCTCTTCATTCTTATCATCATTTCCAGCATATCTGAATCTGATTTAAGACAATCAAGGGCCACTGGGTTATCGCCAGCAAGGAAGTTTTTTAGTGCTGTTTCGTACTCCAGCACCGAAGAACCTTCCAATGCTTTTTTGTTGTGTTGCTTAAGAACCGACTCATCAAAGACTGTATTGGACTGATGAAGTCGCCCAAGATTTATTTGGGAAGCAAAATCTTCAATTGATGAGTAATACTTCTCTGACGGACCAAAGAATCCAGAAAGAAGATACGACACTAACGCCTTGGGAAATATTCCTTTGGCTACAAAATCCTGAAATGTAGCATCTCCCCAGTACTCATCACAAACAAATCTCTTGCCGTCTTGGTTAACAAGCAACGGAACATGGACATATGTTATGGACGGAAATCCCAGTGAAATCCTAACCATTTCCTGTCTCGAAAGTAAATCGAGTTTATCCCGGTCCCTTACAACATGTGTAATTCCCATCACCCCATCGTCCACTGGCGAACACAGACTGAAGAGATATGTTCCATTTGCTCGCACTAAGGGAAATGAAATCAGCCCAATTTTACCGCTTTTTTCTTTCAGCGGAGTTCGGATATCAACAGCGAAGCTTCCGATTGAAGCATCCTCAACTTCAAGTTTATTATCTGTTAATAAACCCTGAAATCTCCTCGAAAACTCTTCTGTGTGAAAAAAGATTGCCCCGGTAGAATCCTTAAATGCCAAGCCGGATTCCAAAAGACGGTCTATAAACATCTTATAAAGATCGCCTCTTTTGGACTGGAAAAGGGAGAAGCCCCCACTATCTTTGTCATAGGGGGTTAAATTCGGCACAACTCCCAATGAGAACAGCACTTCCAGATACGAATCTAGAAATGCAAGATTTACATTACTACTGTCAGTGTCATCGCATCTTATAAAAAATGCGGCTTCTTTTCCAGCCAACTGGAACTTTCTTGTTATTGCATAGGCTAAAAGATGAAACCGCAATCTATTGACGCGATACTTCGCACTTCCTACTGGTGTTATACCAATTCTAGATATCACCTTGTCTGCATCTCTGTAAGCCATGCCTCTCAACTCCTTTCTTTGTTGTTTGTTGTTTACTGTCTTATTTTTAAATTGTCAATGATCAACTCCAACTATCAAAATAGTATAGTTGCAGCGAAAAAAATCTAATCGATTCTTTTCGCTATAACTATTAACCTCATCGAATCATTTAACCTTACGTGAAAGCATATTGGAACTCATGAATCTCTCGTATGGATCAGAATTTATGAAATTCATGCGGAACTCAGGGATCAACTTTAATGATTTTTTTACGATTTTAGAAATTGCTTCTTTTTGATATAAGCTATTTTTTTCTAGGATTACATCTATAGAATTCGGATGTTCTAAAAAATCTCCATTGTTCGCAGTAATGTATATGGCGTTTTTTTGCCCAAGTTCGTCAAAAATCAATTTTGAGATATTTTCTGCAACAAGCTGATACACAATTCCCGCAAAATGATTTGGATTTTTTCCCGACATAGCCTCATTCGTGCTTGGCCGCACGCCACTTATAAATCCTTGTTGCCGATTTCCACGTCCAACCGCCCCAACGTCACCTTTTGAAAGAGCGGTACCCCAAATTGCATAATATTTTTTATCCTTTGTATCCTTAGTATTAGTCCACAGTTTTATTGTTGGTTTTTTGAAATATCGAGTGTTTTTTTCAAGAAAGAGGATAATTTCTTTATGGATATATTTTGTAGCTTCTTTAATGATACGATTATATAGCTGATTATCTTGAATTTTTTCTGGAAAAACCGGTAAACACATTGTGATTTCGAAATCCGATGATCTTCTGCGAACCATCGCTTTAATATCCGAACCAATCTCTGGAAATAACTTTTTGAATTCTTTTGATGCCGTAAGATTATCCAGATAGATTACAAGCTTTTCTGATACACTTAATGGTGAATACGCTACAACATAAACCGTATCATTTGCATGTGTCTCATTTTTAAGTATTTTCAACAAATCAGCTACTGAACTTGGATTGTAAAATCCCTTATCATGGTCAGCTCCTGCGAATGATATTGAATATGTCTTTCTATTTACATATGGCTTGAAATCATTGTGTCCTAGACATCTGCTTAATACAGTTTCAACGGAATCTTTAAAAATTGCATCTATATCTATTTCTATATTTCCAATTTTCTCTGTTATTTTGCCTATGAGCAAAGCATCTACCGGCTTAATAATTTCGCATTTTCCATTTACACACCTTGTACTTGCACCAGATAAAACTACTTTGTCTGAAGAAAAATTTGGAAAATAAATATTGGAAAGTTCAGGTATTTTTTCCCACGCACTCTTGATATATTTCTGTGTAAATGACTGTGCCACCATATCGGCCATTGAGTCAGGATGACCACGGAATTTTCTTTCTACGACTTCAAAACTAGCTTCATTTGGATCTAAGGCTATTATTGAAGAATTCTCATGCAAATATATATTCTTGTCCATAAGATTATTAATATTTACCTGTTTTTTGTTTCAGTTGATAATAAATTATTTACCACAAAATGTCAACTTTTAGTCTTGTTCAATGCAAGATGATACCCAAATGAGTTTCCGTTCCAACACAAAATGAGCCCGAAAAGGCTCACTTTGTAGGAAGGCAAGTCATATTCATAATTGGAGGTATGAACATCAATATGAATAACTTGCCTACTGGCAGTATAGGCCAGATGGAGGAGTTTTTGAAGTCCAACGACTTCATCCAAATGGAGATCGGGAGCGATCCGGAAAAATATGAGTTTTTGAAAACCGTATTGATTAAGACCGGGTATGCTAAGCTTAGAAAAAAAGAAAAAGCAATTGTCATCCGGTATCTGAAATTTTTAACCGGCTATTCCCGAGGACACACCAAAAAATTGGTTAACCGTTGGCGCAAAGGACTTCTTTTCTGGAATCCGGGAAGAAAACGAAACAAATTTCCGGTAAAATATTTCGCGACTGACATAGAGCGGCTGATTGATACGGATATCACCCACCAATGCTTGAACGGCAAAGCCACCAAGGAAATCCTGCGCCGCGAATCAGAAATTTTTGGCAAAAAAGAATACGCAAATATTGCCAGGATTTCAATCTCCCATCTGTACAATCTCCGCAATCACAATCGACAGTACAAAAGTTCTCCGGCTCTGTTTTTTAAGCATACGCCGACTACAAATGTAAATATCGGAATCAGGAGAAAGCCCAATCCTTACGGCAAGCCCGGCTATTTGCGCGTAGACAGCGTACATCAGGGTGATTTAGACAAAGTGAAGGGTGTTTACCATATCAATCTCGTTGACGAAGTTACGCAGTATGAGATGATAGCCACAGTCGAGGGCATAAGCCATCATTTTTTGAAGCCGGTGCTTAAAGAATTGTTAGGATTGTTTCCTTTCAAGGTTTACGAATTTCATTCCGACAACGGCAGTGAATATCTCAACAGGATTGTGGCCGAGCTTCTGACCGAACTTTTAATCGAACAAAGCAAATCCCGGGCCAGGCATACCAATGACAATGCTCTGGTGGAATCAAAGAATGGCAGCATCGTGAGAAAATTGTACGGCAGAAATTTCATCGATCAAAAGTTTGCGTCATTGATCGAAGAGTTCAACCGCGCGTACGTAAACGTTTACCTCAACTATCACCGGCCCTGCTTGTTCGCTGAAGAAAGAATTGATGCAAAAGGAAAAATACGAAAGAAATACAACATCACTCTCACTCCATACGAAAAATTCAAGTCGCTGGATCAGGCCTCTCAATATTTGAAAGCGGGAATAACTTTTGAAGATTTGGATAAAATCGCTTATGCGGAAAGCGATAATGATTTTGGAAAAAAGATGATGCAAGCCAAAGACGAATTATTCAAAAAAATTAACCGGGGTTTAACAAATTAATCGAAAACCCCAATTATGATTTCGGTATCTTCTTAGGATTGGAATATACTTCAGATGGATGAAACCGGCCGAATCTTGATTTATTTTTGTTTTATGCTATGATTCCTACTGTTATTCTGAATGTTTCAGACCATGCCGCCATCGTCTAGCCCGGTCCAGGACGCCAGGTTTTCATCCTGGAAATCAGGGGTTCGAATCCCCTTGGCGGTACAAACGAGATAAGACTCTTCAGACCGCATTCTGTCTTATCTAAAGCCAATATCTCAATTCTTACTCATTATTATTCGTCGCAGGAAAAGACCCGTTTCATCACTTCTTTGTCACAATAACCGGACCGGATTATTCAGCGCATAAATATATCTGTTCAAGCCCTGAGTGCTTCTGTCATCGCCCTTGAACGGATCCTTTGTTATGAACCTGCCAATTGAAGGTGAATAATATCTTGCCCGAATGTATAACAAACCATTCCCGTCGTGCGTGCCTGTACGCATCTTCGTGAATACAAATGCCTCGGGGAGTTTATCCCTTAATAGGCTCCTATCGAAGAGACTGGGTTTTCTTTTTGTTGGTATCAGCTGCTCTTTTTTATAGGGCTTCTCCTTACTGACAGTAAAGAGAAGAAGGCACCCTGATTGAATTTCAGATCAAAAGCCGGTAGGGAAACTAACCAATGCAATAAAGCCTATAAAGCCGACTGAGAAATCTCTCTCGGCTTTTTCTTTTATTTAAGCCAAACTTTCCAAAACTACCAAAATGAAATAGAATCAGAATGTATTAATAAATAAGAACTTATGAAAATAATCAAAGACAAAATAACAATTGGAGAACTCAAGGAAATGTCACAAAAGATGTTCGGGAATTTAGTTAAGGCGGTAGTTGACGTGGAAAAGGACATTATGGCAGTGGATGGCGAACTTCATGCGGATGAAGAAGCATTGCTTATAGAAAATGGATCACAACAGAAGAATCTGTGGGGCATAAACATCTATCCAGAAATGGCTGGTGATGATTTTATTGAATTTGATTCTATGATCAATCTTCGTCCTTCTCAGGGTAATCGAAGCCGAGGAGTGGATGATGAAAGAATACAAGAGGAAATTATAAAAATTGTAAATAAATTGATAGAAAAATGAATCACCAACATCAACAATTAGCTTCTGGTCGCTGGAATGAAATGGAACTATTTGATCAAATGGCCAATATTGGTAGCGAGGTCGAGCGAGCTATCAAGTGGAAGAACAAAAGAAATCAAGTATATTGCGTCATGGCTTTTGATCGCGCCTTGGAACTTTTGGATTTAACTATCGCCGATAAGAAAAACAAAAAACATCTTAGAGAATTATTAAGACTCAGAGAGATGTTAGCCGACTATTTTATATTCTCAAACGAATATCACTCAGGCGATCAGTCCTGGCAGAATTATTTCTATAGTTTTAATTTTGCGGCCAGAGCAAACGTGTAAATCTATTTTCGTTAATAACTAAACTTATATGCTTCTGCAACCGGTAATAGAGTTTTTGCAGATATTTTGACAAAAAAGTAATAGAAGAAGTACATCCTGGTCTATAGAAAGAATAAGGCACAATGTGACTTTTGGCTAGACATTAAAAACCTACCCGTCATTCTTTAGCGCAAAAAAACTGTGACGCTATTGTGACTAAAAAAATGGTAAAATGAGTTCTTTTTTGTTTTCGCCTGTAGATACTTGAAAACTTATCTTGAGGCTTAGATGGGCCAATTTTCCTTCTAATAGAGGCTTGATGAGACGAAGTTTCTAGTGTTTCGAATCCCCTTGGCGGTACTATTAAAACAAGGCTTTTTTGAGGCTTATTTTTTTATACCCCAAAGGGATGTCAGAACTTCTTATGCTGAATGCTTATTTTATGTTTTTTCCATTAACCCAAGCCCATTCAAACAGACTTTTAAGTGTTGCGGCAATTTCCAAATTATCGATCATAGTTGCTGAACTGCGTATTTTAAAAGAAAAAATTGAAACCTTCCCATTATATAAAGCAATATCATTGTATATTGGAAAATCGTTCGGCAATAATCTTATTTCATGTTTAATATTTAATGCCTTCATTTCCTTGGCATATTTGCAACCCTGTTCATCATCAAAGATTAATTCCCTTATAATATAATTTTTATTTTTAATTTTCGACATATATGACTCTAGGATATGCGGGGCATACGTTTTTAGATCAGAAATTGAAGTAAGAAAACAAGTTTCAGTACGACTGTTTAATTGGTTATAAATATCATCGTATAAATTTTTTATTGCCTCATCAGCATCGTATATCTCTACTTCCGGTAGCGGCTGTTTGCGATTTTTAATTATTTCCAGCTCTGGCAACGCTTGCTCTAACTCCTTTTCCCTGGCATGTAAAACAGTAAGCAAGCGCTTTGGCTTCTCGACATCATAGTATGTTTTACTATTTCTTCTAACTATAATTACAAATCCTTTTTGCAGTAATCCTTCCATTAAATTGTAAAGTGTCGGCCGTTTATAGCCGGACAATCTGGCAATATTTGTAATGGTCGTGGGGCCATATTCAAGACAGGTCAAATATATATCTGCCTCTTTTTTACTCAAGCCTATTTTTTGTAAAGTCGCTTTGATATCCATGGATAAACGTTAGCATTTTAAATAATAAATGTCAATATTTTTGACGCCAATTTATTATATATTAGCATATTTTGGCTTATTTAATATAAATAATTAAAATTAGTGTTGACTAATTTGACATTAAGACTCGATAATTACCCTATTAAGAAATAATTTCATTTAAACATTATGCAAAAGGATAATTTTACCACAAGGCTGGGAACTTTCAGCAAAGACAGATTTGCCGCCCTGACTTCCATAAGAACGAATGCACTTCTTGCGTTTCGCGAGGAACTGTGCAAGCTGGGATACAACGAGGTTGCAACGGCATCACTAGTAAATATTGCAGGCTCTTGCGAAAATCCTCACGCCTCGTTCAAGTTGAACTATTATGGCCGTGAGGCCCATTTGTCACAAAGCGCCCAACTACAACTTGAGGCGCTGGTCCTGCGCCTAAGAAAAGGATTTTATACTGTCAATAATAGCTTTAGAGAAGAAAATTACGACGATCCAGAATCAAAAAATCGAAGACTTTCTGAGTTTACCCTTATTGAACCGGAACGACCTTATGGCAATCAAAAACCTGAAAGAGTTTTGAATAATATCATAAAGCAGGCAGAACAAATAATTAAAACAGTTACGGATGAATTATTATTAAAAAATCGAAGGGAACTTAGTTTACTTGGAGGAGATGTTGATTATTTGCAGAAAATCACGCATATTCCTTTCAACATTATTACATATGACCAAGCCATAGACATACTTAATAAAAAGTATCTGAATCATTATAAATTCGGTGACGACATGGGAATTAGGGAAGAAAGATTTATTCTGCAGTCATTTAATAATGTGCCAACATTTATAACATATCACCCAACAAAGCTGAAATTTTTTAATATGAAACGCACAAAGGATGGTCAAAAAACATTTAGTTTCGATTTGCTTCTCCCTCCTCTAGGCGAAACGGTTGGTGGCGCAGTACGCGAAGAAGATGGCGATAAAATCAAAAAATATCTTTTGAATTCAAAAATAGGAAAATTTATCGCTGATAAGAATCAGGACCCAATAATGCCATTTGAAGAGTACTTTAATTTGTTTAAAGAAGAGGGCGATTTAGTGCGTGGTGGATTTGGAGTAGGATTCGAAAGGTTCATTGGATTTGTTATCAATTCAAACGATATTTTGAATACTATTGCTGATACTGGCATTAATATTAAGCAGTAATACTTTTCAAATCCATCCATATCCGCAATTCTTTACTAATCTTAACCCAATCGAGAGTTCTGAACTTGTCCCCTACGCGGTACAAATTAAAATAAGGCTACGACAAGCTTTGTTTTTATACCTTAGAAACACTTGTTAGTTGGATATTTCCATTAAAATAAGATTGATGATCTATTTGACAGATCTTTTGCTGTTAGCTTAAGATTAAGAAAACATTAATTCTTGAACCCCATTTTGCCAAAGGAGGCAGTCATGGTGGCAGAGATCGGCAAGATAAAGTATTACACGGGATACGAAAATTTTTCCGCCATCAAGATCTTTAACAACGAACAGGAGGCTGTTCTCGGCGAACTGGGTGGTGCATGGAACTTCGTGCATATCGGTTATATAAGAATGAAAGCGCTCCAACGCTTCATAAGCAACTATCCGAAAAGCATCGATGAGCTTTACTCATATTTCAGGCGCAGATTTCCCCACTGGACCGATTGCATCGGCCTGCCGAAAACAAACCTTGTTAAAATCGTAAATCGTATGTGCATGTCACGAGAAGATTTTCTCATTGTCCGCACAAGCGAACAAGAAGGGCGAAGCACTTACCAACCAGCCAGACCTTCCGATTTGATTCGGTCCGCTTATTCCCATGTTTGTATGGAAGATCCGCCGGAAACACCCTTGCGGATTGTGGCAAAAGAAGAAAAGCAAAAAGCGATGAAAGAAAGGTATCGCACCATATCGATGAAAAGTTCAAACCACCGGCGCGTTGCCAAGGTACTCATAGAAGGCGGTACCTGCCCCATCTGAGAATAAGAAAACAAAAACCTCTACGCCAGCACCAAAAAGAAAGGACTACGGGCTTGCAGAGGTTGCGCCATCGCGTTGGGTCACGCTTTCAACAAAGGAAGGATATCCTTCGAAATGACCAATGAGGTGATTTATGGAACCATGAAACGCCTGGCTGAAAATAAAAATAGCCGGGGTAAAAAAAGAAGGAGGTGGTCGAAGAAAAAGAATTAGAAAAGAACAGTTCGCAAGGACAGTAAGGCCCGCTCGATATTGAATCGGACGGGCTTTTTATTTCTTAAATGACAGGAACAGGCCTTCCGGAAATTTTATCATCAAAAGCCCGTGGCATGGACATATCCGAACATACGCGCAAAAATATCCAAAACGAGCAAAATTGCGGCAAACATACCGAACACCATCATGCCGCGTGCGATCAGATCTTCTGCCAAAAAAAATCCACGCGGACGTATCTTGATATTTTCTTCGCGTATCCGGCGCATGACCGCATCGCAGACATCCCCTTCATAACGCTTTTCTATTTCATTGTTACGCATCTAACTTTTTTTCAGTTTGTTATTTTCCAATCGCTCCATCTCTTCGGCCATCTTTTTCTTGGCGCGATTGATCAATGTGCCCACGGTATTCACCGGTTTGCGCAGAATCTCGCCGATCTCTTCATAAGATTTTTCCGAATAATATCTCAAGAGAAGGACTTGTTTGTACTTGATGGGCAGCTTGTCGATTGCTTCGTTCACTTCGCGGATCGCCTCTTTTTTCATCCAGATATTATCCACGCTCTCTTCCGTACTATTGCCAGCCAATTTGTCCTTGGTCGAAGTCACATCTTCCCATGAAATGAATTTTTTCAGAGATTTCCGCTTGATATAGTTGACCGCTTCATTGTGAGCGATGCGATATATCCAGGAAGAAAACTTACGATTCGAATCATAGCTGTTGAGATTTTTAAACGCCTTGATGAAAACGTCCTGCAGAAGATCTTCAGCCTCTTCTCGCCCGCCGACCAAACGATAAAGATAGGCGAACAATTTCCCTTGGTATCTTTCAATGATTACAGCGTACAGTTCGCGCTCGCCGTCTCGCACGGATTTCACCACTTCATTGTCATTTGCATCGCTCTCCGGCCTGACGATCAAACCAGCTTTTCTCTTCACATCCGACAATTTGACGCTAGACATAATTATTACTTAAATATTAAAAAAATATTTCACTACGTCGGCCGGTCGGACTATATTTGTATGAGAATCTCGAATAACCTATAATACCAACAGACCGCCTTAAACATACGCTAATCGGACTTAAAATTTTATGATTATTCTCGGCATCGAAACATCATGCGATGAAACATCCGCTTCCGTCATCCGAATAAGCCGGACTGACGGCTTCGCCAAGCCGCTGTCCAACATGGTTTCTTCGCAAATCAAGTTGCATGCCCGCTGGGGCGGTGTGGTTCCCAATCTGGCGGCCCGGGAACATCTGAAAAATATTCTGCCGGTGATCGAATCCGCCTTGGATACGGCCGGAATCGGAAAGAACGAGATCGATCTTATTGCCGTCACTTCCGGACCCGGCCTTATTCCGGCACTGCTGGTCGGCACCGCCGCCGCCAAAACGTTGGCCTATGCCTGGAAAAAACCCCTCATCGGCATTCATCACATTGAAGGACACATCTACGCCAACTTTATCGGGAAGCGTGACACGGACATCCCTTTTCCCGTTTTGACACTGGTCGTTTCCGGCGGCCACACGCAGCTGATTCTTATGGAAGACCATCTGGACTACAGAATTATCGGCGAAACGCAAGATGACGCGGTCGGCGAAGCTTTCGACAAAGTGGCCAGAATTTTGGATTTGGGCTATCCGGGCGGCCCGGCTATAGCATCGGAAGCACAAAAACAGCCGTCAAAATTCGCCAGAGATTACGACATAAGCCTTCCTCGCCCAATGATAAATTCCGGAGATTTTAATTTTTCCTTTTCCGGCCTGAAGACGGCGGCGCTCTACGCTACGAAAAAAAATGAAGACTTCAAGAAAAATCCTGATTTTATTTCGTCCATGAGTCGCGAGTTTCAGCAAGCTG
Source organism: bacterium (assembly GCA_021785125.1). Taxonomy (GTDB): domain Bacteria; phylum Patescibacteriota; class Minisyncoccia; order Moranbacterales; family UBA2206; genus JAJYGF01. Next base: position 46,265 of record JAJYGF010000013.1, on the reverse strand, counting down.
TCATCGATGTGCTGACCGCCAAAACAATCGCGGCGGCCAAAAAATACGGACCAAGGAGCATTCTTGTTGCCGGCGGCGTCAGCGCCAATCTCGAACTGCAGAAACAGCTGCAAGAAGCCGTAAAGCACAATTTTCCGAACACGCTATTTTCTTGCCCGGAACCGGCTTTCCAATTGGACAATGCCGCCATGATCGCAGCGGCCGCGTACTTCCGCTGCCAAAAAACCGGCCTCCGCGGATTGTCGGACGGTTGGAAAAACACCAAGACCGACGCTAATTTGAAAATGTCAGACCGATGAATAAGTTGAAACCATTTTTATTCGGGATAATCGCCGCTTCCGGAGCGCTGATCTTTGAAATGCTGGTATCCAATCTCTATTTCATTCTGTCCGGACAAGACATTGAGGTCAATTATTTCAATCGGATAACCCTTTTCCTTCTCGTGGTCGTACTCCTGGAAGAAAGCGCGAAATTTATAATGCTCGAAAAATTTTATGCCGGCGAAATCCAAAAAAAAATCTCGGGCGCTTTGTTCGCCGGCTTGGGTTTTGCTTCCGTCGAATTGTTTTTCGCCTTTTCAAATGCCGCGCTCAATCGTACGGCTTATCCTGATCCGGGCATCATCGGCGCCTTACTCCTGCATATCGCCACTGCCTTGTTCATCGGCATATCCATAATTCATGGCTGGAACGGGTCTTTCGCGCGCACGGCAACAACCATTTCTTTCGCTTTCATTTGGCACCTCTCCTACAATCTCATGGTGATCTATGAACAGCCGTACGTTTTCACCTATGCGTTCCTGGGGATAACTTATCTTTTCTTGGTGTTTTTGGGCCGCAGATTGAAGCCGAACAGCGCCTAGATTGCGGCTGCCGAACATATTTGCCAAATGCGCCAGACTAAATTATAATAATGTCAGATAACAAATAACTTTTTAAAAAAAATAAATGGTCAAAGTAAAAAGGTCATTTTTTGAAAAATTAACGGGCTCTACGCGCATCGAAGACAATAACGAAGAATATGAAACGCCGATCAGGCCGCTGGCCAACATATACGAAGAAGAGGAGGCCGAAACGATAATCTCCCCCCAATCCAAAAAAAGCCTGAATGTCCAGTCGGAAGAAAGTTTCTCGTCCGGAGATGACAGCGAAGGCCAGCTTACGATTGACGTTTATCAGACAGATAACGACATCGTCATCAAGTCGACCATAGCCGGAGTGAAGCCGGAAGATCTGGATGTCAGCATCAACAACGACATGGTCAGCATCCGTGGCGAAAGAAAAAATGATGAAATGGTCGGAGAAGAAAATTATTATTACCAGGAATGTTATTGGGGCACTTTTTCCCGCTCGGTCATTTTGCCAGTGGACGTATTGGCGGACAAGGCTGAAGCTTCGATGAAAAACGGCATTTTGACCATCCGCTTGCCGAAAGCCGACAACACCAAAACCAAGAAAATACAGGTTCGCGGCTTCTAAATAAAAAGCTTGAAACATCCTGCCGGCATGTCGCGGGGTGTTTTTTATTTTTGAGATTGATTTCGTCGCTGATTTACGGTATTCTTTACGCATGCGAAACATGATAAAACTTTTTTTATTCCTTTTTGTCATCGCCTTGCCGAGCATGAAACCGGCTGGCGCCGAAACCGTTCCATTGGGATCTTTTGCCGGCGACGATCCGACCGGATTCGTGCGCGACCTAACCATAAATGTCGGGGGCTTTTCAACCGTGCTTCCGGCCTCCGAGATTGCCGGATGGATCTCGTCCAAAAGCGATCTCGATTACAATCCAAGCTACCGTTCCGAAATAGAAAATGACGACTTTTGCAAATACAAGAAATCTGTCGTATGCGCCTTGACTTTCAGTGACAAAAATGACAATCACATTCAATTGGCCACGCATCTGTATGTCGATAAAGATGCGGTCAGTCGATATGTCGATGACATCGCCAGGCAAGCGGACCGTGATCCGGTGGACGCGAAATTGACAATAACGGACGGACGGGCTTCTGTTTTCTCGCTTAGCCAGAAAGGCATCAAGCTGGACAAAACAAAAAGCGTCACCGTTCTGATTGACTATCTGTCCAAAAGACAGCCGGATCCGTCCGTCTCTCTGCCTTATGTCGAAAAAAATCCGGATATTTCGACCGATTCCATCGACAACCTGGGCATCACTTCGCTCATCGGAGAGGGACATTCCGATTTTCGCGGCTCTCCGAGAAACAGAGTCTTCAATATTCAAGTGGCTACCGAACGTTTCAACGGAGTGCTCATCAAGCCCGGCGAAGAATTTTCTTTCGTGAAAATATTAGGACCGGTGGATGCCGAACACGGCTATCTGCCGGAACTGGTAATCAAACAAAACAAGACCGAACCGGAATTCGGAGGCGGGATCTGCCAGGTTTCTACCACCGCTTTCCGAGCAGCCATCTACAGCGGACTGAAAATCACCGAGCGAGTAAACCATGCTTACCCGGTCAGCTACTACGATCCGCAAGGCATGGACGCTACCGTATATATCCCCCAGCCCGATCTGCGATTCATCAATGACACGCCGGGATACATCCTCATCCAAACGAAGATATCCGGCACACAACTCATTTTTCAATTCTACGGGACCGACGACGGAAGGAAAGTCAACGTGATCGGCCCCAAAATTCTGGAAAGAAATCCCGACGGATCCATGAAGGCCACCTTCACGCAACAGGTGTTCGGAACCGACGGCAAACTTATCCGAGCGGATGTCTTCAACAGCAATTATGATTCTCCCAGCAAATATCCGCATCCCGACCAAACTTCATCGAAAAAATCCCGCTAAAAACCTCCATTGATTGACTAGCCGCGCTTTTTTTGTTAATATGGCCATATTGTCCTCGGGTTTCTTTGATCCGACAGGCGCTCGTAGCTCAACGGATAGAGCACTTGGCTTCGGACCAAGGTGTTGTGGGTTCGATTCCTGCCGAGCGCACCGAATAAATCACGCATCCATAGCTCAGTCGGTAGAGCAGTTGCCTCTTAAGCAAACGGTCGCTGGTTCGAGTCCAGCTGGATGCACACTAAGATCGAACAAAAAAAGAAGTCTTCAGAGTGGCGACTATAGTTCAATGGCAGAACACGAGTTTGTGGCACTTGGGACCTGGGTCCGATTCCCAGTAGTCGCCCCCTTGCAGATTTCTTGGCATGCGAAAATTGAGCGCTGGTAGCTCAGTGGATAGAGCAGTAGCCTTCTAAGCTATTGGTCGCAGGTTCGATTCCTGCCCAGCGCACAAAAAAATAAAAACAACTCCGCGCCGGGGTTGTTTTTATTTCAACCTGAAAAAATCCGCCGGCCCGTTGATATCTTGGCCGAATTCTTTCTGACGGGCATCAATATTTCCCAAAACCCCGTTAAGCTTACCCTCGTTAAGATTTGTCTGATCGTTCTGGCTGGCGATGTACTGCTGCCGTTTGGCCGATTCCCAGCTGAAATCGTATGCATAGGCGTACCATAGATAAACGCAATATGCCAACGCGGCCAAAAACAGCGCGATAAGAATGGCCTTTTCGCGCCGATTCAAAAAATTTGCCGACTTGGCCACGAGATCTTTGGAATTTATTTTGTTTTGCAAGTTTGTAAATTCTAACTTCATTTTTTTAAATAAACAACGACGTCTAATATCGTATTCAATATTTCATGGCTTGGCGCGGAACTTTTAGCCTGCGAACCGGCAAACGGATTCGGCTGGTTGGCGGCCGGCGCGGCGCTGCCGTTATCGGCCTGGATCTTTTCAGAGCTGAAGCTCACGACATTTATATAATCTTTGTAATTCTCCAGCTTATGCAAAAAATATATCAGGTCGTCATAACTTCCTTCCAGCGCGATCTGCATGGAAAGATAGTTCTGGTCCGACAGCTTCGATTTTATGCTGCCGGCCGCCGGCTTGCTTTTTCCGGCGCCGTCGGCGGTGTCCTGAACTTGAAATTGGATTTTATTGCCGGTCTGCCCGGCCATCGTTTCCAATTCTTTTATCATGTCGACTTCTCCGTCGGCATGGACGATCACATCCAACTTGCTTTCCCCGTCTTTGGCCAGAACGTATTTCTTCTCCATGGACGGAATACCGTCGAGCTTCGCCTGATATATCTGGGCGTCGATCTCCTTACGTTCGATTTCATCCGCCTTGCTTCGAATGCCGTCCACCAGCGGAAAGAACAAGAAATAGAAAGCAAGAGCTACCGCGACCAGGTAGGCGCAGACCGACAAATTCAACTTGTATTTTCTTATGAATTCTTTCATTTGTTTTTCACGCAACTTTCTTTGACATTAAAATCCATCTGGAAATCGACATTGTTCTGCAAAACCAGATCTGAAAGCGGCAGATTGATATCGGAAAAGCAATCATCTTTTGACAGATTATCTTTAAAATTCATCAACGTATCGCGAGTATCCGCGGTGCCGGCCAGAAAGACCTTATAGTCCTTATTGGCCATTTTCGCCATACTGATTCCGTCCGGAGCGAGCGAGCTTAGCTTTATATATAGCCTCGACCAATACAGCTGATCTTTTTGGATATTTTCATCCAGAGACGCTTCGACATTCACCGCTTTGAACTCTGCGGCAAACTGAACCAGCTTGTCCTGTTTTTCTTTGCTTTGGGAATTGATCGGCATGGTAGCCGCCGTCAAATCGAATTGCAGTATGTAATTCAAACTCACGAGCAGCGCCAGAAAGATAGCCAGAATAAATCCGATTTCAGTTTGCCATCTCAAAATAGTCCGGAGACGCGCGGCTCGGATCAATTCTTCTTTTTTGTATTGAGGGATGAGATTAAGTTTAATTTTCATATTCAAGACCGCGTAATGCCAGGCCGATTACCGTGGCATAACGCGCGGAATTTTCTTTGTCAATGGGAGGCAGCTCATGCCCGAATTTCAGATTTACCCATGGATCTCCCATAATTACTTCTTTGCCTATCCGCCGATTCAAAAAATCCGGCAAACCTTTCAGATTGGAACCGCCGCCGCATAAAATAATTTTGTTTATGCCGGCTGTTTTTTGAGACATGTCCCCGTAAAAATCCATGGTTTTTATTATTTCCATGACTAAATTTTCCATCAACGGCGCGACCGCGTTAAATATGGGATTGGCGCCATCCTGATTCGCTATACCGTTATCAATCTTGCTCTTTTCCGATTCTTCCGGATCAAGATTCAGACCTTTGCCTATCGCGTCGTTTATGCCTTCCGAAGAAAACGGAATGCTTGAAGTGAAATACGGAACAGAACCTTCGGAAATTATGAAACTGGTCCTTCTTGCTCCGATGTCGACTATCAACGATGTTTCCTGGCTGTCATTGGGGATCAAGCTGCGGATGGTGGCGATCGACTCTATCTCCAGGCCATACACGCTCAAGCCCGCCGAGGAAAGAACCTCCATCCAATCATCCACAACCCTCTTGCTTACGGCCGCGGTCAAGACCAGTTGTTTTCCCGCGTCTTTCGATTCCAAAAATTGCCAATCGAAATAAGTTTCGGAAAGCGGCAATGGCAGATTAGCTTCCATTTCCCATTTTACCGCCTCATGAGCTTCTTTTTCCGTCATATCGGGAATCGTTATGATGCGGATGAAAGCCTTGGATTCCGGCAAAGAACAGATTATTTTATTGGTATTTATTTTTTTCGTTCTTTCCAGCGCGCTTTTGATCGTCGCCGCCAACCGTTCTTTGTCGATAATTTCTCCGTCATCCATGCTTCCGGCCGGAATATCGAAAGAGGCGAATCCCTTAATCTTGTCGGCTCGTCCTTCTTTTTCAATTTGAAAAAATTTGATCGACAGATCGCTTAAATCCAATCCGAAAATTTTCGGTTCGAAGTTTATTATATTTTTATTAAGCAGGGTCATATCTTATATATTAACACAAATCATTCTTCATCCCATAGATCGATCGCATATTCGGTACCCGTCGGAAAAAAAGGAGGAGGATAATAGAGCAGATTATTGTCGAAATTCAAAACGCGATAACTGTAGCCGGTGCCGTCGGTATACGCGAAGCCGTATCTGAGATTGGTCGCCAAAGATCCGTTCACGGTTATGGTGCCTTTATGATCCTGGCAGGATTGCGAACTGCATCCGAAAGGCGTGTAATAATTCCTACCGATCCTGCCGGACTGCGCCATGAGAGCGGCATCGATCGTAAGGTCGTTGAGGCTGTTCTTAATCACCTCGATATCGTTTTGGGCAACCAGGCCTATGATGTCCCGCCCGTCAAAATTGGTGTAGAGCAAATTATCGGCGCCCAAATATATGTTGGCCTTGGCTCCGCCTACCAGATTGGCCGCCACAAAAGTGGTTCTCACGCCATTGATAGTTCCCTGGATCCATAGATTGTTTTCCACAAACACGATGCCGTTATTGGGAATAGGCACGCCGTATTGAAAACAATCTTCCTTGGTTATGGAATTATTGGCGTTATTGTATCCGGTCACAACGGACACGGTCATAGTGGAGCCGTTTAGAACCATATGTCTGCCCAAATTGGTCTTATTGCCACAATTGCTGTTGTCGTAATATATTCCCTGGCCCGGAACCTGCGACTCGGTTTTCATATAGTTTAGATCCGCTATAATTCCGTTGAAATCAAGGGTCGGCACCGGAAATTGGCGGCCGGCCATGAACACGTCCGGCCGATTTTGCACGGGCGAAGGAGGCGCTTCCGCGGACACGAAAGAATTGCTCACGCCGCTGCCGGGCGGAGGATTGACATGGGTATGCACGCCGAACTCGTTGGGGCCGCTATGGTCGGGGTCGTCATAATTGGCCACCGCACTGCTGACAACATTATGAGCCAACCCGTCGAACCGGATGCCGTTATTGGAAAAAATTTTGCCAAAGACTTCAGTATTCGGCCCGAAGCGCATGACATCGTTGGCCGCCACCGCATATTCGCTCCAAGACGGACGCCTGAATCTGACTTGTATGACTCTTTTGAGGCCAGGGTCGGCATACGTCCAGCCGGTCGACTTGACCATGACAATAGTGGAATTAGGATCAGGAGGTTCGACCTGGATGCTGTATTTCCCGATCGGTCCGCTTTCGGGATCGGAAAATTCAGCTTCGTACGGAGCGCTTACGCCGTACGGATTGCCGTTTTTCCAAAAGTCCTCGATCTGTTGGACGGTCTTGCCGGAGACTTCATGGGCCAAATACCAGCGATACCAATAGATGCCTGATTCGGCAATTTGGAAAGCTTCTTCCCTTTCTCCGGTAGCATAGCTGAATTTTATTTGCGAAGTGATATATTGCAGAAGAGAAACCAGAATGATCGAAACGGCCGCCATTATTATGAGTCCGTAAGCCAATGCTGAACCTTTTTCGTTGTGCCTGATGTCAAACGTCATATTGATTATTATTGTATGTTTTGATAATCGTTCAGATTCCGGAGCTCCACGAAGGATTGCGTTTCGATATCTTTCTGAATTTTGCTCGGATCAGTGTTGACTTTCAAAAAAATTTTTATAAGCCTGACGGATGAGATGTTCATTGAAGAGACCGGCATCGGATTATTCACGGTATCGGCCGGGTAATTATTGTTGTAATAGGAAAAGACCGGATCATTGGCGGTGTTCATGACATCGCTCACCAAAACAATCGTTTCCTGGTCGCCGGACGGGTAAGTTTTGGGCATCGTTCCGGTCGGTTTGGTCATTCCCATTTTGATTTGTCCGTTTTGCAAATAGAAATGGAGTCTTTCGGTTATTCCGTCCTTATCGTAATCGGAAAATATGACCAGATCGTTGTCGGACGCCGATAATATGGGATATGACCCGTCATCGCCTTGCCTGGCCTTGCGCATATACACCACCATCAGGTTCAGTCCGCGCGAAGCATCCGCCGAAGCCTGGCCCATTGCTAATGTGTATGAATTCATCTGCCAGCTTTTGGAAAAAAGAAGCGTAAATCCCGCCATGGCGATGACAAAGATGGAAATTGAAACCACAACCTCGATGATTGTCATTCCTAAATTTTTTTTCTCTTTTTTTGGCATTTTTCTAATTTGATGTCAGTTGTACCGACTGCAATGTCAATTTATCTATATTCACCGAGGAATTGTAAGCGGCATATCCCGTTGCGGTTATGGACAAGGAATAACCTCCGGCTATCATTGGCTCGGAAGAAACCGGAAAAAACGCCACTCCGTCCGCACCAGTCGTTACGGTGGCGCTATATCCGCCGCTATTCGTCAGAACCGCTTGGGCTCCTTGTATGGGCGTGCCGTCGGAAGATTTGGTCACATCAACCAGCAAGGAATTGTCGTTATTGTTGGCGAATCGCATTTTGATCGCGCCCGACTGTCCGGGAGAAACAAGAAAAGAGTAAGCGCCGCTGGCATTGTCAAAACCGGAAAAGTTATCCAGTCCGATAAAAGTATATCCGCTTATTGCGCCGACTTTTGAAATGAAGAACTGTCCGGGACTTATGCTGTTAAAATCGCTCTCGCCGGAAGAATCGGTCGTACTATCGGAAACCAGATTATATTCGGGCATCGCCGGAGAATAAGACACGTCCGAGCCCAAAATCCTTCCTCCTTCGATGTGGAAACCGACACTCGGCAATGGATTGCCCAAATAATCAACCGAGTTTATTTTTAAATTGGCCAAAATATCTTCCACTATGGTTTTGGTATTCATCATTCCAGCCACTACGGAAGCCGGCGTGTCCGTAACCGAATAGGTGACCGTGGAGGGATCGATCGTGTTCACTGTTTCATATCCGCTTTTGGCGACATTGATATCGTATTTCTGGATCGACTGCGGCGCTCCGGGCAACATCAGATTTCCCGTATTATCGGTCATGGCCGTAATATCTATTGTCGGTGAAACATCCGTGTTGGTTATATGCACCGTGGCTTGCGGCACGCCTATGCCGCTACTATTGATGATATTGATCGACAATATCCCTCCGCCCGATGAAGCTTCCTCCAAACCGGGCGGCACAAAACGGGAAACCAGATCCGTACTGTCGGTTCCGCCGCCGGCCCGATCCCAGGAAACAGTGATCTTGACCGTCTTGTAATCATAATCGGTCGGGCTGGTTCCATCGAACGGATCATCCACATACTTGACGAATGTTTTGACATGGTAAGTCTTTCCGCCTTCGACCGCGTCTTCCTCCGAAGGCAGGCTCCCGCTTGGAATCCCGCCGACGACTCCAACCTGGTCATAACTCAAATTCCTGACGATTTCCATCTTTTCGTTGGCCAGTGCGATCGCCGCCAGCCGATTCTTGGATTCGATGATATATTTTCCGCCCAGAGAAAAAACGGAATAAAACGTCAGTGTGATGATGGAAAAGATAAAAATCACTACAATAGCCTCGACAAGAGTGAATCCCAGATTGGATTTGCGTAAAAACATAGTCTTATTTGATGCTGTCCAAGACGCTATACATCGGTTGGAGGATGGATATGGCGAAAAAGCCGACCGCGCTTCCGATCAAAAGCATCAAAACAGGTTCGATTATGGATGACAGGTTCTTCGTCGTCTGATCAACATCCTCTTCGTAAAATTCGGCCAGTTTGGACAGCACGGCTTCGGTCTTTCCAGTTTCTTCGCCGACTTCTATCATTTGCGCGACCAATACCGGAAATATTTTCTTTTCCTCCGCGATAACTTTGCTCAAATTGACGCCTTTCTGGACACTTTCCACAGATTTTGCAAGAACTTTTTTGTAATGAAAATTGGTCAGCGTTCTTGAAAGTATGCGCAAGGCTTCGACCACCGGCACACCGCTCCGCAGCAACGAACTGTATATTCGAGCAAAGCGGGCGCAATTGACTTTTATTACGATGTTTTTGACCACGGGAACATTGATCATGACCGTACCGAACATTTTTTTGCCAGACTGGGTGGTGGATAAGAATCTAAATAGGAATACGAGCAAGACAAGACCGACGATCAGCAGATACCAGAAGTTTCTGATTACGGAGCTTAACGCGATTATGAACTGCGTAGTCGGTGGCAAGGTAGCATTCAAACTTTCGAATACGCTAGTTATCTGCGGAACCACATAAATCATCATGACTATGCCGATCAGAACCATCGCTACCAGAATTACGCCGGGATAGACCAGCGCGCCTTTCACTTTTTTTATCAGGTCGTGATCTTTCTCCAGTTGGAGCGCCAGAATGTTTAAAACTTCATCCAGGTTTCCGCCGATTTCTCCGACACGGATCATATTCACGAACAGCTCATCGAAAACTCCCGGAAATTTGGCCAGGCTGTCGGCGAAGCCGGATCCGGTCTGAATATCCTCTTCGACATTTTTCAAAATTTTGATGAATCTTTTGTTCTCCGTCTGAACGGTGATATTCTGCAAGGCACGCGCCAAAGGCAGGCCGGAAGAAATCATCACGCTCAAATTTTTCGCGAACATCATCTTTTCCGCCACCGGTATGGAGGTGAACCGGTCCAGAAACTTTATTCGCACGTCCTGTCCGCCTTCTTTTTCCAGCTCTTTGAAAGAAGTTATGACAAAACCGTCCGAACGCAGCTGATTGGCCAAATCCCTCTCATCTTTCACCTTGACCTTGCCGCTTTTGGTTTCTCCCGCGAAATTTTTAGCCGTATAGAAAACTTCCATTTTTGCTAAAATTAAAGCTTGAATTATTCTTTGGTTACCCTTAAAATCTCTTCGATGGAAGTTATTCCGCGCGCGGCTTTTATGAATCCGTCTTCCATCATCGTCAACATGCCGTTCTTTTTGGCATAATCTTCCATCGTTTCCGTCGGAGATTTTTGCGCGATCATTTTCCTAATCTCATCATCTATTTCCAAAACTTCATATATTCCGACGCGGCCTTTATAACCCTCGTTATTGCATTGCTCACATCCGACGGCCTTGTACAAAGGCACATCTTTCCATGCGACCGGGTCAGACGCTTTTTTCTGCGACGCACTTTCCCTTTTAACAACGCTCAAGATGGCCGTCATATCATAATTCTCCTGGAGGGGCTTCAACTCGTTGTCCGTCATTTTATATTCCTTTTTGCAATCGGAACATAATTTTCTGACCAAGCGCTGGGCGATTATGACATTCACGGTGGACGCTACCAAAAACGGTTCGCCCCCCATGTCGGTGATCCTGGGCAAGGCCGCGGCCGCGCTGTTCGTGTGCAGAGTGGAAAGCACGAGATGTCCGGTCAGAGCGGCATGGATAGCCATTTCCAGAGTTTCATTATCGCGTATTTCGCCGACCATGATTATGTCCGGATCCTGGCGCAAGAGCGAGCGCAAGCCCGCCGCGAAAGTCAGACCGACTTTGGGATAAATTTGAGTTTGGTTGACTCTGGGCATACGATATTCCACCGGATCTTCGACCGTGCTGATATTGACTTCGGGCGTATTTAAAATATCCATCATGGTATACAGGGTAGTGGTTTTACCGCTCCCGGTCGGACCGGTCACCAGAATCATCCCATTGGGCTTTCTGATCTGCCGGTGCACGATTTCCAACGCTTCACCGGCTAAGCCCATCTGTTCCAATGTCAAGCCCTTATTGGATTCATTGAGCAGGCGCATCACAATCTTTTCCCCGTCGAAAATCGGAAGGATGCTGACACGGAAAGATATTTTCAAATTATCTTTTTCAATCTTGAATCGTCCGTCTTGCGGAACGCGATGTTCATCCAATTTCAAATTGGAAAGCACTTTTATTCTGGCTATGATGCCATGCTTCACCTGCTTGGGCAACGTCATGGCATCATGCAATATGCCGTCGATGCGATACCTCACCCGCACTTCCTTTTCATCTGGTTCGATATGGATATCGCTGGCTCCTTGCAGAATGGCATGTTTGATCAAGGTGTCGACGATCCGGATGATCGGCAAGCCTTGCGCCACTTTTTCCAAATCTTCCGCGTCGCCATCCTTGATCGCTGCGGAGTTTTTGCTGATAATATCTCCGAATTCCGCTTTGAGGCTTTTTTCATATTGTTTCAGCACCAGTTCGATGCTCTCTTCGGAAGTCAGACAGATTACGATCTTGAGACCGGTTTTCTTGCGGATAAAATCCACCGTTTGGATGTCTTCAGGATTAAGCATGGCCACTTTCAACTCATGCCCGCTTTTTTCAAAAGCTACGATCTTATATTTTTTGGCAATCAGCTCGGGAACGATCTGCAAGACATCCTGCGGGATTATTTCCTTGGACAGATCGACAAAGGGGACGCCCAAGATGTAGGCGTAAAGCTCGCGAAGCTTGACTTCGTCGATCAATTTTTTTTCAATCAAAACATCCCCCAGCTTCTTGCCCGAGCTTTGCGATTCTTGGTAAGCCGCCTCCAGCTCTTGCGCTTTTACCAATTCGGAATCTTTGACAAATTCATATACTTGATTATTTTCGATTCTCATCGAGATTTTGTTTTTATTTTAGGTTTTCTTTTATCTTCTGAACCACCTCTTCCAATCTGTAATTGGATTTCACCAGATAAGTGCTTACTCCTTTTTCAAAAGCTTTCTCTATCTGTTCCGGATTTTCGAGATTGGTCAACAGCATGACCGGGATCTTCTCCGTCTGCCGATCTTTTTTCAGCTCGTCCAAAACTTCAAAGCCGTCTTTTTTCGGCAAGATAATGTCCAACAATATCAGATCAGGATTTTCCGAACGCGCCATTCGCACGGCCGCATCTCCGTCGAAAGCGTTGACGACTTCGAATTTTTCAGCCGCCAAAAATTCTTTCAGCGCATTTTGCAAAGTTGCTTCGTCCTCGACAATTAAAATTTTCTTGCCCATAGCGTTAATGCGAAACGGCCGGCAGCGAAAAATTAAATACGGATCCGGTATTTTCCCGAGACTGGAACCAGATCCGGCCGCCGGATTGTTCGATTATGTTTTTGGATATGTACAATCCCAACCCCGTGCCTTCGGTTTGATACTTGACGATGTTGTCGCTGCGGAAAAATTTGTCAAACACCTGCTTATGCTGATTTTGCGGAATACCGACGCCGTTATCGCGTATGCTGAAAACCAAAAAGCCTCCGCTTTTATACAGCTTCATCTCGATTTTACCGCGCGCATGGGTATATTTAATGGCATTGCTCAAAAGATTTTCGATGACCAGTTTGATTTTTTCTCCGTCCCCGGTGGCCGTCAGGACCCGCCCCCGCTTGCTCAACACTATGCTTATCTTTTTATCATTAGCCAGCGGCGCCAGATTGTCCAATACGCCCTTAACCTGTTCCAGCACATCAACTTTTTCTTTTTTCAAAACAAGCCGGCCCTGATCTATCCTGGTCACGTCCAAAAGATCATTCACCAGCCGAGTCATGCGATTGGCCAAGATATTGATATTATTCAGACTCTTGCACTGTTTGTCATTCAATCCGCAATTCAGCTTTGAAAGGAGAAGTTCGGTTTCCCAACGGATGGCCGACAGTGGCGTGCGCAACTGATGGGAAGCGACAGAAACAAATTCAGTCTTAAGCTTGTTCAGTTTGGCCATTTCTTCAACTTTTCCAATCACTGAATTGCCGATGATGAAAAGTATGGCCACCACCAGACTCTCCGCACCCACTAAGATTTCCGGCTGATCGTAACGGGCAATATAATAAGTGGCGGTCATAGCGACGATGATGATGGCGCCCATCACTATGAACAAAAAGCTGGGCGTCTTCCAAACGCTCGTGCCCAGATCTTTCGCCTGCTTTTTCAGATCAAGATCATTGACTATTTTCATTCTGTTTTTATTTTTACAATTGAAATTATACCACAAATCCTCTCCGCGTGGAATGAAGAAGAAAAATGGTTAATCGTCTCTTCGCGCCTGTTTCAGGCCGGATAATCTTTTTTGGAATTTTTCAAAGACCTTGGGTCCCTGATTCTCGAAGTTCGGCCAAAAAGACAGCTCCAGATCGTCATTAATGATGACCGCGCCCGCTTGTTGCGTCTTTGGATTGCCGGCGATTCTTTTTTGCTGCCATTTTTTCAGGCTTTTCTCGATAGAATCGGCCGTAAAAATCTTTTCTAAAAATTTTCTCACGCGCGAAGAAAATGCGCTGTCAGCCGCCGCTTTGAGATTCTCGCCGCCCGGCATAAAGTTAATCTTATATTTTTTTATCCAGTCATTATTGGCATAAAATTCATCAAATGAAGCTTCGCCGAAAACAGGAGCCAAAAAAACGTATTCATGGGCGGAAAAAATATCTTTGACGGAAATAAAAAATTTATCGCTTATGAAATGGTTGAGACAGATCCGGTCTCTGATCTTTGCCCCGTGCCGTCTTCGTCCCAAGGCATGCACCAGCAAAGTCGCCAACAGCCTTCCGGTAAAAATTTTACCCTCTTTCAAAACTATGAGAAAATCGATGTCACTTCCGTTTTCCGCGTTTTTGGCCGCCAGCCTTCCGGTGACAGCCACGCCTCTCACAAAAGGGACGAATCGCAAAAACCAGACCGTCCGACGGGCGATCTTAAATTTACGCTCTGAAATTTTATTTCTGAAAATTCTCTGCGCGACCAGATCTTCTCTTCCGCGCAAAAAATAATATCCGTTTTTGTTTTCGATGAATTTCCGCAATTTTTCGGCCGCAAGCTCCTCCAAGATCTCCGCCAAAGAAAAACTCTCTTCTTCCGGCAAGTCTTGACCGCCGATCACGGTCAGATATTTCCAAATTTCAAAAGCGGTCATGGGATAATCCAAAACATCATAATAGACCAGGGTGGAGAGAATATATTTTTGCAGCTTATCCGATTTGTCCATAGGTTAAAATTTTCTTAAAAACTATTGCATTTTAGAATGATGTATGTATAATAAAAAACGCGACTTAATTATCCATTTTTCTTTGACAATTTTTGCTCAAACTGAGCAGAAGGGAGACACACGAATTGCAATCCTTAGGAACACATTTGCTGCTCGAACTGCGGGAGTGCAGCACCGGAATCCTTCATGATCTGGACCGCGTCCGGGACATTATGGTCAGCGCCGCCCGCGAGGCAAAGGCGACCGTCGTCGAGGTCGCGTTCCATGAGTTCAACCCGTTCGGGATAAGCGGGATGGTTATCATCGCCGAGTCCCATCTTTCCATCCACACATGGCCGGAGTATAACTACGCCGCGGTGGATATTTTCACCTGTGGAGAAATTATAGTTCCGCAGGAAGCCGCGCATTACCTCATCCGCGAGTTCGGAGCGAAGAGCCCGTCGCTGGTGGAGATGAAGCGTGGGATACTCTCCTTCGACGGTACAAAGCTACCACACAAACCTGAAGCAAGGAGCCAGCATGCACAATAGCTTCACCTGACTCGCGATAACATCGCGCCGCAATCCGCAGCTGCTCTTGTAATTCCACAGCCTGATCATCAAAGATGAAAGGGCTGTTTTTATTTCAAAAAGCCTTTACATTATAGCTTTTTTAAACGATTAAAAAAATATTGACAGAAAGCTTCAATTATGCTAGACTATTTTTTGCCTACAGCAAACTAACTAACATAACTAGGGAGGAATTGCAATGCATCTGACGATTGGACAGTCGGCAGTAGCAGGACTAGTATCGGTCTTCGGCATCTTTTTTATTTTTAACTGGATTGCCGAAAAAACTCTTTTTAAAAAGACCGAGGCGAACAAGAAGAAATGTGGCGGCTGGAAATAGGAAAATTCGACCGTCATACCGCCATCATAAAAAAGCGGCCCTCATTGAAGGACCGCTTTTATTTTTTCTTAAAAAACATCACAAATATTTTCCCGTCCAGCTTTTCTTCACCTTTTTGAGCTTGTCCGGCGTGCCGGCGAAAACGATCTCGCCGCCCTTGTCTCCGCCTTCCGGCCCCAGATCGATCACCCAATCGGAATTGCGGATGACATCTATATTGTGTTCGACCACCAAGACGGAATTGCCTTTGTCCACCAAAGCATCAAGAACCCCGAGCAATCTTTTTACGTCGTCGAAATGCAGACCAATGGTCGGCTCATCCAAAATATACAGGGTTTTTCCGGTTGATTTTCGAGAAAGCTCCGTGGCCAATTTGATCCTCTGCGCTTCGCCGCCGGACAGATTGGTCGCGCTCTGTCCCAGCTTCAGATATCCCAGACCGACTTGTTCCAAGGTTCGCAATTTCTCCACGATGAGCGGAGATTTTTTAAAAAATCTTAGCGCGTACGAAACGCTCATGTCCAAAACCTCCGCGACATTCACGCCTTGATATTCAATGTCCAAAGTTTTTTGATTGTATCTGGTTCCGTTGCACGCCTCGCACTTCACGTACATGTCCGGCAGAAGATGCATTTCGATCTTCTTGGTCCCGTCGCCCTGGCAGACCTCGCAGCGTCCGCCTTTCATATTGAAACTGAACCGGCTTGGCGAATAGCCGCGGCTTTTGGATTCCTCGCACGAAGCGAAAAGATCCCTGATCAAAGAAAAAACTCCGGTATAAGTGGCCGCATTCGAACGCGGAGTCCTGCCGATCGGCGCTTGATTGATGCTGATAACCTTGTCGATATTGCCCAGCCCTTTGATTTTTTTATGCGATCCGACTGCGTCTTTGCCTTTGAAAAAATGTTTGGTCAAAGCCTTGGATAAAATGTCGCTTACCAAGGTCGATTTGCCCGACCCCGAAACTCCGGTAATGGAGACGAACTTGCCCAGCGGAATCT
Source organism: bacterium (assembly GCA_021785125.1). GTDB lineage: Bacteria > Patescibacteriota > Minisyncoccia > Moranbacterales > UBA2206 > JAJYGF01. The sequence goes on along the minus strand of JAJYGF010000013.1, from coordinate 29,642 downwards.
CCACGTCGATATTTTTCAAATTATGCTCGTCCGCGCCGATAATTTCGATAGATTTGTTGTTTCCTTTGCGACATGATTTTTTTTCAACCACTTTTTTCTCGCCGGTCAAATATTGGGCGGTTGAAGTTTTTGAATTCAAAAGCTTCTTGAAATCACCCTGAAAAATGACTTGTCCGCCTTCTTCGCCGGCTCCCGGCCCCATGTCGATGATCCAATCTGCCTTTTTTATGATATCTTCGTCATGTTCCACCACGATCAGGGAATTGCCGGATTCTTTCAGAACCTGCATGGTATTGATAAGTTTTTCCGTATCGCGATTGTGCAATCCGATGGACGGTTCATCCAAGACATACGTTATACCCATCAGTTCGGATCCGATCTGCGTCGCCAGGCGGATCCTTTGCGCTTCACCGCCGGAAATCGAATCAGCTCCGCGCGACAAAGACAAATATTCCAGGCCGACATTCACAAGCGCATCCGACTTTAATTTCATTTCCTTTATCAGCGGCGCGGCAATATCCCGTTTGGATCTGTCCAATTTCGGATCGGAACTTACGTCGGCCAATAAACTGATGAATTTTACTATATTCATGCTCGCCGCATCATGGATGGATTTTTCTTCAATTTTGACAGCTAAAAATTCTTCTTTAAGCCTCCGACCGCCGCAAATCGGACAGATCTTTTCCATCATATACTTCTCCAGATCGCTCCTGACATAATCAGAAACAGCTTCTTGATATTTTCTCTTGATGGACGGAATAACTCCCTCGAAAAGCACTCTTGTTTCGCGCGGCTCACCCAGTTCATTTTTATGTTCTATGACCAGCTCTTTTTTCTCCGGTCCGTGAAAAATCACTTCAAGCGCCTCCTTGGAAAGCTTTTTTACCGGCATATCTGTCGAAAATCCATACTCTTTGCCAAGCGCCTCCAAAACATGCGCATAATTTCCCTGCCCGCCCAAACGTCCATTGGATTTGCTCCAAGGCAGGATCGCGCCTTCAGACAATGAAAGATTCTTGTTCGGCATGACCAAGTCAATATCCACTTCCTTGGTCACTCCGAGACCCGAACAATGAGGACAGGCGCCTTCCGGACTGTTGAATGAAAAATGCCTCGGAGTAATTTCATTGATGCGCGTTTCGCACTGATGGCACACGAAATCTTTGTTGTACAACCTGTCCTCGGCGTTATCCACAACTACAATGACTGATCCGTTTCCTATTTTTATCGCCGTTTCGATCGAATCCAATATTCTTTCCGCATCCGGATCTTTATGCTTAACTGCAAATCTGTCGATGACAATCTCTATGGAACTTTCGATCTGATCATTGATCGTCAAAAGCGCTTCGGTGACAAGTATGATCTTGCCGTTAAACCTCACTCGTGCGTAGCCCATCTGTCCGATGCTGCGCAAAATTTCCTTGTCGGTCTTTCCGGCATCCTTCAGCCTGGCCAGGACGGCCACTTGAGCATTTTCCGGCAACATCAAAATTTCGTCCAATATCTCTTGGTTGCTCTTTCTTTCCATCACCGCTCCGCAACGCGGACAATGCGGCACTCCGATTTTGGCGAATAAAACCCGGAGATAATCATAGATCTCCGTCAAAGTTCCAACGGTCGAACGCGGACTGCGGCTCAAGCTTTTTTGATCGATCGAAATGGTCGGACTCAAGTTTTCCACCTTGTCCACGTCCGGCTTGGCTCCGACATCCAAGAATTGGCGGGCATAAGAAGACATGCCCTCCAGATATCTGCGGTTGCCTTCGGCAAAAATCACGTCGAAAGCCAGCGAGGATTTTCCCGATCCGGAAAGTCCGGTCACCACGACCATCTTGTCGCGCGGGATGTCGATATCCACGTTTTTCAGGTTGTTCACTCGCGCCCCGCGAATGATGATTTTGTCCCTGACTTTCGAAGTATTTTTTGCCATAAAGAATTATTGCAGGGAACGCATATCTGCGTTCCGAAAATTAGATACCTAAGTAAACATTTTAAAGTATACTTTTGGGTTTGTAAAGAGATGGGGATTGACAATCAAAAAATATGCCCGGCAATAACAAATGTTTTTAAATAAATTCCCTTCTTCTGACTTTCTTATGATATGTAATTGCGAATCGATGGGCCTCATCCATGATCCTTTTTAAGATTATCTCGTTGCTCAAGATATTGTTAATTTCTTTGTTGAGCTTGTAATTGCCGACGTGCAGTTCCAATTTTTTCCGGGTCGGACCTTTGGCCACTGCTACCAATGGAATCATCAGGCCCAGATCCAACAGCAATTTTTGCGCCATATTCAAATGGCCCTTCCCTCCGTCCAAAAGGATAAGATCCGGCTGGATCCAAGCATTTTTGAAACGCCGCAGCAGAACTTCGCGCATCATGCCGACATCATCCGAGCCATCGACAGTTTTTATCTTGAATTTGCGATATTCTTTTTTATTCGCCCTGTCGGAATTGAAAACCACCATCGATCCGACCGCCTGCCGGCCGCCAATGTTGGAAATATCATAGGCTTCGATTCTTATCTTCTTTTCAAGGAACCCGGCTCCTTTTAGAGGAGCCAAGCTCCTTGAAAAATCTTCTTGCGAGATGAGCGCCACATCCCGAATATGATTCAAGGCAAAAATCTTGTCACGCACATCCGCCGCCTTTTCAAACTCATGCTTTTTGGAAGATTCCGCCATCTCTTTTTCAAGCTTCTTGATCAAGCCCTGCTTTTTGCCTTCCAAAATCATCCGGATGCCGCGGATATTTTTGGCATAATCTTTTTTCGAAATCGCCCCCGCGTACGGCCCGGGGCATCTGCCCAATTGGAAATCCAAACAGCCCTTCTCCGTTTTCTGCGGAACGGAATGGAATGGAAATATTCTGCGGACGATTTTCAAAGCCAGCTCCATCTGGCGCTTGGACACATACGGACCGTAAAATTTTTTCACCTCCGCCGGCGCCACTTCCGTCTTTCTGACGATCAGCACGCGCGGAAATTCATCTTTCGTAATGGCGAAATAGGAAAAACTCTTGTCGTCTTTCTCTTTGACATTATATTTCGGCAGATATTTTTTGATCAGATTCGCTTCCAGAATCAAGGCCTCCAGGACCGTGTCCGTCTCTTGGAATCCGATCTTGGCCACTTCCGAAATCATCGCTTCGATCGGACGATATGTCTGCGGCGCACCGGTGAAATATGAAGAAACGCGATCCTTCAAAGAAGTTGCCTTGCCGATATACAAAATCTGGCCGGCCTTGCCGCGGTAGATATACACGCCCGGCTTTTTCGATCTTCTATCCAGTTGTCGCTTGATGTTTTCCATGGCTCATAATCATAATACAAAAGTCTGATATTTTCAATTGTGAAATATTTTGACGTTAAATACAAAAGGTGGTACTTTTTCCTTAAACAATAGGGGAGGTAATATGCACATTAAAGATTTGAAAAAACTAAGGAGGATCAGATTTAAGCTTCTCAATGAACTAGGAGTGTGGAAAATAATGGAGGTCTGTACTTTCGGAACGCAAAAGTACACCATCAAAAACAGATTCGGAGAAATCAAAACAGTTCGGCCGAGCAAACTCATAAGACTAGCCTAAGTTCTGCATAGTGCCCGCACGCCAGCAACATCGGCGTCGGGCTTTTTCATTTCTTCAAGAAATCTTTCAAATATTTGGCCGTGAAACTTTCTTTGTGATATTTGACGACTTCCTCCGGCGGACCGGTTACGATGACGCGGCCGCCGCCGTCTCCGCCTTCCGGACCCAGGTCGATGATCCAGTCAGCCGTCTTGATGACATCCAGATTATGTTCGATCACGACCACTGTGTTCCCGGCATCCACCAAACGATTGAGAACATTCAAAAGTTTCTTGATGTCATCGAAATGTAATCCGGTCGTCGGTTCGTCCAAGATATACATCGTGTTGCCCGTCGCTCTTCTTGAAAGTTCCGTCGCCAACTTGATCCGCTGCGCTTCCCCGCCGGAAAGCGTCGTGGCCGCTTGACCGAGATGGATATATCCCAATCCAACATCCTCTAATACTGCCAATTTGTCATGAATATCCGGAAAGCTTTTGAAGAATTCTTTCGCATCGCTCACCGTCATTTCCAAAACATCCGCAATATTTTTTTCCTTATATTTCACAAGTAAGGTTTCACTATTATATCTTTTCCCTTTGCAAACATCGCACGGCAGATACACATCCGGCATGAATTGCATTTCAATCTTGATGTGTCCTTCGCCTTGGCAGTTGTCGCACCGTCCGCCGCGCACATTGAAAGAAAACCTGCCCGGCCCATATCCCTTGGCTTTCGCATCCTTGGTGGCCGCGAAAAGCTCGCGGATCGGCGTAAACACTCCGGTGTATGTCGCCGGATTGGACCTGGGCGTTCTTCCGATCGGCGATTGGTCGATCATGATGACTTTATCCAGATTCTGGATGCCCACGATTTCCGAATGTTTGCCCGGCCGCTCCAAGGAATGCATCAGTTTGTTAGACAATGATTTATACAAAATATCTTCCACCAAAGTCGATTTGCCGGAACCGGAAACTCCGGTCACCACCGTGAAGACTTTCAGCGGGAATTCCACCGTAATGTTTTTCAAATTATTTTCCCGCGCTCCGCGCACCACCAGCCATTTTTTGTTCTTGACCGAGCGCCGGCTTTGCGGCACTTCGATTTTCAACTCCCCGTTCAGATATTTGGCCGTCAAAGATTTCGGATTTTTCATCACCTCTTCCGGAGTGCCTTCGGCCACGATCTCTCCGCCCAATCTGCCAGCCCCCGGGCCGATGTCCACCAGCCAATCCGCCGCGCGCATCGTCTCTTCATCATGTTCGATCACCACCAAGGTGTTGCCGATATCGCGCAGCTGTAGAAGAGTATTTAAAAGCTTGGTATTGTCACGCGCATGAAGACCGATGGACGGTTCGTCCAAAATATACAGTACTCCGACCAATTGCGAACCGATCTGCGAAGCCAGGCGTATACGTTGCGCCTCACCTCCGGCCAGCGTCGCCGCCGAACGGGAAAGCGTCAGATATCCCAGACCCACATTATCCAAAAATCCCAATCGCGCTTCAATTTCTTTTAAAATTCTTCCCGCAATGATCTCTTCCGTCTTATTCAATTCCAATCCTTTGAAAAACCGCAACGACTCCGCCACACTGATGTCGGAAACCTGCGCCAAATTTTTCCCACCTCTCTTCGACGCGAGGTCTCCGCGAGTCGAGGCGGGCCCGCCGACCGTCACCAAAAGAACCTCCGGCTTGTAGCGCGTGCCTTTGCAGACGGAACACGGATTCTGCGACATATATTTCTCAATGTCATCGCGGACATTGTCAGAATCAGTTTTGTAATACCTGTCTTGCAAGAATCCGGTAACGCCGCGCCAATTCATGGAGAAAGTCCAATTGGTCCCGGTCTTGGCCCGCACCTTGATCGGCACATATTCCGCCTCTTCCTCACTGATCATATCTTCCGCATCCGCCGCGCCGAACAGCAAGATATTGCGCTTCCTTTCCGGCAGGTCGCGCAGGCGCACGTTGTCAGGAATGCTGAAATATTTGCACACCGACAGGATCACTCCGCCGTAATAATTGTTCTTTTTGAAATTCCATGGCAGAAGTCCGCCTTCCGCGATCGTCTTGTTCACATCAGGCATGACCAGGTCCGGATCGATCTCTTTTTTGGTACCCAACCCTTCACACGCCGGACAGGCTCCGTACGGAGAATTGAAAGAAAACAACCTCGGTTCCAGCGCCGGGAATTCGATTTCGTGGACCGGACAGGAAAGTTTTTGATTATAAATTATTTCTTGGGTCTTTTTGAATTTTGAAATTTGTGATTTGGAATTTTTTTGGGATTTGGGATTTGGAATTTGGAATTTGATTTTGACCAGACCATCAGCCAGCTTGAGAGCTCTTTCAACATCCTCGAATATCCGGGAAATATTCGCCTCATTAATTTCCACCTGGTCAATAATGATATCGACATCGTGCTTTTTGTATCTCTCCAACTTCACGCTCTCGCCCACCTTGGCAGACAGTTCGATCTTTTCGCCGTTCACATAGGCCTTGGAATAACCGCGCTTGAACATCTCAACCAGCATGGAAACATATTCGCCTTTTCTTTGGCGGACGACTGGCGCCAAGATTTGAATTTCAACCCCATCTCCGATCGCAATGACACGATCCACGATTTCATCCGTGGAGAGTTTCGTGATTTCGCGGCCGCAGACAGGACAATGCGGAATGCCGATCTTGGCATAAAGGAGACGCAGATAATCTTGGATTTCCGTTACGGTTCCCACCGTGGAACGCGGATTTTGCGACGCCGCTTTTTGAGAAATGGAAATGGCCGGCGAAAGCCCTTCAATGTAATCAACATCCGGCTTATCCATCTGGCCCAAAAACTGGCGGGCATATGATGACAAGCTTTCCAAATATCTCCTTTGCCCTTCGGCAAAGATGGTATCAAAAGCCAGCGTAGATTTTCCCGATCCGCTGATTCCAGTGAAAACTATGAACTTGTCACGCGGCAGCTCGAGATCGATATTCTTCAGATTATGCTCCCGCGCGCCTTTGATGATTATCTTGTCCATCGGTTTCTTTCTTTTTTATAACAAAATTGTATTATTTTGTATTATTTTATTTATTATTATTGTAGAAATGCAAAAAACTTCCTCTTCCGAGTACTATGATATTCGATTCTTTTGATTATAATACAGCCCCGGAGAATAATCAATAAACCGGCCCGCGATGGACCGGCTTATCGTTAGCTCCCCGGAACCGGCTGGCAAGCCTACATCTTGGGATGCAGCTTAGCGGTTGAGCTCGTGCTCCATATAGCCATGACAGCTATAACGACTCCGAGTATCAGCATGTTCCAAAAAGGAGCGGCCGCGATTCCCATCACGATGGCGGACACTATCAGCCAGATGCCAAGAACCGTATTGATCCAGCTGAGCCAAGCGGCCTGGGCCGGATTTATGAAGCGTATCAGAGCCAGCACCGCCACCACGATGCCGACGATGACGCTATTGGCTACGCCTTGAGCAAAGCCGAAAACATAAGGTGAAATAATCAGCCACAAACCCGCCAAAACATTGATTCCGCTAGCCACTTTTATTTGATTTGCCTGTCCATTCATATGGATCCACCCCCTTCCTAGTTATTGATTAATACAATCCGCGGCGTTTCCACGTTCATATCACCAAAAACAAAAAAAGCCCTTGTGGAGCTTCTTTTGTTATTTTGTTATTTCCAAAATTTACTTCGTCAACTCCAACATCTCGCGTGTTTTTTCCTGCATCAATCTTTCCGATTTGGCCTCGACATTCAGACGGATGACCGGCTCGGTGTTGGACCCGCGGAAATTGAACCGCCAATCGGCATGATCGATCGAAATCCCGTCCGTCTCATCGATTTTGACTGCGCCTTCCGAATATTTTTCTTTGGACTTTTCGATCACCGAAGCGACATCCGCCACCTGCGTGTTTATCTCGCCGCTGACATAATATTTTTTCCAAAACATCTCGTGCATGATTTCCGACAAGGTTTTTTCCTGTGAAGACAGAAATTCCATCATCATGACCAGCGGAATCATGCCGTTGTCGCAGAAGAAGTAATCACGGAAATAGTAATGCGCACTCATCTCCCCGCCAAACACCGCATTCTCTTTCCTCATCCTTTCCTTAATGAAGGAATGGCCGGCTTTGGTGGCAATATCGATTCCCCCATTTTCTTTCACAATATCTTCGATCGCCCAGGTCAGGCGCGTGTCATGGATGATTTTTTCTCCCGCTTTTCTCCGTAAAAATATTTTTGCCAGAAGGGCGGTTATGAAATAGCCTTCGATAAACTCGCCTTTTTCCGTGAAGAAAAAACAGCGATCGGCGTCCGCGTCCCAAGCCACGCCGAAATCGGCGCCTTTCTCAACCACCAATTTGGAAATTTCATCGCGGTTTTCCGGAATCAACGGGTCGGGCCGCCCCTTCGGGAAATTACCATCCGGTTCATAATTCAGTTTGTCCACGGAAATATTGGTACCTTCCAGAATTTTATTCAGCGCTCGTCCGGCCACGCCGAAATTCGGATTAGCCACAATCTTGAAATTTTTGAATTTGGAAAAGTCCGCGAAAGATTTTACTTTTGCGGCATATTCCGACAAGATATCTTTTTTCTCGATCAAAGATCCGTCTATCTCGCCTTGCAAAACTTCTTCGCCGAATTCCATCTTCATCGCCATGTCGCGGATATCAAACAAGCCGCTATCCGACGAGATCGGCTTTGATTCTTCGCGCACACACTTCATACCATTGTATTCTTTCGGATTATGCGAAGCTGTCAGGGAAAATCCTCCAGCATAACCATAATTCGCCACAGAAAAATATAGCATATCAGTCGAAATCTCTCCTACATCGATCACCTTTATGCCGGCATCGGTGACGGCTTTCATGGCCGCTTTTTTGAGAGATGGCGAAGAAAGACGCACATCCGACCCGATCACTACTTCACTCGGTTTCAAATATTCACAGAACGCCCTGGCGATTTTGTATGCATCCAGCTCATTCATTTCTCCTGGATAAATCCCGCGGATATCGTAGGCTTTGAAAATTTTTTCTTGCATAAATTTTGCTTATTTGTTACCTTTTTTATTGTAGCTTTTAACTTTGATTTAAGCAATTTATATATGAAAATCGGAACAAAGCAAGCACTATCAGGCATTTTTCAAACCATAACTCTGAAAAGGGTATCCCTTTCGAATTTACAATAAAATTGCCACCACCCCAGTATGAACGTGCGATTGTAACCCGTGATTTGCGAGACAGAATTGTTCGGTCTATTCCAATTTGATTTTATATTTTTGCAAAAATTAGAGCCGTCTTTTGAGTTGGCTCTTTTAGTTTCCAAATAAAAAAACGGCTTCGTCTTGCGACAGGGTGCCGTTGAACCCCTTGCTTCTTATTTCGCCTGCTTCACCTCCTCCCTATAAAACGGCCGAGATTTCTTCGGCGATTTTCTTCGCCGCATCTTCGGGTGTGCCGATTTCCGTCGGCGGTTTGGTGATGGGACGTCCGATGACCAGAGCGGTCGCTCCTGCCTTGATTGCTTCGGCAGGCGTCATTATCCTTTTCTGGTCTCCTGCTGATGCCCATTCGGGGCGAACGCCAGGCGTGATTTTCATCAGGCTGCCCAGTTCCTTCTGTTTGCCGAGAAGTTCCAGTTCCTGCGGCGAACAGATGATGCCGTCGCAACCTGCTAGCTTGGCATCACGTGCCAGCTGCAGCACCTTGGCTTTGCTCGGATTTCCGAAAATCAGATGAGCGTTGTTTTCTTCCAGCGACGTCAGAACCGTAACGGCGAGAACAAGGGACTGCCCCTTGTTGGCCACGGCGGACATCATTGCTTCTATGCCTGCCGAGGCGTGAACGTTGAACATCTTGACGTTGAGACCTGCTACTACCTTGGTTGCACCGCCAATGGTATTGGGGATGTCGTCAAACTTGCCGTCGTAGAAAACCTGTCCGCCCAAAGAATGAACGAACTCCACAACCTGCGGAGCACCCACGGCAGTGAGTAATTCCAGCCCGACCTTGAAACATCCGACGTGCGGAGCAAGGGCTTCCACGAGAGATTTTGCCTTGTCCAGACTGCTTACATCCAGAGCCACGATAATTCTGTCCTTTACATCCATAGACCACCTCCTCCTTTGGTTGATTTTGCTCATTAAGAGAGAAATACTTTCCAAAAGCCTCCTTTCCTAAATTGTTAAAATAACAGAAAACCTCATTGTTGCTATTAAGGTGAGGTTATATTATAAAAGCAACTAAATGGCCTTATGTCAACTCACTTTGTTAAATTGTCTTTGTAAACAAAAAACTCCCTTGGTGGAAGTTCTTTGCAGGAACAGCAAGCTACTGAAAGGAAAACAAGATTTCGTCGCTTGTTTCGACCTTTGTTCGCTTTTCAGCTTTCATCTTTGCTCCAAATGTGCTTGGCTGAACTCTTGGTGCATCCGTAAACCAATATCGCTTTTCACCGCACCCTTTGCCCTTTCGGGCAAATCCACCGCACCAAGGCGGATGACGGACTTATTGCACAATACCGTTTTCAATCCGAAGATTGAAAAACACCAACTCTCGCTATCCCGATAAGATTATATCACGAGAAATTCAGACTAAAAAAGAGGCTCTGTGAGCCTCTATAAATTTTGCATTTTAAAGTCATCTTTTACGCAAATTTCTTTTCCAGCTTCTCAACGCGATAGGATAGGATGTTATGGTCAACTTTTTCAACCTTTTTGTTTAGATTGGCTTCAATGCTATCCAGCCTGGTTTCAACTTTATCCAATCTGGTTTCAACTCCATCCAGCCTGGTTTCAACTTTATCCAACCGCTTATTTACACCGGCAAAGCCATTGTCCATTTTCAAAAGACCATCCTGAAGAGTTCTGGCAATGTCGTCCAAAGTTATTTCTTTTTTTGTCGCATTATTTTCGTGCATAGTTAAATTTTATAATATCGTTGAATTCATGTCAACATCATTGTTTGGCTCAAAGTTCTTGATTTTTAAAAATTTTAGCCCTAATATATATTAGAAAACAAATTAAATCTAAAATAATTCCAATGCTAAAAATCGGCATCGTCGGTCTGCCAAACGTGGGAAAATCCACCCTGTTCAAAGCCCTGACCAAAACCCAAGTCGACATCAAAAACTACCCTTTCTGCACCATTGAACCCAATGTCGGCATCGTTAAAGTGCCCGACGAACGCTTGGATAAGCTCGCCAAGATGAGCCAGTCCGCCAAAACCATTCCGGCCATCGTGGAGTTCGTGGACATCGCCGGCATCGTGAAAGGCGCTTCGGAAGGTGAGGGTTTAGGCAACAAATTCCTGGCCAACATCCGCGAAGTGGATGCCATTGCGCAAGTCGTGCGCGTTTTTGACAACTCCAACATCATCCATGTCAACAATAAGATCGATCCGGAAGGCGATATTGAAACGATCAATACCGAATTGATTTTGGCTGATTTGGAAACTGTCGGAAAAGTAAAAATACGCTTGGAAAAAGACGCGCGCGGGAACAAGAAAGGCGCCGAAGAAAAATTGGAAATTCTCAAAAAGATCAGCGTCGATCTCGAGGCTGGAAAAACCGCCAACGAAACCAGGCTGGATATGGAAGATGAAAATGCAAAAATTATCGTACGGGAACTTTCTCTTCTGACCATGAAACCTTTTTTATATGTATATAATGTGGCCGATATAAATCAAAAATTATCAAATGCTCTTGAAAAAAGAGAGCATATAAAGCTAGATATCAAAATTGAAGAAGAATTGATTGAAATGGAAAAAGCCGAAGCGACCGAACTAGGAATCACCTCGCACATAGACCGACTTATCACAAGAGCTTACGAGATTCTCGGCCTCATCACCTACTTCACCACCGGCAAAGACGAAACAAGGGCCTGGACCATCAAAAGAGGCTGGAACGCGCCGCTGGCCGGCACCGCCATCCACACGGATTTCAAAGATAAGTTCGTGCGGGCGGAGATCATCCATTGGAACAAACTGCTCGAAGCCGGCTCACGGAGCAAGGCCCGCGAACTCGGCACGCTCCGCACCGAAGGCAAGGATTATATCGTCCAAGACGGGGATGTGATTGAGTTTAAAATATAGATCTTGACTAAGTCATAATCATGGTTTAAGATGGGCATAACTTAGAAAGTCCAGAGTTTTCTCGCTTTGATAACAGAGATAAGAAAACGCAATCCCACGGATTTTGGCTTTCTGAAGGGATTTTTTAATTCTTCTCGATCTGCCCTTGGCGGATCGCCAGAAGGGTCAATCTCGCCAAAGTCCCGAGTTATCGGTACAGAAGCGGATAATTAATAACTAATCGTATACTCAAATGAAGTATGAGGTATTCTATCTGATTGCCGGTTCGAGAGAAGCCGAACTGGATGCGATCAAAAAAGGCGTCGAGGAAATCATAATCTCCGAAGGCGGAGTTTTCGACGAAAAAGAAACGGTCGAAAGAAGAAAATTAGCTTATCAAGTCAAACATGAAACCCATGGCTTCTACGTCGCCAGAAGGTTTGAACTTGATCCGGAAAAAAACCATCCGCTGACCCGCAGATTGAATCTTTACACCGGAATTCTGCGTTTTGTCATAAGCAAAGCCTCCGAGCTTCCCGAACTGAAGACAAAGGAAGAAAGAATCGGAGCCGCTCAAGCGACACAGGCCAAGAAGCAAGCCGCGGAAAAATCGGCGCCGGCGAAAAAAGAAGAAAAGCAGGCGGAAGCTCCGTCGTCCGCTCCGGAAAAGAAAACGGAAGAAGATATCGACAAGAAGCTGGAAGAAATCCTGAATATCTAGCTTTTAATTTTCAACTCCATTGGCTTTATCAGAAAATATCTGATAAGCTAACAAAAAGTAAAGCAATAAATTAATTAAATGCTTCCGGCTATTAACTGCTAACAAGCTAAAAGCCAGCGAAGCTAAAAAGCTAAATATATGAACGTCAATAAAGCGATTTTGGTGGGAAGATTGACTCGCGATCCGGAGATCAGGAACACTCCCAGCGGACAATCGGTAGCCACTCTTAGTCTGGCCACCAATAGGTTTTGGAAAGATAAGAATGGACAGAGGCAGGACAAAACCGAATTCCACAACGTCGTACTTTGGGGAAGGCTCGCGGAAATCGCCGGACAATATCTTACCAAAGGACAAGAGGCTTTCATCGAAGGCAGATTGGAAACCAGGAAATATACCGCCAAGGACGGAACCGAAAGAAGGGTTACGGAAATAATCGCTGAAAATATGCAGCTGGGCGCCAGAGCTCAAGGATCGTCTGCCAATGGTTCATTCTCAAGCTCAAGGCCGGCAGCCGCGCCCGCCTCTAAGAATAATGAGCCGGAAGCGGAAGAAGAGATTCCGACCATCAATCTGGACGAGGAACAGGACGAGATCAGAATCGAAGATGTTCCATTTTAATTAATAAGAAGCCACCAAACAAATGAAAATATACAACAATAACACCGCCAGGATCGAGAAGAAAATCTGTTTTTTCTGCGATTCCGACATGGATAAAATAGACTTCAAAGACGCTTATCTGTTGAAGCGATTCACCAATTCCCAAGGCAAGATCTATCCTCCAAAAAGACACGGCACTTGTGCCAAACATCAAAGGGCCTTGGCGGCATCCATTAAGAAAGCAAGGACCATGGCACTGGTCCCGTTCGTAGTCAAATAACATGCTAGGCATAAGCGACATTAAAACCGGCAAAAACATCGTCTTGGACGAAACGCCTTTTCTGATTTTGTATCACGAACATTCCAAAACCGGGCGCGCCGGATCGGTGCTCCGGACTCGAATAAAAAATTTGGTGACAGGAGCGGTTTTAGAAAAAACTTTCCAAGGTGCCGACCAGGTCCATGAGGCGGACATTTCTAAATCCAAGGCTCAATATCTATACAAAGAAGGCTTGAACTATTCATTCATGGACAATGGATCATACGAACAATTCTCACTGTCACAAAATGTCTTGGGGTCGGCAGTGGATTATTTGATCGAAGGAATCGAAATAACAGTACTTAATTTCAATGGCATTCCGATCAATATCGAACTTCCGGTCAAAGTGAAATTGAAGGTGGTTGAAGCTCCTCCAGGCATCAAAGGCAACACTGTTTCCACCGGCGGCAAAATAGTGACCCTGGAAACCGGACTGAAAATTTCCACTCCCCTTTTCGTGAACGAAGGCGATGAGATCATCGTCAATACCGAAAAAGGCGAATATGTCGGCCGCGCATGATTCGGAAACTAAAAAATCCCGCAAAGGGATTTTTTAGTTTATTTTGAATCATCTCATCTCTAGAACAACCCTGCATTTGAAAGCAGCGTGATAGTCATGATCGGCATCAGCATTATAAGCACGGCCAGGCCGATTTCATCGTTTCGGGCCTCTTCCCGCGCCCTCTTGGCGCAATGAGGACAATGATGCATCTGTGGTTCCATAGTTTTTTTTAGTTAATTATTAATAAAAAAACAATCTGACAAAACGAAAAGCGGGATAGATCACCCGCTTTTTTGACTCTTATAAAACTATTATACACCATCCGGAACCTAAAGTCAAGCTTCAGGCGGCTGTTGCTTCCAATTCTTTCACCTTTTTACTGACAGCTTTGGAAATTTCTTTCAAGAGTTTTGCGTCATCTTTGATCGCCTGCTTGGCCGCCTCTCTTCCGACACCCAGCTTCACTTCGTTAAACATGTACGAATTTCCTTTCTTACTCACAACTTCGTATTTCACGGCCGTATCCAAGACATCTCCGGACGCTGAAATTCCTTCGTTATACATGATGTCAAATTCGGTCGTTCGAAAAGGCGGCGCCACTTTGTTCTTGACGATTTTGACTTTCACGCGATTACCGACGATCTCTTCGCCCTTCTTAATCTGCGCGGCCTTCCGCACTTCTATCCTGACCGATGAATAAAATTTTAGCGCATTTCCTCCCGTGGTCGTTTCCGGATTGCCGAACATCACTCCAATCTTCATTCTGATTTGATTGATGAAAATGACAGTGCAATTAGATTTGGCCACAATGGACGTCAATTTTCGAAGGGCCTGCGACATCAGCCTGGCTTGACGCCCGACATGCTGATCTCCCATATCTCCTTCGATTTCCGCTTTCGGCACCAGGGCGGCTACCGAATCCACCACGATCACGCTTATCGCTCCGGAATTGACCAGTGCCTCGACTATGTCCAACGCCTGTTCACCGTTGTCAGGTTGGGAAATCAGAAGATCATTGATGTTCACCCCGATTTTTTTGGCGTATTCCGGATCAAGCGCATGCTCCGCATCCACAAACGCCGCCACCCCGCCAGCTTTCTGCGCGTTGGAAATGATGTGCAGAGTCAGCGTGGTTTTCCCCGAAGATTCCGGACCGTAAATTTCGATGACTCTGCCTCGCGGAATTCCGCCGATACCCAGAGCGATATCCAAAGAAACCGATCCGGTCGGTATCGACTCCACATCGACTTTTCTAACATCGCCCAATTTCATTATTACTCCGTCGCCGAATTTTTCTTTGATAGAGTCTACGACCGTTTCGATCGATTTGTTTTTTTCACCCATTTGTTTGATTTTAAAATTTTTATTTGATCCAGACCTATAGTGATATTATATCACCGTCTTTCTGCTTGGCAAGTCGCTCTGTGGATAACTCATTGCAAGGATTTCAATATGCTCTCCAGTTGGACATTGTTCTGATTCTTGCTCAACCCGTCCTGGATGACGCTTCTTGCCGCACCCATGTCATTTTTTTCCACGTATATCATGGCCAGATTGTTATAAGCCAAAATGTACGTGTCATCCACTTCGATCGCCTTCTTATAGCTGTCCTCCGCCTGTCCGGTATCGCCCTTGTCACGATACACGTTGCCCAGCTCATTGTAGGCCGCGGCGTCATTGGGGCTGATTTTGATTATTTTATTGTAAATGGCAATCGCCTCGTCATAATTTTTAATGTTGTAATACGAAACGGCCAATTCGCGCAAAACATCTACATTACCGTCATTATTGTCTTTTTTCATGGCTTCATTAAGAAACGCCGCCGCGTTTTTATAATCGCCTTTCTTGTTGTATTCGACCGCATCATCATACAGCTGAGCGGCCGTCTTGTTCTCGAACTCGCCCTGGCTGATGACATTGCCGGTCAGCGGATCCTTGTAGGCCGTCCGGCCGAGATTTATGCTGACTATTCCGCTCCTTATCAGATAGGAAATTCCGCCCGCAAGCACAGCCGCAATAACGACAGTGAATGAGATCAGGATTATTTTTTTCTTGGACATGGCTTTGATGTTTGTTTTAATGATTGGGTTATTTTAATCTACTCGTATCTCAATGCTTCCAACGGATTTATTTTAGCGGCGCGCTTGGCCGGATATATCCCCGTAAAAAATCCGACGAAAAAAGAAAAAGCAATGATCGAAATCACAAACCAAAGAGGAGTGACAAACAAATTTACTTTCTCCCCTCCCAGCGAAGTAGCCAGGATGTTGATTCCGAAATTGACTATTTTCCCCAGCGACCAGCCTATGATTGTTCCGATGACGCCGCCCAAAAATCCGATCATGATGGCCTCCGTCAGAAACAGCTTCCACACGTCGAAATTTCCAGCTCCCAATGATTTCATGATTCCGATCTCGCGCGTCCTTTCCAAAAGGGATATCGTCATGGTGTTGAACATGCCGATCGAGGCCACAATCAGAGCGATTATGCCCAAAGCGCCGAGGACGATGCGGACGATCTGGAAAATCTTATTCATCTGGTCCAAGGTGTCCGCTACCGCCGTAACATTATATCCCAGGGAAGCCACGTCGGATTTGACCTGATCTATATTGCTCACATTATTCACTTTTATCTTGGCTGAGTAATAATTGCTTATGTTCAGATAGGCCAATTTGCCGAGCGGCAAATAGACATAACTGGAACCGTCATCATTGATCACGCCGACGATCTTATATTCGGTCGTGTCTTCCTCCAGCTTGGTTTCATTTTTCGATCCATCCTTGACCGTATTGAAATAGCTGAACTTTATCCGCTGGCTCAAAGCATCGTTCGGATTGATACCGAACATCGACAAGACCGCCGTGGAAACAACGACGGAATCCTCATCGTTTTTAGTAAACTGATTGCCATGCATCATGGTCAATCCTTCCAAACGGAAATAGTCCGGCTCGACTCCGTTAACCACGACATCACCCGTCGAATTGGCATATACCGCCTGGCCGGAAATATTGATCAATGGAGAAACTTCAACGACATTTTTTATGCTTTTGAACTTATTAAGCGTGTCGTTGGTTATTTCCAGGATGGAAGAATCTCCGGTCGTAGCTTCCAGCGTGACGATCGAATCCAGCGAAGCGATCTTATCCACGGTCAATTGCTGGATACCGTATCCCAAGGAAACCAAAAACAAGATGGCGGCAATGCCGATCCCGACGCCAAGCACGGTGAGAAAGGTTCTCAATTTGTTGTGCTTGAATATTCTCATGGCCAATCTAAGTATGTCGATGGAACGCATATTTCAGATTTAAATCTCGGATTTAATGTTGATTTTTTCGGCATCCTCCTTTTGCTCTGCCGGAGATGACGCTTCGGCTGGCGCGCCGCCTATGTTTTTGCGAATGGAAATTTCCTCGCCGTCTTTTTTCACGCGATTGATGTCCTTTACCACAAAATTGCTCTTATCGTAAAACTGCGCTATTTTTTCCGGACTGATTTTGGATTCCGTATTTTCTTTCGGCTCTTCGACCGGAATCATGAGGGCAAATTTATCTTCCAGTGCCAAAGCCACTTTTTCCGCCGTCCGCTTGTACAGTCCGACTCCGCCGTCCTTGAACGGCCGGTCGACAATCTCCATGAGTTCCACTTCCGTAATCTTTTTGTTCTTGCGGTCGTCGGCCACCCTTATCAATCGGCGATATTCGCCTTCGCTGAAATTTCTTAGCTTATTTTCACTCATGATCTCGTCGACAATTTTTCTGGTGTCGATTTCCGATTCGGTCAGATCCTTCTCGACATATTTGTATCTGTCAAGATTTTCATCTTTACCGCTATTCAAATTCCTGATGTCGTGATTGACCACTTCTTTGATGATTTTTCCGTCACGCATGTACAGAACCCGATGGGCATAATACACGTATTCCGGGTTGTGCGTAACCATCAGGACGGTCCTTTTGGCTTTTTCATTGAGATTCTTGAAAAGCTCCATCACCTCCGAAGCGGCTTTGGAATCCAAGTTTCCGGTCGGCTCGTCCGCGATCAAGATCCACGGATTGTTCACCAAGGATCTGGCGATGGCTACGCGCTGCTGCTGTCCTCCGGACATTTCCGTCGGCAGATTTTTCGCCAGTTTATCCAATTCGAATTCTTTCAAAAGTTTCATGGCCCGCTTGCGCCTTCTCCTTATTCCGATCCCGGCAAAAACTTGGGGCAGAGCCACATTGTCGACCACGTCTAAATTTTTGATCAGATTGAACTGCTGGAAGACCATCCCCACTTTCGTGCGGTGATATTTGGCCAACTCGTTTTGGCTAAGCTTGGTTATGTCTTCGCCGCGGATCTGAACCTTGCCATCATCGACCGTCTCCAATCCGGAAATTATGTTCAAAAGGGTCGATTTTCCGCAGCCGGAAGGACCGAATATGATGATGTATTCACCCGCGAAAATTTCCAGGCTGATATTTTTCAATATGTCGAATTTGGTCTTGCCGATCTTATAGCTTTTGGAAACATTGATCAGTTTTATGACACGACTTTTCTGCATGGATTAATGGTTTTACTTCGCGCTGTTTATTTTCTTTTGGAAAGCTTACGGGAAGAGGATTCGGCCTTGTCTTCCGCTATCAGGCTGTCCTGCTTCATATCTTCCGGCCTTTCCACTTTCATAATATCCAAAATCGTAGGAGAAACGTTGCCTAAAATTCCTGATTTTTTATTTATGGCGGTCTTTTTGATCTTCTCCCCGACCAAGATGAACGGCACGGGACGATCTGTGTGTTCCGTATCTCCTTCGCCGGTTATCGGATTTATCATCTGTTCGGCATTCCCATGATCGGCAGTAATGATGGCGCAGCCATCCAGCTTCAAAATTTCTTTCACTACTCGCCCGACCTGTTCGTCCACCGTTTCGCAAGCTCTTATGGCCGCTTTAATGTTGCCGGTATGGCCGACCATGTCGGCGTTAGCGTAATTGACAATATGGAAATCATGCCTGTTTTTCCGGATGACGTCGACCAATTCATTGGTAATTTCTCCAGCCGACATTTCCGGCTTCAAATCATATGTCGCCACCCTGGGAGAAGGAATCAGTATGCGATCTTCCCGTTCGAACGGCTTCTCTTTCCCGCCGTTGAAAAAATACGTCACGTGCGCATATTTTTCCGTCTCGGCGATATGGAATTGGTCAAGCCCCTGCAAGCTCAACACCTTTCCAAGCGGATAGTTGACCGGCTCCGGCTCGAAAGCGACCAAGACCGGCAGGGATTCTTCATACATAACAAACGTCACGAAAATCAGATTCTTCAATTTTTTCTTTCTCGGAAAACCTTCGAAATCATCGGCCACGAACGACTTGGTCAATTGCCGCGCCCGATCCGGACGGAAGTTAAAAAAAACGATACTGTCATTGTCTCCGATCAAAATCGTCTCTTTCTTTTTGTTGCGAATGAGGCACGGCTCGATGAATTCGTCCGTGATCTGCCGGCGATAAGCGTTTTCAATAGCTTCAAAAGGAGAGTCGAAAGTCGGCGCCAAACCAGACACGAAAGCGTCGTAAGATTTCTCGATCCTTTCCCAATGGCTGTCGCGGTCCATGGAATAATATCTTCCGCTTATGCTGGCGATTTCTCCTCCGGTCGAACTCATCTTCTCTTCCAATTTCTCGATATATTTTTTGGCTACTTTGGGTTCCGTATCCCGTCCGTCCGTGAACACATGCACGTATACTTTTTCCACTTTATATTGTTTGGCCATCTCCAAAAGAGCGAACAGATGGTCGATATGGCTATGAGTTCCGGTGTCGCTCAAAAGCCCCATGAAATGCAAGGCGGACTTGTTCTTTTTTACATGCTCGATAGCTTTCTTAATAGCCGGATTTTCAAAGAAAGATTGGTTCTGGATCTGGGCCGATATGCGCGGCAGATCTTGATGGACGATTTTGCCAGCACCCAGGTTCAGATGCCCCACCTCGGAATTGCCGCGCGATCTGCCCGGCAATCCGACCGCCTGTCCAGAAGCTTCCAGCAAAGTGCCGGGATACGTTTTCCAAAGCAAGTCGACATTGGGAGTCTTGGCGATCGCCACGGCATTTCCGCCCCAAGCAGGAGCCACTCCCCAACCGTCCATTATTATTAAAACCACCGGATTCTTTTTCATTCCAGCTTTTTTATTTTTATTTTTTAATTATAGCATAAGATTGCACCAGCCATAAAGAAAATCGATCTTGATTTCAAACCAAAAAAGCCCGCGAAGGCTTTTTGGTTTTCCGCAACGTGGGTCATTGTGGAAAATATATTAATTTTTCCCCTTTCATGGTTATTATTGGAAGGCTCCGAATTTTCTTAGCCATCCGAACTGCTGTTCCATATTGTTTACGATTATTTGCAGGAGAGAATTTTTCTTTTGCGGCGTCAGGATGATATAATCGTCCGATTGGGCCAGATTGCCGGCCTTATCCGCGGATTGGACCCGGTAATGGTACGCGCTTGATCCTTGGAGATCCGGAATGACTACGATGTGGGAAGTGGTGAGGTCGTTGTCCTTCGTGGTTTGCATGTCATAATTGCTCTTGGCGCCCAACGAGTAAACGACTTGCGTGGTGCTCGGTTCATCCGTATTCCAGCTTATGATGGCCTGAACCTTGCCGTCCTGATTGATCGAAGCGGCGGTTTCCGCCTTGATTCCGGTGATGACAGGCGGAGTGGTGTCGATAGCAGTCTTAGCATCGAACGGATTGGAAATCACCTGGTTGCCGTAAGCGTCTCTGACAATGACCCTCAAAGTGTAATCGGTATTATCATCCAGGTTCTGAAGCTTGACGGAATGAGTGGTGGCGGAATCGGTTACCGCTTCGACTCTCGGCTGGTTCTGGCCTATTTTGTATTCAACTTGGGAATCGGTAGCCACATTGGTGGCCCAATTCACGGTCATGCTGTTTTCAGTTACATCGGAAACCTTGATATTTTGGATCTGCGGAAGAGTGATAGTGGAAAACACGTAGTCGTCGGACGAATAGGTATTCGCTCCGGAGCTGTCCGTGCCGACGATGCGGAAATGATATGTCGTGCCTTGATCGAGATTCTGCAGATTGACGCTGTGATTGGTCGTTTTCGATCCGGACTTGTCGGTGATCGAACTGCCGTAGCTGGTGGATTTTCCATAATAGACGTCGCTGGTCGTCACAGTGCTGCTTGTCCAACTGATAAGCGCGCTGGTCATGGTAACATTGGAAACTATCACCGAAGAGATGGCCGCGGTCGAATTGTCGTCGGCAGTGGTGAAATTCTGCAACGGCCCGAAAGTTTCATTGCCGTAAACATCCACGCTCCTAGCTTTGAAATAATATTTGGTGTTGGCTGTCAAATTGGAGATGGTGATCCAATGGTCCTTGTCGAGCGTGGTGGACAGTTCGGTCGATTGGTTGAGATTGGAATCGCTGGTTCCATAAAGGATCTGGGCATAAGAATATTTGTCGGTTTTGAAAGTGATGGTGACCGAATCGGCGGAAGTTCCCAAAGTTTGCACTTCCGGAGTATAAATAGTCGGGCTGGTCGAAGAATCGGCCGGCAGCGTGGTCGTGAAAGTCTTGTCATCCGAAACCGCTTCTTTGCCGAAAGCCGATTTGGATATAACTCGATAATGATATGAGGTTTCCGGCTGCAGACCGATTATTTGAACCTGGTGCACAGTGTTGAGATCGTCCGCATTGCCCTGTTCATAATCATATACGGTTGGATTTGTCGAGCTGTAATCAGCGGCAGTGGAAAATTCGACCAGGGAGTTGCTCAATTTATCCGTCATCCAAGTTACGGTTGCGGTCGTGTCTTTCGCGTCCACACTCGGGCCATTCGAAGAGATTTCCGGCGGAACCTGGTCCATGCCTTCCGGAATGACCGATTGCCAGCCATTATCCGTATTGTAATAAGAATAATTGCCTACCGAATCGACGCTTTCCACCCGATAATAATAAGTATACGGATTGCTCGAATCGTAAGGAAGCAGATCTTGATCGATCAGGCTGTCCTGGGTTGTGTCTTTGGGATACGCCACCAGTGGATTCTTCTGATAATAAGTATCGGGATTGGCGGTAATGGCAGTATTGGTTATCACATTGCCGCTGTTGTCCACAAGTTGGCCCGCTTTGTTGTAGATTTTTCTTTCGATCTGATAGGCTGTGCCGCTGACCGCCAGATCCTGATAATTATTATAAGAAGTCAGCTCGTCCTGATATTCCTGGCTGGTCGGATCCAGGGTGCTGTCCGGAGGAGTGGTGCGGAACAGGTCCCAGCCGACCGTTACCCAATAGCGGATGCCGTAATATGACGAGTCCACCACGATAAAATGCGGCGGCGTCGGAGCCACAGTATCCAATATGGCCGTAGTGTTGTAAATAGCCGTGTTGCCATAGATGTCGCGCACTCTGACATAGACGGTCTTGTTGCCTTGCGTGGTCATGTCCGGCGCCCAGGATATGCCGTTGCCCAAAGCGTAAGTCAACCAAGAACATCCGGTATCGCTCTGGGTAAAATTGCAAGAGCCGAAATCGTCCGTCCCCTGGCTTATGTTGGATGTCTTGCTGGAAATCGCGCCTTGGTTGTCCGTGGATATGCCGAAAATATTGCCGTCATTGGAAAATTGGACATACATGGATGAAAGGTCGGTGATGGAAAGGTCTAATTTGATCCCTTGCGTCAATTGGATCTGTCCGATCTTGCCGTCCGCCGTTTCGCCCGAAATGGTGATGGCCGATCCGCTAGCTTGCGGCGTCTTCGTATCCAAAATGAACGTGTCCGGATTGTTCGGATCGGTGCCCGGCTCATCGTACGGATCGTATTGGTTCGGATCCGGCACGACATTGCCGTCGGAAGCATATACTCTCAATCTGGCCGTGCCATATTCGATCGGAGCGCTCGCCAGCTGGGCCGCGGCATTCCAATCGGCGATTAATTCTTTCGGCTGGCCGGGAGTGACAGCTTGGGTTCCGGCATTAGTCACATCGGCCGCGGTTACATCATGCCAACCGGCGCCATCATAATATTGCATGGTAACATCCAAAGAACTTTGCACGGCATCTGAAATCGTATAATCGATCAAAACATGTCCGAATTTGGACAAAGTCGTGGATTGGGCCACGCCATTGACCGTCACGCTCGGCGGAGAAACTTTATAAATATAAACATTGTTTAAAGTTGTGATGTTTCCATAGGCGTCTTCGGTCCTGATATATACATACCGTTGGCCGTCTCCCGCAAGCAAAGCGTAATTGGAAATAGTGGTCGGGCTGGCGGCCAGCGCCGTCCAAGAAGATTGGTCATGGAAATCAGAATAATTGGAAGCCTCGTAAGAAACAGCGGATTCGTCCGTCGCGGAAAAAGTCACGCTGACTGTCGAAGATTGAGTGTAAAGATCGCCATGGTTATTAATATACGCGCTAGACGTCGGACCCTGGGTGTCTAAAACGAAATTAGTATAATCCCCATAACCGGTACGTTCGATATTTGTCCCGTCAGTAATGGCTGGATTGAGATCGTCCACATAAACGCGCAGTTTGCTGGTATTGGCGGCACGGGTTATGTTGTTCGTGAACGCATCTTTGGCCGGCGTCCAAAGGATCGTCTTGTTGCCGGTCGTAGCCACCACATTGCTGCCGACATCTCCCGTAACGGCCGTCACCGGCTGCAAGTTGGCGTCCGTACCGTCCAGCGAATATTTTACATACACGTTGAAATAGCTTTGTCCGGTCGGCGGTTCGATCGCGTCGGAAAAGGTGTAGCTTATGCTCACGACTCCACTCGAACTTTCCGTCACGCTGTTGATCGTCACGCTCGGCGGAGACGATTTTATGATAGTTGTGCTGGTTTGATTGACCGTATTTCCATACACGTCCATGAATTGGTAATAGACCGTGTAGTTTCCATCGCCGTTTTGAGGCAAGTTCCAATTGCTGATCGTGGAAGCGAAGTTGATCCACTGGTCGGAATTGGCATTGAGTCCGTCCGCGATCATATTGCCATTGGTATCGACTGAATCGGAAATTTTGACTTTCACCGCTGAACCATCGGTTGCCGCCAAATTTAGACCGACTGCATAACTATGCGTGTAAGCTGCTCCGCTATTTATAGCAATCGAAGTGGCAGTCGGACTGGCTGTGTCGATGACCAATGCTTGGTCGGCCGTGCTTGTCGAATACACATATTCATTGTCATCCGCCAACACCCTCACACTGGCATTCGGATAATACACATTCGGCAGTTCGGCTTTGACATTCCAAGTGATTGTCTGGTTGGAAATGGAATTCGGAGATCCGGCAGTTAGCGCCAGCGATCCTCCTCCAACAACGTTGGCGCTTTGAGCCTGGACAAAAATTTCATCCCCGATCGCGTGATTTTGCGCTATCTCGTTTTGCGTGGTATGCCTGGCCGTTATATGGAAACTGGTGACAGTTACGGAATCATAAGTAAAGGTTTCTCCGCCGATGCTTAGGATTCCGGAACTTGGAAATCCGGTAGTTGAATTGACATTGATGCTCTCCGGCGGCTGGTCGGTGGACAAGATAGCACCGGTCAGTTGCGTCGGTTGCGGCTGATAATACAGCCGGACCGTTTCATTCGTATCGTCCACGTCGCTGACTCCATAGCTCACTATGACCTTTCCGAAACTGGCGCTGGATTGGGATTGCGCGGCCGAATTGATTGTGACGGTCGGCGGCGCGTTGACATTATATGTCAAAGTGAAATCCGAAAGCGTCGGCGTGGCCGTGCCATTGGTCGTGGAAAGCGTAGCTTCGATCTCGATCCAGCTTGAATCCGGCGTATTGGTGATAGCGGCCGTCGAACTGGCGTAATACGGACTCCAAGTCGAGGTTGCCAAGCCGCTCTGGGAAGTCGCGCTTCTGGTCCTGAATTTGATTCCGGTGCCGGTCGGCAAAGAATCCGTCCAAGCCAGTTGCGACCAAACGGCCGTAGCGTCGGACGGTTCGTGCATGATAAGGTTGGAAATGACCGCATCTTGTTCGGTTTCGCTGGCTGCGTTGATATGCGCCGCAATTTCATTAGCGGAAAGGACGCGATTGTATATGCGGAAATCATCGATAGTAGAGTCAGCTACATTGGAAGTATTATAGCTTCCAATGTCCATGATTGGCCCCACGCCGCCACTAGTTATTATTCCACTGCCCGTATCTCCAGTATATGGAGTGTCTTTAGAAGCGTCTCCGTCCAAATACAGTTTCATGTTGCCCGAGCTATCATAAGTGAAAACGACATGATGCCAAATTCCCGCCGGTATGAGCTGATCGGTGGTCGGAATCAATATAGCTTTCTCGTGACTGGCTGACCATGAGCTGGTCTGTGTGCTATCATCTATCGCCGCTAACAACGCCGGACCTCCCCAAGCAGTGGAATTTTTTTCGAAAACACTTATATCGTTCTGCCACATCGTATTCGGGTTGAGATTAGTGGCAATAAAAAGCTGTTTGGCGCCGGTCGGACCAACCGCGATTTGTCCTCCGCTCCAATCCGGCTTGAACCAGAATTCGATCGAGCCTTGGGAAGGATTAATATTGGCGTGGGCCGTGTCGTAATCATACGCGGTCGCGCTCGATCCTTGTTCGAATTGGACGGCATCCCAATAGATCGGCGTCGGATTTTGGAACTGCCGCAAATACAGATATACGAAAGCCGCGTCCGGCTGAGTCATAAATGTTACGGACGTCCTGGCCCAATTGGTATTGGCCGGAACTGAAGTATTATGGTCTTGGTACGACGTCGTAGTGGTTGCGTTATCCGCTTTGTATTCAACCGCATAAATAGTTCCGTTACCGCCTTTGCTATATACGGAAAACGTGTAGCTAGTACCCGGCTGGACGGGAACAGGGATGCTTGTATTCACATCGTAAAATTGTCCGCTACCCAAGGTGGAAGTATTAACTTTGATGGAGTTGATACCTTCGTAAGGCGAAGATGTGTCCACGGTCGCATTGGACCCGCCATTGGTGGTCCATGGCGTGGTCAATCCGCTTTCAAATCCCGAGTTGAGTGGAATCAGGTTCTTACTGGCGGCCGTGGAATATTGCAAAACGCTCGCGCCGTCGCCTGACGCATACGGCGTCGCGGATGAATTTTTCTCAAATTGTTCCGCGTCGAAATACACGGGCGTGCCGGCTTGCGTATGCAGCTGTCCGACAAAGGCGGTGACCGTAGTCGCATTGGAAGGAGTCGTATACGTCAGGGTTTCCCTGGTCCAAGTGTTGCCGGGGGCGGAAAAATCATATTCTACGCTTTGCGTGCCGGTGCCTACACATGTGCCGGCCGAAGCCGTGCCGCCGTCCGGAATGGAACTGGCGCTGCAGGACGGTATGCCGGCGCTGTTGGATTCGCGTCCATACACAATCAGTGACCCCGCTCCGCCTTTGGCGTAAACTGAGAGAGTGTATGTCGTACCCGGGCTCACTGTTATATCCGAATTTAATGCCGCGCTTGTCTGCACGTTTAAGGCATTGCAACCTGACGCGATCACGGAAGCGTTGATTTCGACTGAACTTGATCCGTCATAAACATATTGCGGATCGGTGTTTTGCGTGATGCCGGTGTATTTTTCATTGGCCGTACATGGGCCGGCGCCGTCGATGAAAGAGTTCAGGATCTGCGGGCTTGAACTTGTGTTTGTTCCGGCATATTCAAAGCTGGAATTTTTGATCAGATTTTTGGTTCCATCGTCAAGATGGATTCCTTGGCCGAATTTTCCATTCTGATCAAAAGTCGTGTTTTGATTGGCGATCGGATAGGGCGAGCCGGCCGCGTAATTGGCCGTGGTCGAACCATTAAAATCCGCTTCAAAAATTTTGCCGGAGTCTTGCGTATATTGGGAATAATTTATGGAAACGCCGGACAGCGTCTGCGTCGAAACGGCTTGCGAAGTGTTTCCGAAATACGCCAAGTAATGAACGTACTGGCTGCCGTTTAAGTTTGACGGAGTGTTCGTCGAACTCGGTCCTGCCACACTCATAGACGGAGTAAAATATGTGGAAGAAGTTCCGTCCGGACCTTCGGCAGAAGACCATTGTACAAAATTGTCAAAATAAGCAGTTGAAGCGGTTGAAGAGCCGTCTGCGTTCTGCAAAATAAGATAAAGTGTCATGTTGTCGGTTATTCCCGACCCTCCGGAATAGCGGGCAAAATTGACCCACTGACCGTTGGTACCAGCATCTTTGCCGTAACAATCGATCTGGCTACCATGACGCACCATTTTTAGTCTTCCCACAGATTGCGGGGTATATAATTTTGGATTTGTAATCGTGACACCGGATGATCCCGTCCACCAGTTAGTGCCTAAAATCGTATTCCCGCTAACACCAGCCAATTGAACATTACATTGCCAATTAGTGCTGGCATTGAATATGACCAGCCCCTGTTCTTTCGCGCCTGTCCCCGTCGAAGGGATAAAACCACTACTGTCATAATCAGCCTCGATATCAAAATCACCGGCCAATGAACCATTCTGCACTAATGATTTATTGCCAGATGAAGTCGTGTTTGTCATTTGGATACGTCCGTTTATTTGAGAAACTCCGGCACCGGGAGTGTTCCATTTTGACGTATCCAAACTGGCACCATTAAAATCATCGCTCAAAGAATTGTTTTTCGCCGCCACTTGATACTTTATTTCCGGCAGTTCGGCATAACCGAAAGTAATGACAGAACCGATCCCGGTGGTCCAGGCTTTAAATCTGCCGTCACTCGCGTCATACATCACACTTATGCAATCAAGTCCGCCGCTGTCCGAAGCGCCAGAAAGTCCTTTGTCCAGAATCAAATTATTATTGGTATTTCCATTAAAAGAAACCAATCCAAGATCGGGTCTGGTCCAATTTATGCCGTCGGCGGATGTGGCATAGCCGTTTCTTTCCGTGCCGTCGGATGAATTGATGCCGACATAAAACATTCGCCAATCAGTATTGGTTATTTTTAAGACGGTGCACACCAATAACATATGGTCGTCAAAGCTTCCCGAATTTCCCAGATTCATCACGGACGAACTCGCCTTGGTCCAATTTATGCCGTCGGCGGATGTGGCATAGCCGATGTGATCCCACAAATTGCTTCCATCCATCGCCGAATACCACATTTTGTATGTGCTTCCGTCTTTCATAACATAGCTCGTGGAAACACCTCCGGAATCGAAGCTGCCAGAACTTCCCACATCCAGCACCACCAGCGGAGTTCCGTTTGTCCCTTTGGTCCAATTTATGCCGTCGGCGGATGTGGCATAAAGTATCCTTGAGACATTGTAGCTGTCTTGCCCGACATACCACATCTTATAGGTTCCTCCGTCATTTATCACCACACCTGAAGTTACTCCGTTTGAATCAGCCGTTCCCACCGTGGGAGCCAAATTTGTTGGAATTTTTGCCGACCAAATCAGGCCGTCCGTCGAAGTCGCATAAGTCACATTCGCACCTTTCAAAGCCGCGGTTGATGAAGTATACCACATCTTATACGTCCCGTTTTCTTTCAACACAAAAGGGCGCAACACTTTGGTTTCCGTATAAGCCAGGCTCCCGTTTGAATTGTACACATTTGATGGAGCTACTACCGGATTCGGATCTTTCTGCCAGGCGTTTTGCGGCACGGAAAGCGTCGAGAGATTGGCAGTCGTTCCCAAATCAAGCGTCTGCGATTCGAACGTGCCGGAAGGTGCATAAGATGAATTGATATTATATTTGTAAAAACCATTGCTGTTGCCGTCATCTCCCGCCAACACATAGACAATATTGCTACCGGCATTGCCGTCAATCATATTGCCGCCTCCGTTCACGACTCCCGGAACATTCATGGACGCCCATGCGTTAGCGGAAATGGAATATTTATAAAAATTTGTGCTGTTGTCTCCGGCCAAAACATAAATACTATCCCCTCCATGCCGGACCATGGCGGCGCCCAAACCGATCGCTCCGGGCGCGGCCGTCAAAGTCGTCCAAGTGCCGGCAGAAATGGAATATTTGTAGAAGCCGGTGGCATTGTTGCCCTGTGACACGTAGATGCTGTCATCGGAACCGTTCCTGATCATGGCGGCGCCCACACCGATCGCTCCCGGCACAGTGGTCAAAGTCGTCCAAGTGCCGGCAGAAATGGAATATTTGTAGAAACCGGTACCATTGTTTCCCTGCAAGACATAGATGCTGTCGTCGGAGCCGTTTCTGATCATGGTGCCGCCTTGATAAACATTTCCCGGGACAGTCGCCAGCGTGGTCCAAGTGTTGTTAGCAATGGAATAGCTGTAAAAAGCATTGGTGTTGCCGCCCGACAAGACATATATATTGTCCTCTGTGCCATTGTGAATCATGGTATCGCCTGATTGCGGAATATACGCTCCCCCTAGAGCGGCCGGCGGTCCTGTCATTCCCGTCCAAGAATTGCCCGAGATGGAATATTTATCAAATTCGGACGTACCATCTCCTCTAATAAGATAGATGGAATCGCTTGAAGTATTTAGCAGAACGGAGCCGTAATCATTCCAATTGAAAGTTGCTGCCAAGGAAGTCCAAGTGCCAGTGGACATGGAGTATTTGAAAAAATCCTTACCATAATTATAACCGTCAGGCAAAACATACAGACTGTCGCCGTCCGGACCCCTGACTATGCTGCTGTCCGCCCGCGCGTTATCGGGCATGCCATAAGAAAGCGTGGTCCAAGTGCCAGCAGAGATGGAATATTTGTAGAAGCCGGTGGCATTGTTGCCTTGTAATACGTAGATACTGTCGTCGGAACCGTTTCTGATCATGGTGCCGCCCACACCGATTGCTCCCGGCGCGGCGGTCAAAGTCGTCCAAGTGCCGGCAGAAATGGAATATTTGTAAAAA
>JAJYGF010000004.1 GCA_021785125.1 bacterium | reverse complement strand
TTGTTCCGTTTGCCGCGAACAAATTCTTTCCAAGCTTTCAATAAATTTTCTAAACTGATAATTTCTTCAAAAGTATGAGTCAATTGAATTTTCATAAAAATTCGCAACTTTTAACACCCCCCCCCCAGGCTTCCGGCGATGTTTGAAAAAGTAAAATCACTCTATTTGATTTGGTATGAATATTACCGGATTTTGCCGACCACGCACAGATACA
This sequence comes from bacterium, assembly GCA_021785125.1. GTDB lineage: Bacteria > Patescibacteriota > Minisyncoccia > Moranbacterales > UBA2206 > JAJYGF01. The sequence continues at coordinate 140,803 of JAJYGF010000004.1, read as the reverse complement.
CACTTGGGCAGAAAGTAGATAAATACTTTACTGAAATTATCGAATCAATCGCTATTGCCGCATTTTTGAAACCGGAAGAAAAAATTCCATATGTCAGGTTGGCCATCCGCAAATCGGATGTTTTGAAAATTTTTCTGCATATCCTTTGGGAAACAAAATCACTAGATGATTATAAATATATTCAGCTTTCCGACAAGTTGAATGATATTGGTAAAGATTTAGGTGGCTGGAACGGCAGTCTTGTAAAGAAAAACTCTCCCGATAAAAAATAAAGGAAGAGAAACGAAGAGAATTTCGTGACGCAGCGCAGGATTGTTGGAGTTGAAGTTGTTGTCAAGCCAGTTCCAGTTCAGCTTCACCTCGTCGTCGTTCTCGTAGAGATACGGGACGTTCAGGTTGCCGTTGTGGTTCAGGACGATTATACGAAATGCCTTCCGTGCCACCATCCTTCGAATACTCTCGGGATTGAATCTTATTCGGCATCTCAAATGCCCTAGCATATCGTACCAAGTATCTTCATTTTTTTTGAAGTTTCTGCATACACCACTCTATCCGAAACCGTGATCGCGGATAATCTCGATGCATGGATACTGGATTCGGAAGCAAGAAACCTTGATCGCTTGCATATTTCCCTACTACCTTTTTTATTTTACCAAATTTAAGAGCCTCGTGCGAGAATTCAACACGAGGCCCGATTTTTGATGCTTTAGGACTGAGTTTCCAAGGACCAGATCCGAGGATCTCAGCCTTGAGGACTAACTTGCGTGGCGCAGAGCGGGTTCGTTGGAGATGAAGCGGAAGCCGAGCCAGCTCCAGCCCAGCCCCACCTTGCCGCCGCCCTCGCAGAGAGACGGGACGTAGAGGCGGCCATAGCCGTCCAGGACGACCGATTTCCAGCCAAAGACCGCCTTGCCTGCGAAGTGCTTACGGAAGAAACCGATGCCTCTGGCCTGGATGGCCTTAAGATCAGCTAGTCCGAGACAGCCTTCGAGCATCTTCTTGGCAATGAGCTCTTCATGAATTTCATTGCCCGTAGCATAGCCGTTCACCTGTTTCGGATGCAGGTAGCGCTCAAGCTTCGTTACGTCGAAATCGGCGGGGCCGGTCAGCTCGAGCTCCGGGTATTTGACTTCCTTTACGAAGTCTGGATACTCCGGGCGGATGCTGCGGTCGACATGGATGACAGGATTCCATTCATTCAACAAGTCCTCGAGGATATTTTCGGGGACATGTTTGCCAACTTCCTCCAATAATAATGCTTTTTCCATTTTCCTCTCCTTTGCTTGATGGTTTTATAATATCCTTGCGAAAAATCGCAAATTAGCTTACTTAAAGAGCTTTCCGATACTGAATATGCAATTATACGCCCAAACTGAACTTTTGTCAATGGATGAACCGACCTTGAAAAAATACTTTAAATAAAGCAAAAAACTCCCTTGGCGGAAGTTCTTTGCAGGAACAGCAAGCTACTGGAAAGAAAACAAGATTTCGTCGCTTGTTTCGACCTTTGTTCGCTTTTCAGCCTTCATATTTGCTCCAAATGTGCTTGGCTGAACTCTTGGTACATCCGTAAACCAACATTGCTTTTCACCGCACCTTCTGCCCTTTCGGGCAAATCCACCGCACCAAGGCGGATGGCGGACTTATTGCACAATACCGTTTTCAACCCGAAGATTGAAAAACACCAACTCTCGCTATCCCGAATAGATTATAGCAAATTTTACTCCACGCTACTACTATTTATTTTCTTCCTGTGACAAATTACTTACTAGCGATTGCCCTTTGCTCGGTTGTGCGTTTTACACAGCATCTGACAATTCTTGACTGAAGTCACTCCACCCTTGCTCCACGCAGTGACATGATCAGCATCCATTTCGGATAACTTCCAAATCTTATTCTTGTTAGCATCGTGTCCGAGGGCACATAGCGGACAATTTGATTTCCCTTTCTTTTCGGCCGCGACAGTTTGTGTCGCATAAACCGCCTTTTTGGTTGCTTCGTCAAAAACTCGGACTTCGAGCAATTTCGTATCAACAGAACCGCCGAAAGAGAAATTCCGTTTGGCAAGATTAATACGATTTCTGTAAAGCAAGGATTATTTGGAAAAATGTTAAATTATGGAACGGTAGTTATTTATACCGGAAATGATGTTTCGGGAATTGCATTTGAAAGATTAGATAATCCGTCAGAAATTAAAAGAGTGCTTCAGGAGAAGATGCATGCGTAGTTGTCGCATTTAGACTAACCATCTTAACCACTGGCTTACGCGCCGGTGGTTTTTACTTATAATAAAAAACGGCGACTTCCTTTTTAAGAAAGCCGCCGGTTGGATCGTTTCTACATCTTCTCTGGAACTTTGATGTTGAGCAAGGATAATCCTTTCTTTATCACCAAGGCCACACTTTTACTTAGGGCTATTCTTGAATCCCGCAGTTTTTGATCTTCAGTCTTGAGAATCGAAGTTTCGTTATAAAAGCTGTTAAAAAGCAGTGCCAGCTCTTCAAGGTACACACATACGTGGTGCGGAGAATCAGTTTCCTGAGCCTTTGCGATTATTTCAGGAAACATCATCAGCTTCTTGGCAAGATCGAACTCGCTTTTGTTTGTGAAAGAGATGTCGCCTTTATCAAGAGTGCTTAAATCAATCTCTCCATAGGTCTCAGTGAGTTTCCTAAGGATCGAATTGATTCTAACGTATGAGTACTGAAGATAAACTGCGCTCCCGCCCTCTAAATCAAGCATTCTATCCCAATCAAAAGAGATGTTTTTGACCCTGGATTGACGCAGGTCATTATAGAGGATTGCCCCAATACCCACTATCTCAGCTACCTTGTCCAATTCCTTCGGATCGGCATCTGGATTTTTTTGGAGCAAAATCTCTTTTGATTTCTCAATAGACTGCGAAATCAGCTCGTCAAGCTCAATTAGCGTTCCCTTTCTGGTTGACATCTTCTTGCCTTCGCGCAACACCATCCCGAACCCGATATGCTTCGCCACCATGCCGTCAGGCATATATTTGGCACGCTTCGCAAGTTCGAAAAGTTGCTTGAAATTCAGATCCTGCTCGTTACCTACCACGTACAGAACCGCGTCAGGCTTGAATGTATTTGCCCTGAATTGGAGCGTCGCAAGATCTCTTGAAAGATACAGGCTTGATCCATCTTGCTTTCTTAGCAGAAAAGAAGGAATGTCTCCCATCTGATCGACAACGACCGCTTCAGATGCTTCATCCTTTCTGCAGAAACCATTTGCCAAACATTCGTCAACCAACTTATCGGCTTGTTCCGTGAAGTAGCTCTCGCCGATGTTGGTGTCAAATTTGATTCCGAGCTGTTCGTAAACACGCTCGAAGTCTTTCAGACTTAAGTCCCTAAAGCGCTTCCAGAGAGCCACCATTTCCTGATCTTTTTTCTCAAGACGCACAAACAATTCACGAGCCTTGTCTTTCATCTCCGGATGCTCTTCTGAAAGCTGGTGGAACCTGACGTAAAGATCTTTGAGCTCGCCGATCGGGTTTCCCGCAATTTTTTTCTCATCACCCCACTCTTTATAAGCGTAAATGAGAGAGCCAAACTGCGTTCCCCAGTCTCCCAGATGATTGTCCCTTACCACACTGTAGCCAGTCTCATGATAAATATTGGAAAGAGCCTGCCCGATTATAGTAGACCTTAAATGACCGACGCCGATAGGCTTTGCTATATTCGGAGCAGAATAATCAATGATGGCTGTTTTCCCCGCATTAATATCGCTTTCTCCGTAGCTTTCTCCAAGCTCAAGTATTTTCGAAAGAATATCTTGATACAGCCTCTCCTTATGTGTTTCCACATTCACAAAGGCTCCAGCCACAGTCGCATCCTTAACCAGTCCAGCCTGACCCTTATTGATGTCATCGGCAATTTTTTTTGCGACTTCGTTCGGCTTTTCTCCCAGTTTTTTTGCCAAGGCAAATACTTCTATTGCAAAATCACCCGGTACATGTGATGGGGGAACAGATAAACCCACTTCCGCGTCTTCAATGCCAAGCGACTCCCTGACTGTCTTGACCACATCATCTTTAAGTTCTTCGGACGGATAATCGCTGAATTTTACATAGTTGCGATTCTTTTTTTCCTCGATGATCCGTTTTTGAACCACACTTACTGATTCAGCCACTTCCGCCTTGTACTTTTCAAACTCGTCTTGGTTTTTCTCCTTCATTTCCATATTTCCTCTTTTATTTTGTATAGTGTTTTCGAACATGACTGGATTGTACCTTATCTAGTCCCAAAAGTCAAAACTAATGATCATTGTAAAAGAACCATACCCATGCAGATTTGCATGGCCTATTATCATACACCCAAAAAGCCAAGAAGTCAACGCCGACGTGGTGAACATAATGCAGAAGGCTACAATTAATAAACTAGCAGGCTTATTTTTTAAGCCTAAAAAGCAAGGGGACGGTCACGGTTTTTTCATGATGAATTGCATGTTCCCACAGATCATCTTCACCCCAGCAGTCTCCATGATCCGAACAAATTATAGTATTATCATTCTTAAATAAGTCTAGTAATTCAGCTATGTTTCTATCGATAAATTCAAGGCTTTTTCTCTGTCTAAACCTGCTTTTTTCAGCCGAATTGTTCATTCCAAACGGAACACATGGATTGTCTTTTTTTGACCAAGAGGCACCTCCTGGGCGTGAAATTTACGCTGATATGATTGCCAGAGTAAAGAAAGGCGAAGCCAAGGGCATTATCTGCTGGAAACTCAATCGTTTGGCGAGAAACCCTATTGATGGCGGTGAAATCAGTTGGATGATTCAGCAAGGCATTATTGAGCATATCCAAACTTTCGGAAGAAGTTATTATCCGACCGACAATGTGATAGTTATGGCAGTCGAACTTGGAATGGCGAATCAATTTATCAGAGATTTGAGCGTGGATACCAAACGAGGACTGAAAAGCAAAGCGGAGCGTGGCTGGTATCCAACCTATACCACGCTTGGCTATATGCACAATCCATATAAGCATAAAGGAGAAAAAGAAATAATGAACGACCCGGAGCGATTTGATTTGGTCAAAAAATGTTTTGAGTTGATGCTTACAGGAAATTACACTCCGCCAAAAATAATCGACATAGCCAATGAAAAATGGGGCTTAAGAACGAAGGCGGGCAGGAAAGTTGCAAGAAGCACCATCTACAGGATACTGACTGACCCATTTTATTACGGAGATTTTGAATATCCAAAAAATAGTGGGAATTGGTATAAGGGTCAGCACGAGCCTATGATAACTCGAGAAGATTATGACCGAATCCAAGCCCTCCTGGGAAGAAAAAGCAGTCCACGTCCTCACACCCGTGAATTTCCGTTTACTGGGATGATTAGATGCGGCGAATGTGGAGCGTTGATTACGGCGGAAGATAAGGTGAAAAGGCAAAAAAATGGTAACGTCCATTACTACACCTATTATCATTGCACCAAAAGAAAAGACCCTAGTTGCACCCAGAAAACGATTCGAAAAGAGGAGCTAGAAAAGCAAGTGAACATTTTCTTGGATGACATAAAAATTCCTGAGGAATTTAAGGACTGGGCTTTGGGAGTTTTAAGACAAGAAAACGAAAAAGAATTTACTGACCGAAACACGATTATCAAAACGCAACAGAAAGAATATAATGACTGCGTTAAAAAGCTGGATAACCTGATTGATATGCGAGCCAGCAACGAAATCGGCGAGGAAGATTTTGCCCGCAGAAAAAACGCCCTAGCAAAAGAAAAGGAACATTTAAAAAGCTTGCTGGATGATTCCGATAAGAGAATTGATAATTGGCTCACGGAAGCGGAACAGCTGTTCACTTTCGCCCAAATAGCCAAATATAAATTCAATCACGGGACGCTGGAAGATAAAAAAGCTGTATTATCAGCTCTTGGTTCGAACCTGTTGCTAAAAGAGCGAGAACTGATGGTTTCCTTGAAAAATGAGCTGATTTTAGTAGAAAAAATGTCAGCAGAAGAAAAGACCGTTCGTGATAGGTTAGAACCTCTGAATTTTCCTTTAGATAAGGCAAAACTCTGGGCTGAATATGCCCAGAGTCCTAAGTTGCTCCGCGACCAGGATTCGAACCTGGAACCAAGTGATTAACAGTCACCTGCTCTACCATTGAGCTATCGCGGAATAATAATGCCCGGGACGGGCATATTTTTTAAACAAATTGATTATACCAAAACGTCCGGAATAATCAAGTCCGGCATCATTTCTGCAGGCCTTTCGCTTTCAAAAATTCCCAGGTGTTGGCAATCGGGACAATTTTTCTCAAATTGAAGATCGCCATGGTTATTTTGTGTCTGATCCTATGGATGGAGATGTTATAGAAAGCAGTTGCGTCATCGTATTTTTTTGACCAAATGGAAGATTCCGGGGTCGATACGGATGCGACATCGGCTTGGATGTCCGGCATTTTTTCCAGGCTGGGAGTTTTGTCCGTCATGATTATGATATCAGCCGTATCTTTTTCTATCTTATTGATCGCTTTGATTTCATATCCCTGATCGGTCGCTCCGTTAAGCGAAGCCTCGTCGTGATCAAGCTGATCCGCCAGCTTTTTTATGTCCGGAACGTTCGCTGCCGCGCTTCGCAAATCTGTTTTCAACTTGTCTATTTTGGCAAGCCTTGTTGCATATTGGCTTTTGCCCGGCCAAGTCGCTTCAGCCCCCTGTCTCATCTTGTCAAGATCAATGCTGTCGATATAAGCAGCGACACCAACTGCGACAGCCGCGACTGCGCAGATAATAATGATTGTTTTTTTCTTTATGGCCATGATGGTTTTTTCATTAAAGTTTATTAATAATCCTTCAGCTTTTTGATCGCTTCGTGCTCACGTATTTTCTCCAAAGCCTTGGCTTCGATCTGGCGGATGCGTTCGCGCGTCACTCCGAATTCCTGCCCGACTTCTTCCAATGTGTGCACCACGCCGTCTTCCAACCCGAACCTGATCTTCAAGATCTTCTGCTCCCTCGGAGTCAGAGTATCCAAAACTTCCGTCACATGATCCTTCAAAAGTTTGCGTGAAGCCACGTGGTTCGGCATGACAGTTTCCGTATCTTCGATGAAATCACCCAAGACACTGTCATCGTCGCTGTCTCCCACCGACGTTTCAAGCGAGACTGTTTCCTGCGAAATCTTCATAATGTGCCTGATCTTGTCCACTTCCATGCCCATTTCTACCGCCACTTCTTCGGGCAACGGTTCGCGCCCCAGATCCTGCACCAAGCGACGGGTCACCTGGGTATATTTATTGATCGTCTCGACCATATGCACCGGGATGCGGATCGTCCTGGATTGGTCAGCCAAAGCGCGCGTGATAGCCTGCCTGATCCACCAAGTGGCGTAGGTCGAAAATTTATACCCTTTGGTGTAATCGAATTTTTCCACCGCGCGGAAAAGTCCGATATTGCCTTCCTGTATCAGGTCAAGAAGCGATAGGTTATGCGAACGGCCGACATATTTCTTGGCGATCGAAACCACCAAGCGCAGATTGGCTTCCGTCAATTTCTGTTTAGCGATCGGATCGCCTTTTTCGATTCTCTTGGCCAGAGCGATTTCTTCCTCGGGCTTCAAAAGTTCCACGCGACCGATCTCGCGCAAATACATCTGCACCAAATCCGACGAAGCTTCTTCCGGCACCTCGATCTCCGCCTTTTTTTTGCGCTTGCCGGTTTTTTCATTTTCCATATCTTCCGAAATCTTGTCCGTTTCCATCTTAATAATCTCGTCGGAAGTCATCACCTTCACGCCCATTCCTTCCAGTTTTTCGTACAGCGCTCCAAGTTCTTCAATATTTTGTTCAGCATCCGGAAAAGCGTGCAAGATCTCGTCTTCCGTCACAAAACCTCTTTGTTTTCCGCGGTAGATGAGTTCCTCGACGAGATCGCTTTTATTTTCTTCTTTTTTTGTTCCACGGCCTTCTTTTCGAATATTTTTCGGATATTTTTTGGACGATAGTTTCCGCCCGGTCCTGGTTTTTCCCGTTTTTTTCAAATTCTTTTCAGCCGGCTTTTTGCCTTTTTTGCCGCTTATTTTCTTTGCGATCTTTTTCGTCTTAGATTTGGCGGCTCTGGATTTCGCCTTTTTTGAGATTTTTTTCACGGCTCTTTTCTTGGCGGAAGATTTTTTTGCTTTTTTCTTGTTGGCCATATTGTGTTTTTAAAAAAGTTTTCGGACAGCTACCGATTAAGTTCGTTATTTAAAATTGCTTGCTCCTGATTTATCCGGCGCCATTCATCGCTCAAAAATTTCACAGCTCTGCCATCCTTGTTTTTTTTGGCGGAATCCAGATCTTTGGAGATTTTTTCCAGCCTCCCCTTGTTGATTTCGTATCGTATGTTTTTTATTTTCCTGATCGCTTCTCCGACGGGATTCTCCAAAATTATCTCTTCCGGCTCGTTATTCAATCCTATTTGATATTTATTTTCAGAATATATATTCCCGGCCTTTTCTACATCGGCTTGCGAATCAAGATTTTTTACAAGCTCGTCAAAGCTAAAATGAAACTCCGGACCTCTTCGGATCATTAGATTCAGAAGGCTATCTTTTGGGAGAAAAGCCAAGCTTTCCCGCTCCAACACTTCCTTCCAAACCGTTCCGTAAACAAGCATCAACCCGACAAGGCCTCTTATGAGAGTTTCAATTTTGCCGTCCATGGCAGCAAGGCTGTCTTTTTCAATTCGACTCTGCGAAGTTTCCCGTACTCTATCTTTAAGACTAGCTTTTTTCAGCACATCCGTCAATGCTTTTTCCTCCGCAACAAAATCCGCTCCGGGCTCATGTATGCCTGCCGCCAATTTTTTTATCCAATAATTTTTATCCGGCAATCTGCCTAAAAGATCTATTTTGTCCAGCAATTCTTCGATTATTATTTTCCTCTGTTCCACATTGCCTTTGTCATATTTGCTGAAAATATTTTCAAAAAAATATTCCATGATATTTTTTGACCCGTTAACCGCCGCCCTCAATTTTTCAGGATCATCTTTTGCCATTTCCGCCGCGTCCTTGCCGGAAGGTATCCGAACCACTTGGACGTTCATGTCTTTTTCGAAACATAATTTGACGCTTTTTTTGGTGGCCTGCTCGCCCGCATTGTCCATATCGAAAAACATCTTTATGTTATGCGTGAATCTTTTTATTGTATTTATCTGTTCTTCCGTCAAAGCGGTCCCTGAAACCGCGACGGTATTTTTTATACCGGCTTGATGCGCCGCGATCACATCCATATTCCCTTCCACTAAAAGCACGCTGTCCGCCGATCTGATCTCCGCCTTTGCCCTATCGAATCCGTAAAGAATCCTGCTTTTATGATAAACTTCCGTCTCCGGCGTGTTCACGTATTTCGCTTGCGACTCATCGCCTCCGGGAGCGACGCGCGCGCTATAGCCTACAATCTTCCCGTTGCTGTCGGCAATCGGAAAAATGATACGATCCCGGAAACGATCATAATATTTTCCATTCAAACTTTTCTGGCTTTCCACCAAAAGCCCGGTTTTTACGATTTCCGCTTCGGAGTAACCCTTTTTTTGCAAGAAATTCAAAACATTCCTCCATCCATTCGGCGCATAGCCTAATCGAAATCCCTTGATAGACCCGTCATCCAATCCCCGTTCATGCAGATAATCCAAGATTTTTTTGCCGCCGGCAGTCTGCCAAAGATAGGCCTGATAGAATTTTGTGGCCAATTCCAAAATTTCCAATGTCCTATTTTTATGTTCGATATATTTAGGATCGACTTTCTTGAGCTGTACGCCAGCCTTTTCTGCCAGAATCTTCAAAGCGTCGCGAAATTCCAAACCTTCGATTTCCATGACGAAACTGAAGATATCGCCTCCTTTCTGGCAGCCGAAGCAATGCCAGATCTGCTTGTCCTCGCTGACCATAAAAGAAGGCGTTTTTTCATTGTGGAATGGACAGTTGGCGCGCCAATTGGCGCCCGCCTTTTCCAAACGGATGTATTCGCCCAAAACATCGACAATATTAAGTCTTGATTTTATCTCCTCTAAATCCGCTTTCATAGTGATTTGTAGTGTATCTACTATATAATACCGAGGAAAATAAGGCAAAAAGCGACAAAAATTAAAACCGCTATTTTTGAGATAAAAATTCAGTGATGATGAAAGTGCCGAATGACGCCTGCTTGGCTGGCGCATATCCGAAAAGATCCTGTTCCGCTTGGATGATGGTTTTTTTATGGGCTTCGTCGGTGATCAGGAAATATGGCACCGACTGATCCAAAAATCCGCTATTTTTCCCGATATGAATCAGATATACTTTCCCCGTCAAGAAATAATTAAGTATCCTCCAATCGCCTTGCTTCTGGCTGATATAGGCCTTTCTGTCCGTCCCGACATTGACCGATATGAAATTTGCGAGCGCTCTGTTTTCCGACAACATCGAATCCTCCATAAGCCCGATCCTTTCGAAAGGGGTAAAATATTTTTTCAAAGTGACCGCGTTTTGGACCGCCAGGACCAAAAGCATAATTATAAAAATACTTTTCCCGTAACGGATTTTCTTCAGGAAGCGCTCATATATCAGCCCGAGAAGCACGATCGGCACAAAAGCAAACACCAGATAATACCGGTCGGTCATACCGACAGCAACCATGAAGAAAGCCAGAAAAGATACCGCCACAAACATGGAAATCAACCGTATGAAATCATCGTTTTTTCCGGCGGGCGGCTTTTTCCAAAAGCTGAAAAGGGCCAGATATCCGAAAACGGAAAAGGCGAAAGCGAAGGCAATTTTCCCCAGCAGGCTGGCATAATAAAATCCGCCTTCTTGTTTATAAAAAATATCCCCGAAAGAACATCCGACATTGTCGCCATAAGAGGAAACTATCAGTGAGTTGGCCTGCACATGGCAAGAAACGTCTGCAAAAAGATTGGTTGCCAAATCGGTGTGGTTTCTAAGCTCTTCTTTTACTCCAACAATGAAATCTCGGGTATTTCTTCCTCCGGTTTTCATCTCGGAAACAACCTGCGGAACATTCAACAGAAGAGCGGCCGCAAAAATGATCGCTATATATTTGGCCCGCCTTTCCTTCAAGCCGACTTTTGACCAGATAAAAAGGACGGCCACAACAGGCAGAATCACAAGAGACAAAGTATGCAGTTGAACTCCCACGCCCAAAGCTATTCCAGCCACGGCCAGCCACCAATTTTTATGTCTCCCCTTTTCGCTGTCCGCGATTTCCAGAAGGGCGTACAGCAAAAGCAGCGTGAAAAATGGCAAAGAGTTGGGATTCCAGGCAAAGCGCGAGAACTTGACGGCAAAAAAAGAAATGCTCCACAGCCCGGCCAGGGCCAACGACACATCCTTATTGAAATACTTCCTAAGGAAGAAGAAAAGAAGCGGGATAGTCGCTATGGAAAATAAAAGATCGGGATAAGCCAGGCTCTGCGGCCGGTCGCCGAAGATAACGGCCGACAGATATTGAAAATAATAATAAGCCGGCCCGAGTTTGAAACGGGTACCCATCGCATGCGGGCCAAGCAGCGGGAGCGATTGGTGATTCTCGATGATGTTCTTTGCCAGTTGGGCATCGCGAGATTGGTCGAACCCAAAAACCAAAAGTCCGTTGAAATTATAAACCCTAAGAAATATTCCGACAGAAAAAATCGCCGCAAAAACAATAAGGCTTGCCTTGTTCCGTCGAATGATATTTCTCAAGTTTTCCATAGTTCTTGTCCGACCTTTTTCGGAAAAGCACAAGACCCACTACCAGTGGATCTTGATGTCTATCCAAAAAACAGCTTGCTTTCAGTCTAATATTTAATTGGAAGACGCCTGTCCGGTCGAAGAAGTTTGGTTGGAAGCCGGAGTTGCGGCAGGAGTTGAATTTACGCTCGTACCCACAGCTGCAGTTTTGGTTTTCTGTATATTGTCAGCCGCGAAAGTGCCGTCAGCATTCGGCTGGCCGCTGACTGTAACTTCTTCTCCGATAACCAGATCGGCAATCGTGCTCTTGGCATTTTTGCCCACAGTGGTAGCCGCGGTATAATCCACAATTTTGGTTGTCCCGTCGGCCATTTTCAAGGTTACGGTTTTGTCATCCTTGGCCGTAATAGTTCCGGAAATGGCATTGGCGCTCGGCGTTACAACCGAATGTTTTTTGCTGCTCTTTTTAGCTTTCCCCAGACTGCAAGTACTGTTCAATTTGGACAACTTGCCTTTCTCATACTCGGCTCCGATGTAGAACATTCCGAGAGCGATAACCACGATCAACCCTGCGCTAACCAAGGTTTTTTTGTTATACCCTCCGATTTTTCCTTCTAAATTCATTTTTTTACTTAATTTTATTAAAACGCTTGACACCGTGTAATTATATCAGCACACAAAAATAAAAGCAATAATCTGCCAATGCCAATAATAATGTTATACGTGCCATTTTTAAGTTTGTTACAGTCGATTCGGCTATGCGCTCACGATAAAAATGGTCTCTGCGGGCATCTCGAGATAAGTACCCCAGATACAAGTATTATAAGGTTTTTTGAAACATCTGAACAGAACTGGATTTTAGGTGTTTGAGTCGGAGTCTAAATAGAGCAAACGGAACAAATGGAACACTAGTATGGGATATTCCATTTCTGTGTCCCATTTTCCCAAAAACCCAGTGAATAAAGAATAAAACGCGTAGTACAATGTAAACGAACTGTTCCATGATAGTTTTCTAGTCAATAGCAGCCGCAGCGAAATGCCAATAAATGCCAAAACCTGTAAAAGCAAAACTCCAGCAAACCTGTTTCATTTCTTGTGTTTTAAAACAAAGAAGATTGCGGGAAAAGCAAAGTATATGAATATCCCCGAGCCTCACCATAATTATTTGAGAATTAAAAAAAGACGACCTCTTGCCTTATTTTTGGTATAGCATGAAATAATAATTACTTCATTTTTTTCCATATTTTAGCGCCTGTTCGGCGGGAGAAATGCCGCCGAGAATTTTATGCGGGAAATAATTCCAGGCATCCGTGACCAGTTCCAAAACATTACTCAATTCCGAAGCATCGCCGCCGCGATCAAACATAGTGACTAAATGCATAAAATCATCCTGCTCTTCTTCGTTATATATCGCTTCTTTAACGTCCTCCAATTCAAAATCACTTTCGGTTTCTTTGAGCATTTCTGAAATCTCGGCTTCAATTTCTTTTCGTCTTTCCAGAATTTGTTGTTTGGATTCTGTCTTAACCACGGAAATTAAAGTATTATCCAGGCTGTTCATGTCATCTATCCGTTTTATCAAATCATCAATGTATTTTTTGCCACAATCTTCTTCCAACTCCGCCAGCAGCATTTGCACCGACTTGTAAGGACTGGCGGGCAATGAAGAAATGTATCTATACCTTTTATATGAAGGCTTCCATAAGTCGGACATCATTTTGTTCAGATTGACATACAACTCAAAGAGGATGCGGTCCGCTTTTTCGGTTGAATATCCCGGATGGATTGATCTCCATTCAGGTACGCGCAGGTGCACGGTTAGCGGTCCGAGCTCGTTGCCAATCATGCGCACCGCGGCATGACGGATGTTGCCTCTTTCATGCTGAAGAAGTTTAAATAACCAAGGAAACAAGAAGTCCGGCTTATTTTCTTTGTCGTGCAGAAAATACATTACGGATATAGCCATGACAAAATTCTCCCGCCTCCAATCTTCCATTATCTTTTCGTATTTCGCGGGAGCATCATTGATGATGGATTTTATGATCTCATACCCGCCTCGATCATCGGATCCATACACCGCTTTTCTCACCTCCCGCGCCGCTTTGCGGCTTGTCTCCTTATCCGCGGTCAATATTAAATTGAATAATTCGGTAAATGTTCTCACGTCAGTTTTTTGTTGATTTTGTTTGTTCTAAGTTTATTGAAAAGTAGAAATCTTATATCGGTATTCGGCGCAAAGCGGATTGTCTTTGAGCCTGATCTACAAAAGTAGAAATCTTATATCGGTATTCGGCAAAATTCCAATGGATGGACGATTTTAATCTACAAAAGTAGTAAGATTGCTTTCCCTTTTTCATTTACACCGACTTTGTTTTTAAAATTTTCCCCTTCATTTTTCCAAACATCATCAAACATTTTCCGCAATTTTATTTCTTCTTTTGTAAAATCACTTTCTACTTTTTTATATTCTACTTCTTCCTTTTTTTTATTTATTAATGCCAATTTTTTCCGCAACTCTAAATAATTTTCAAAATTAAAAAGGCTTTTATTTTTTTCACTCTCCAAACTTTTCGTGATAAATTCTTCATGTAGTTTGTCAAATACGGGCTTAAGAATTTGATACGCGTCTTTGATTTCCTGATCAACTAAAAATGTTTGTAAATTCTTATCATATTTCAAATGCATGCGCATATTATCCAATGTTTTCCCCACTGGTTTCAATTCAAACTTCAATGTTTTAGTAAGGCTATAGAGATTCGTAAATTTTTCGTCAAAAACGCTTTTTGAATTATTCATAATTTTTATTAATTTGAATTACCTCGGCTTAAGTTTAGCTTAAATTGTGGCTTTGGTAAATGCTAAAATGGACTTTTTTGTAATTCCACAATTCAAGCAATTTCCAGCAAGTTTTCAAGAGCCTTTTAAGCTATTAGTTGTCAACAGCTTACCTACTCGGGACGCTCTTGACTCCTTCAAAGGATTGCGTCATTCATTGGGTAGTAAGAAATAACCAATAAACCTATGAGCTATCCAAATGCCAGCCAATTAGGGCTACCAGCCCAAGCCCAGCCAGTAGCGATTCCAGTACGTTACTGTCTTTATGCCCGAAAATCGACCGAGTCGGAGGAAAGACAGGTGCTTTCCATCGACTCCCAAATAAAAGAAATGATGCAACTGGCGGAGCGAGAAAATCTGGAAATCGTGGAAATAAAACGAGAATCGCACAGCGCCAAGGAGACTGGGCAAAGACCAGTCTTTAATGAAATTGTGGAAGAAATCAAATCCGGCAAATTTAATGGTATTATGACCTGGGCGCCGGATCGTATTTCTAGAAATGCCGGTGACCTAGGAAAAATAGTCGACCTTATGGATGCTAAATTACTGCAAGAAATCCGAACTTACGGGCAACGATTCACCAATTCTCCAAATGAAAAGTTCCTGCTGATGATTCTTGGCTCGCAAGCCAAGCTGGAAAATGACAACCGAGGCATCAATGTGAAAAGAGGTCTTCGCGCCCGATGCGAGATGGGACTCTGGCCGACGGTCGCGCCGCTGGGATATCTCAACCAGAAACACATGGATAAAAAATGCCAACTTCTTCTCGATCCGCAAAGAGCGCCGATTATCAAAAAGATATTTGAAAAAGTAGCTTACGAACATTATTCAGGCAGAAAGATATATCACTGGCTCAGATTCGAATTAAATTTTTACACGAGAGGCAATAAGCCGCTGACACTGGCTGGAGTGTATCGGACGCTGGATAATCCTTTCTATTATGGAGTCTTTGAATATCCAGCCAAAAGCGGTAACTGGTATACCGGAAAACATGATCCGATAATTACCCAAGAGGTATTTGAAAAAGCCCAAGCGTGGCTCAAAAGAGATAAAATTGTCAGAGAAAATAAAGAATTCGCCTTTACTAAATTATTCACCTGCGGCTACTGCGGATCGGGCATATCAGCTGAGGAAAAATACAAACAGCTCAAAGATGGTACGCACGCCAGGTATATCTATTACTCCTGCTCGCGAGCTAGGGATCGGCACTGCAAAAACAAATATATCCGGGAGGAAGAATTGATTGAAGAACTGCTAAAAATCATAGACAAAGTGGACATCAACGAGCTGGGAATGCGGCAGAAACTGGAAGATGAAATTCGTCGATTCAACAAACTGCAAAAAGTGGTCAATGGAAAAAGTGGCCAGAATTTAGTGGAAGAAAATGAAGTCGATATCCGCCAATATGCCAAATACCTATTCAAAGAGGGTAGTGTGTCCGACAAGCGAGAACTACTGGCCAATCTGCGCAGCCGGTTGAATTACAAAGACAAAAAGATAACCTTGATTGAAGAGTAGAAAACAAAAAATACGGAGCAGAAATTGCTTCGTATTTTTTAGCTTTTTATAAGCGCTCGAGTCGCCGCTTAGTCTCGGCTGTTTGAGTCTGTGCGATAAAAAGTTGTCACTGCGGAAGGGGGGAGATTCGAACTCCCGATACCTTTTATAGTATGCCGCCTTTCCAAGGCGGTGCCATAAACCACTAGGCGACCCTTCCAATATAAAGCGAGGCTTTTTCCGCCTCGCATATAATCTAGCAACTTATGAAAAATTATTCAACTATCCTGATTCCGACCAGTGCCAGGTCCTTGGCTCCGGGCGTGCGTCCGAGAATTACCACGATTTTGTCTCCAGCCGCCAAACGTCCGGCTTTTTTGTTTCTTTCTATCATGAATTCGATCAATTCTTCGCGATCATCCGTTTCAAATAGATAGGCTCTTGCCCCCCAGACAATCGACATCTGATTATATGTCTTGAGATTATGAGTTCCGACCAGCATCAGCTGGTTCGGACGATGATGCGCCATCATGCGGGCGGTGAAACCGGATTCCGTAAAGAGCACAACAGCTTTGGCATTCGAACTTTTGGCCATCTCATGCGCGCTATTTATAATTGAAGCGTAATCGGTAAAGATATGCTCATCCAGATAGCCCGGATTGATGTCGTCGAACGGCGAGGCTTCCGTGTCTTCTATGATATGCGTCATCGTCTCCACTGCCTCGACAGGATACTTGCCGTTGGCGCTCTCGCCCGAAAGCATCACCGCGTCCGTGTGGTCGATCACGGCATTTGAAACATCGGAAACTTCCGCGCGGGTCGGGATCGGATTATTGATCATGGAATCCAGCATCTGGGTAGCCACGATGACCGGCTTGACCGCGCGCAAACACTTGGCAATTATTTCTTTCTGGTAGATAACGACTTTGCTTTCATCCAGCTCTATTCCCAAATCTCCCCGAGCCACCATCACCACATCTGACGCAGCCACGATCTCATCGATATTTTTGATCGCCTCTTTCCTTTCTACCTTGGAAACAATTTGCGGCAGACTCTTTTCACGGCCCAAAATTTTTTTCATATCATTCCTCGTCTCATCTATTTCTCCGCCATTGCTGACAAATGACAAGGCCACAAATTCCACTTCGTTTTTCAGGGCAAACTCCAAGTCCCGCTTGTCCTTTTCGGTAACCGCGCCGAATTTCAGTTTCGTGTCCGGCACGTTTATGCCTTTTCTCGGTCTTATGGTGCCGCCGTTCATAACCTTGGCTTTGGCCGCGTTTTCCAGCCTCTCCGTCACCTCCAATTTCAGCAGGCCATCTTCGATCAAAATCCTATCTCCCGTCCGGAGCGCTTCGGCCACGCCGTCGGAATCGATGATGAGTTCTTTTTCGTCGGAAATTTTTTTGTCACTGACATAAATAATCTCGCCCTTTTTTATCTCAAACGGTTCCGCATTGCCGACCCTGATGCGGGGACCTTGCAGATCGGCCAAGAGCCCGATCGGCCTTTTCATTTCCGACTGCAATTCCCTGGCTATATCGATTATCTTCTGGTGCGATTCGTGCGTGCCATGAGAAAAGTTGAGCCGGAACACATTCGCTCCCGCCTCGATCATCTTTTTCATGGTTTCTTTCGAATCTGACGCCGGACCGACGGTCGCGACGATTCTCGTCTTTTTCATATGTATGGATAATTTACACTATACATTTTACTCCGCCTTATCCTAAACATTTTACCATAACCGTAAAAAATTAAAACAAGCAACCTTAAAAAAATTGCTTGTTTTACGGAAAACTACCTTATCAGAGTGAATCCTCCGGTTATCGGCAACGGCTTCGTTTCTCCCTTGGCCGCGTTTACGATTCCCATGATCGCCAAAACAATAAGGATGATAGTACCAATCGGCAGAATGAGAAACCAGCCCAAAACGGGAATTATCGTTCCGGCTATATTCACGATAATTATCGCCAGAAGCAGGTTGAGCTGCTGGTTGGCATGGAATTTGGCATAATGGCTGTTTTTCGCGTCAGTGATCAGAGGCACGAAAAACAAGAACGGAAAAATGTATCCGATGATGGCTAGCGCCTTGTTTTGATCGACATCTTTTTTTGAATCGTGTGTCGCTTGTTCTTCCATAATTTCACCTACCTTTCTAATTTGCCCGGCCTCCCGAGAGCATCGGGATTTCCGGGATTTGTTTCAATTTCCTTAAATCCATTATAGCACAGAAGAAAATTACTTTTTTGTTAAAGATGAACCGCTCACCCAAGACCGGCTTCCGCCAGTTCGCGCAGAATGCTTTCAGGAACCGGATTATTTTGCGGACTGACGCCGGGATAGCGCCAGGCGCTGATGATTTTTATCCTGTCCGGATGCAATAACTTTTGAAGGTTTTGTATTTTTGAATTTTTATTTTGTTTGGAAATTGAAAATTGGGATTTGGAAATTCCTCGCTTCAGCGAGGTTTGGTACATGGCCCAGATTTCCTGCTTCCAGATAGTTTTGCCATCCTTATCCAGCTTCGGTGAAACGGGTTGCATGACCGCGATCGTATTTTTCACGATGCCTTCCTCTTTTCTTTTCGGTCGGCGGATGATGCCCAAAACTTTCTGCTCTGATAGACCGTAGTATTTCATCTTCTCGACAGAATGAAGCGTCCACTGATATTTGTCGTTGTTTTTGGGAAGTTTAAATTGCATAGCCTAATAAAAGAACGGGCATGACCCATTCTTTTGTTTTTACTTTATATCCATCCCGCGAAGCGCCTTAATGCGATCTTCAATCGGCGGGTGGGTCATGAAAAGCGTGGAAATCTTTTTGCCCTTGAACGGATTGACGATGAAAAGATGCGCGGTCGCGCGATTGGCTTCATCCAGCGGCTTCGGATCGGCGGAAATTTTTTCCAATGCCCGTGCCAGACCTTCCGGATATCTCGTGAGAAGTGCTCCGTCCGCATCCGCCAAAAATTCCCTCTTTCTGGAAATCGCGAGCTGTATAAGAACGGCCGCGATCGGCGCCAAGATCGAAAGCGCGATGGCACCAACCATCAGAACCATCTGGAGCTGCCCGTCTTCGTTGTTATCTCTTCCCCGGCCGCCCCAAAAGGCCCAATTGCGGAACCAATCCGCCAAAAGCGCCACAAAACCGACCAGAACAACGACCACGGTCGAGAGCAATATGTCGCGATTGCCAATATGTGACAATTCATGCGCGATCACGCCTTCCAATTCCGATTTTTCCAGCTTACCAATTATGCCAGTGGTCATGCAGATCACGCCGTGTTTTGGATCACGTCCGGTTGCGAAAGCATTCGGCGCGCTGTCTTCGATCACATAAATTTTCGGTACCGGCAATCCGGCCGTGATGCACAGATTTTCAACAATGTGATATATTTCCCGATTATTTTCCAAAGTAACCGGCTTGGCCTTGCTCATCGCCAGTACGATCTTGTCGCTCCACCAATAGGAAGCAAAACTCATGACGATCGAGAAGATGACCGCGATATACAAGATCAAGCTATTGTTCATCGCGCCAGCAAAAACATAGCCGACCCCGATGACAAAAACCAAAAAGCCGGTGATATAAATCCAAGTTAGGCGGACATTCCTATCCGCTTGATTATATAAAGTTGACATGTGCGTATGTTAAAACTGGACGTTGACATTTTCTTTTTCGCTTTCATCCGCTTGGAAGAAATCACGCTTGGAAAAATGCAACATGCCCGCAAAGATATTAGTCGGAAAAACTTCGATTTTGATATTGAAATCTCGCACATTTCCATTGTAGAAACGGCGGGCGGCTTGGATCTTGTCTTCCGTGTCGGTCAATTCCCTTTGCAGTTCCAAAAAATTCTGGTTGGCTTTCAAGTCCGGATAATTTTCCGCCACCGCAAACAAACTTTTCAACGTTCCGCTCAAAGCGTTTTCCGCCTTGGCTTTGTCATCCGCCGATTGCGCGCCCATGGCTTGGGTTCTGGCTTCGGTCACTTTTTCAAAAACTTCTTTTTCATGCGCCGCATAACCTTTGACCGTGTTGACCAGGTTCGGAATCAGATCGTGCCTTCTTTTGAGCTGGACATCGATGTCGCTCCACGCTTCATCTACACGGTTTTTCAATCTGATCAGACCGTTATATATTGCCACCGCCCAAACAACCAGGACGATAAGAATTATTAATAATATCAACCCCATAGTTTTTAGTTTTAATGGTTATAAATTCATTTTACCACTTTTGAGAAAATAGCAAAAACATCCATTTATGCTATACTTAAAATAGCTAATGTTTTAAACAAGGAATTATAATGGAAGCAATATCGCCTTACTTGGTCGTAATAATCCCGATTGCAGTTGGAATCATTACCCAATTGCTCAAATTCATCATTTATTCCGCCAAGCACGGCTTGCATTGGAACTATGCCTTCACGCACGGACATATGCCGAGCGCCCACACCGGATTCGCCGTGTCTCTCCTGACGTCCATCGGATATTACGAAGGCGTGCATACCGGAGCTTTTGCGGTCGCTTTCGCACTCGCCTTCATCATCATCGATGATGCTGTCAGGCTTCGCATGTATATGGGCGATCAAGGCCGCTACTTGAACATGCTGGTCAGCCAGCTCCACGTCGATGCCAGCCAATTCCCCCGCCTCAAAGAAAGGATGGGCCATCGCGTGAGCGAAGTGATCGTCGGAGGGATTCTGGGTTTTGTTTTGACAGTAATCCTTATTAAAATTTTGTAATATAAAAAGTCCTTTGTTGAGGACTTGCGACTTGGCGGGCGGAGCGTCGTGACTCCACCCGCTTTTTTGTATTAATTATTTCCTATAATAAAGAACTTTGTCGCCAGTTTTTTGAGTGATCTGAACACTTCTTCTTGCAGCGCCTCGGGCTACGCGGATATGGCTACTAAGCGTTTCATGGTTCTGCTCTCCTTTCCACCTTTTGTATGGGCAGCCGCTTGCCCAGAGGTTGCTATTCACAATCAATCCCGCAGATTCGTGTTCCGAATTGGGATTCCCCTAAAAACTAGACTAATGGTATAAAAATTTTTACAGTCTGTCCAACTCTTCCAAAATCACCCGCTTGTCATTCCACGGGATTTTCTGACCTTTCACCACCATTGACTCTTCCGCGCCCATACCGGTTACCGCTACCACATCATCCGATTGAGCTAGCTCCAAAGCTTTTTTGATCGCCTGTCTTCTGTCTGGAATGATCCAGAAGCTTTCATTATCCTTCCTGTTTTCAACACCCTTCACAATTTCTTGGATGATTTGGTCCGGATCTTCGGAATAAGGTTCATCATTGGTAATTATGATCCCGTCAGCATATTGAGAAGCGATCTTGCCGATCAGCGGCCGTTTGCCGCGATCCCTTTCACCACAAGCCCCGAAAACAGCAATCAATTTGGCTCCGGTCTTTTTTGTGTGCGTGATAAATTGATACAATTTTTCCATGGCATCCGGCGTCAAGGCAAAATCTACGATAATGTTGATCCCTTTGCCATTCGGCACGTTTTCCAATCTGCCGGGAATGCCCTGAATTTTTTCCAGTGCCCCGGCGCATTTTTCCAGACTTACATTTTCTGACACACCCACACAGATCGCAGCCAGTGCGTTTTCCACATTAAATTCACCTGCAATATTCAAATTAAATCTAGTTCCTTTTATCTGAAATTCAGATCCTCGCATGCCACTTTCAATATTCTCCGCCAAATAATCCGCTTTTTTGTCTTTCAGGCTGTATGTAATTTTTTGCGGATTATCAAATTGCAAAAATTCTTGCGGATTTTCCATATCCAGATTGACGATGGCTGTCTGGGCTTTTCGAAAAAGTTTAGCCTTGGCCGCCCGATATTTTTCCATCGTCTTGTGATAATCCAGATGTTCGCGGGTCACGTTTGTAATCACCGTGGTCTTATATCCTATTCCCCACACCCGATGCTGATCCAAAGAATGGGAAGATGTTTCCAGAACCAGATATTCACAGCCGGTCTCCACCGCTTGTTTGGTAAATTTTTGCACCGCAAAGGAAGACAGGGTTGTGAAATGCGACAGATTTTTTTGCTCGGTGCCATTGATCCGGAAATTGATCGTGGACGCCATGGCGACTTTGTGGCCGGCTTCTTCCAAAATCTTGGCTACCATCTGGCAGGTTGTGGTCTTGCCGTCCGTGCCGGTCACGCCGATCACTTTGATCTTTTTGGATGGAAAACCGTAAATAACATTCGCCAAAACAGCTTGGCCAAGATGATAGATATTTTTTATGCTTTGTGGAATTAATTTTTTCATAGATAACTCTTTACTTTTTGGATAATCCGATACATATAATATTTCATAGGATTTACCACAATATCATAGCTGCCGGAAAATTCAATCGGCTCGGTGCTGGGCGAAAAACTGAGCTTGAAACGGGTTAGGCCCGCCCATTTATTTTCTTTGGAATTTATTTTTACTCCGCCGAAGTCATATCTTGTCGCGCCGGATCCTTTTGCATCTTGGATCTGCCGCCACTGCAGAAGATACGGTGCCATCACATTGCGGGACCTGTCATCCGAAGCGCCATGCAGATATGTGACAGTGTCGCCATAGAAAACCATTATGTTGGCCGCGACTATTTGCCCGCCATATTCCGCGCAATATAATTTCAGATTTTCTGCCGGAATTGTTTCCAACATCTTTTCATAATATTCTTTTGCGTGAAAATTTACTCCTTGCCTCTCGGCAGTAATCTCAACCAAAGAATAAAATTTGTCCAAATTTTTTCCGGCCGTTTTTTTATCATAGACCAGAACTTCTACATTCTTTTTTTCGGCCAGCTTGATATTATATCTGGTCTTAGGTTTCATTTCGGCCAGCAGCTGTTCCTCTGATTTGGTCAGATCAATGATAAAAATTTCTTGCGGCTGCATATCATGCGGCGCCTTGATCCCGTCATATCCATTCTTCTCATCAATCCTGATCCAGCCGGCACCCTCCCGCTTGGCCAGAGCGATGATTTCTTCCATTTTCTGCTCGCTGTTCGTCTGTTCTTCTTCACCGATGATCGGCCCGCGCGGGATATAAAAATATCTGCCGACGATCGGCAGCTCATGCTCAATGATATTCGCCCAAAAATTCTCACTTTCAATGTGAAAAGTTTTTTTGCCGGTCGCTTCCTGAAATTCGCGCCATTCTTCCGATTGCAAAAAACCTCCGTCCGGAGAGTTTTGCTGGATAAATTTTAGCTTGTCATCCATGATTATTTTTTGCCTAAATTTTTGAGCGCCAAGCCCACTCTTTGTCCAATATCCGTCACGTCTTTCGACACTAGTTTCAAAGCATCCCGCGCCTCCGTCACGGAATATCCCATCGAGATCAGAGCCTCGATCGCGTCCGCATCGGAAACCGTGCCTTCTTTCTCGCCCTCCGGCAGATCGGCCACTTTGTTCCGCAGTTCCAAAATGACTCTCTCGGCCGTTTTCTTGCCCACACCGGAAACTTTGGTCAAAATGGATGAATCTTCATTCAAAATAGCGGTTTTGATCGTTTTGGGCGTAGCGATTGAAAGTATTCCCAGTCCGGCTTTCGGACCAATGCCGGAAATGGAGATCAAAAGCTCGAACATGTCTAATTCCTCCATATTCAAGAAACCGTACAGATCGATTGCGTCTTCCCGGACATAAGTATGGATGAAAAAATCCGCCTGTTCCTGGCCGGCCACTTTGCCCAAAGCATACGTCGTCAAAAATATTTTGTATCCGACCCCGTTCACATCCACCACGACGTATTTGTCTTTAGCGTATTCGATTTTGCCCTTTATCTTGGCTATCATGATGTCAATTTTACCACTTTACAGTTTTTTCACAAATAAAAAGAGTGGTCCCCCACCGCTCATACAGCATTTATCAGACTATAAAGCCCGTCTGCCGCAAGTCCTTGCCAAAATAAGCTCGCCGTGCTAATAATTAATTGTTACGGCCATGCGCGGGAAAAGTCTCGATCTTGCAAATGGTTATGTAAATATAACAAACTAGACATAACAAATCATTATGCCGATCAAAAAATCCGCCAAAAAATACATGCGGGTGACTGCCAGAAAGACCGAAATAAACAAAAAAACGAAAGGTCTTTTCAGGAGCGCGATCAAAAAATCCGCCGAAGCGATCTCCAAAAATGACGCGAAAACCGCCCAGGAATGGGCCAAAAAAGCTTTCAAAGCCTTGGACAAAGCGGCCCAAAAAAATGTGATCCACAAAAATACCGCCGCCCGAAAAAAATCCAGACTGAATAAAGCCATCAAAGCGATCGTAAAGAAATAAATTCTTGAAATATAAAAAGCGCCCCGGAGGGTGCTTTTTATTTTAGAGTTCCGCGATAAATTTATTCAGCGCCAATCTGATATCTATCTTTCCCGTCTTGATTCGAATGTCATAATCTTGCAGCTTTTGATAAATCTTTTTTAATTTCTCCGAAGAAAAATTTCTAAGTTGCGCCAAGCTTTTTTTGACTACGAACGGATGCAGACCGGACGCTTTGGCGATCGCAAACTCATTGCTGCGATATTGCTCTTTCAGATCAGTCACTTTAAGAAGATTCCTGAATTGATGAATGAACATGGAAAATACATAGAACGGATCCTCGCCTTTGGACAAATGCTCCTGCAACAAATGCGCCGCTCTCTTCTTGTCGTTTTCAGCCAAAGCATCAATCGTATTGAATATATTCACATTCAGATCCGCCTTAACCAAAAGTTCCACGTCTTCCCCTTTGATCATTCGTCCGGCCGCATAATTGGCCAGCTTTTCAATTTCCCTATCCGCGTCCGCGATATCGTTTCCGACATATAAAATCAGCTTTTCCAAAGCGATTCTGGAAATGCCGCATCTCGGATCGATTTCCTTTATCCTCCTTGCGATCCACTGGCCCAACTTCAAGCCGTTGAGTTTTTCGAATTTCTGAATCTTGGCGGCACTTTCCAAAACAGCTTGCAGCTTGTCGCTCTTTTTCGGCCGATCTTTTTCCCAAAACACTATGATGAGATCTTTGTCTTCCCGGATCTCTTCCTTCCGCCGCTCCAGATATCCGACAATCTCTTTCTTTTCGGTTTCTGTGCCGGCTGAAAGTAGGTTCTTTACGATCACCAACCTTTTCGGCGCCAGAAGATTCGGCGTGCCGAGAACATCGACCAGATTCTGTTTTTGATTTTTTTCTTCATAATCAAAAACGGACAAGCCGCTGCCGGAATGATCCGACATAAGAAATTTATTTTTCAGTTCTCGCATTTTTTGGTTCGAGCGAAACGAGTCTTCACCGTATAAAAAAAGTATCATCAGTGATAGATTATAGCTTATAGGTTTTAGTATATCTTATTTCAAACAAACTAAAAAGCCCGTGTTTCAGGGCTTTCTATGAGCTACAATACCTATCAGCTAGCTGGCTGGCGTCCAGTGCATGCCTTGGCCCGGCTCCATGACATCCACCCAGACTTGGCCGGGCACGAATTTCACTTCACTGCCGTCCTGATTGTAAAAAGTCAGCTTGCTATCAATGCTGGATTTATCCTTCTTCCAGGTTCCGTGGTATTGTTGGCCGTTGAAATAGAAATATGCGTCGCCACTGTCGGTCGTATCGAACCAAGGATCGCCGATCTCAAGATTGTTGTAACGTCCCACTCCGCCATAATCGATGCCGGCCTGATCAGCTTTCGGCACCAGCGACCAGGGATCCATAAGCCCATCTTGGACATAAGTCTGTTCGTCAGCCAATTTTATCTGCGAATCTTGCGCAAACATTACCACTATATTCTTCGGAGCTATGCGCTGACCGTTATTTTTGTCCGTGTCCGGCGTATTGTTCCAGCTGCGAAGATAGCTGTTGGTATTCTTATCGTAAGTGAAATTTACCTGATAAGGCTTCGGATAAGCCAAATGCAGCGTTCCGCCATTCGGCCGCTGATCAATCGGCGCATCGCCTTGATGTGGATAACCGGCGAAGGTGTTCTTGGTGCTGAAACCTAAATCTTTTTCAGCCTGCATCAGCTGCGTATTTGTCGTATAGCCGGTGTCTTCAAACTGCAACCCCCCAGCTTCTGGCCAACGGTTGCAATATTTCCCCATGCAATTTGCTCCGGAACAGCTGTACTGGAGACAATCCACCTGATTGATGACATTCTTTTTCATAAGGCTCTGATTGAAAACCGAACCTCCCCAGTGGACATAGACCGCATCGAGGCTGGCCGCCAGCGGAATATAATCATGCCGCCCGCTCCGCATCGATCCGATCTGGTTGGGAATGTTGCAACCATAAACACCCATGAGACGGGTGTTGGAGTTGGTAAAGATCGGCATTTCGAAAACCATGTCAGCTTGGGAAAGTCCGGCCGCCGGGCGAGCTGTCGGATCGGTCGGTTGCATCACCGCCACCGGACGCTTGTTCCAATTGTCGCAAGCTATGCCCGTGATCGGATCCACATTGCCCTGATTGGCCAAAGGATATGTCGTCTGACCGTTGTTGAGACTGATCTGCTTGACCGCGCTTTTTTTGGATTTGGAGATCAAATAACCTCCCCCTATGACTATTGCAATTACGACAGCCGCAATGATTATTTTGTTTTTATTGCTCATCTTAATTTTTAGAATCCGCGATCCGTATTTTCATACGCGATCCGTAAATTCATAAAGATTATTATTTTTGGCATGCCGGACAGAAGAATGCGCTTCTTTGTCCGATCGCTTTGCGTATCACTATTGTACCACACTTCTGGCATTTTTCACCCTGCTTGCGATATACGCGCAGGACTTTTTGGAATCCGCCCGGCGCACCGGCGGTGTCGCGATAATCGGAATCTGATGTTCCGCGCAATTTTATGGCTTTTTCCATAATTTTTTTGATGGACTTATACAATTTAATACGTTCCTGGCCCGAAAGCGATGCAACTTTTCTTCCCGGCAGGATTCCGGCCTCAAACAAAATTTCACTGCGATATATGTTTCCAATTCCGGCGATCGTGCTTTGATCCATCAACAGCAATCCGATCGGCATATTTTTTTTCTTTTCCAGAATCTCATTGAATTTTTTGAATGTGAATTCCGGACTCATCGCATCGATGCCGAGCGCTTTTATCTCGGGAATCTCTTTGATCTTATCCGTGTCGGTCAAAACGATCTTGGCAAATTTCCGCACGTCGGAAAAATCCATAGACTTTATTTTTCCATTTCTACCTTTTAATGTCCATCTATGCCTGATATATTGATTGACCCTGTCATCAAAGTAATCCTTCTCCTTTGCTTTATACTTTATGCTTGATACTTGATACTTAACCAAAAGATGTCCGGTCATCTTCAAATGTATGTAAATCGTCTTCTCATTGGAAAGATCGATGAATATATTTTTTCCGATGCGATGCGCCGCTTTGATCTTGGCGCCGATGATCGCTTTCTTGAACGCCGGAAGTTTCACGTTCTTGATGGCCTTCGGCCATTCCGATGAAAAATCAACGATCGTATCGCCGGCAATTTTTTTATTCAGGTCATTGACGATGGTTTGGACTTCTGGCAGTTCTGGCATATAGTTAGCTTCGTTAGTTAATTAGCTTCATTAGCTTGCTTAGGATTCATGCCACGAATCATCTTGTTTAACATTTTCATAACCTCTAAAAGCAGCTGGTCAACTTTTGTATAATCTAAATTTTTTGTTTTTCCTAATCTCTTAGCTATTTCAATTTGAGTTTCCAATTCAGCACCGGATGCATAAGCAATCCTTAAAAATTGAGTAAAATCTTTTTTGGTTCCTCTAAATCTGCCTTCAGCGATGTTGGATGGAATAGACACGGCCGATCTTTTGGTTTGAGAGGTAAGTCCATAAATCTCCTCTTTCGGGTATTGCTCGCATAATTTATACACTTCTACGACCAATTCCATTGATCTTTGCCAAACTATTAAATCCTTATATGAATGTAGCATTTTTTACTTTGTTTTAAGGCTAAAAAGCTAATGCAGCTAAAAAGCTAGTGAAGCTATTCTAGCATTTTTTGAAAAAATAAAAAGCGCTGGTATTTTAGCCAGCGATTTTCGTACGAAAAAAGTTTAAATCTTCAAATCAGAATATTCCCGCAAAGTTTTGAGCGTCGCCTGAACAGTTGCATTTTCCGCATTAACAAGCTTTACATTTTTGAATTTTCGGGCAAGCGGAACAATTACTTCATCAGCCCATGAAGGAGTCAGAACTTTTACACCGGAAAAATCGACCTCGATCGGTTCGTTTTCATCCAAATCTTTTGTCACATAAGCCGACATGGCTAAATACGCTTCTCTTCCGGCCGGACGAGAAATCAGAATTTCTCCAAATTTTTTCAGTTCGATGCGCATACGCTTAAAAACTTAATATCGCCAAGCACCCTTGAACTTTATTTTCAATTTCCAAAATTTCCATTCTGTCGTTCAATTCCATCTTGGCATTGCCGGAAATAAAGGTCAAATGCATCTTTTTCGCTTCGATATTTTCTTTTACGAACTTAAGTCCGTTGCCTCTGTTTTCCGGCGCCCTGCCGGATATTTTTTCCAAAAAAGCTGTTTTTATCGCCTCACTTTCCCGATCAAGCTCCGGCTTTACTTTTTTCAATGTTGCCAAAATTCCTTGCCCGCGATCAGCCAGGATGGATTTTATTTTACCGCCCAATATTTCATATCCAAAAAAAATTCCGATCACATCCGGCCATTTTCCAAGATTGTGATCAAATGAATTGTTGCCGATTTCTCCTGCCATAGCCGACAATATGTATACATCTTCCTCCGGAACAATATTTTCTCGCAATAAATTGCGCGTCATTTTCTCCAACCGCGCCTGAAAAATATCCCGTGTCGGGCAATAATACTCGCTTTCTTTCTGAGCTTCTTCGGGATTGGCAGACATCCATTCAAAGGCTAATTTTTCCAAATCAACTGACATAGTAATCGCATTATTTTTCTTATATAACTCTATCGCAAAACACTTTCTTCGTCAAAATATATAGGCTTTATAAAGAAAACTCTCTGGTTATTAGTCAGATTTTTGCATATGCAATATTTTGACTAATTGGATTTTTATCATATTCAGACGGCCGTCATAAAATAACACTTTTTGAAAAATAAAAAAGCGCTGCTATTTTAGCCAGCGCTTAAAAGAAAAAAGCCCCGCGTGTTACGCGAAGCTTTTATCATACTTCAAGAATCTTTATCGCCCGTTTCATCGCCACGAAAGAATATGCCCACAAAAACGGCAGCCAGAGCGGCATCAGACCGAAAAGACTGTTGCGATCGAAGGTTTCGACCTTGGTGCTCGTAAAGATATACTCGGAAATTATCATCCCGAAAAATCCGAAGGTCAGAAAGACATATTCGCGCTTTTCATATCTTATGAAGAAAGCAATCGCAATTATGGCAATATAAACTAACGTTAAAATATAATCGCTCGAAACTATTGGAATCAATCCGATCATTAGAAGTATCGGAATTAAGTTGAGAAAAATTTTTTTAATTTTATTTTTCATATTATATTTCACCCCAGTTGTCGCCGATTTTTACATCAACAACTAAAGGAACGCGTAATTTATACACATTTTCCATCACATCTTTCACATCTAGCGCGAATTGTTCGCAAACATCTTCTTTTACTTCAAAAATCAGTTCGTCATGCACCTGCAAAACCATCTTGGCTGAATCTTTATAATCTTTGTCGATCAGTTTTTGTGCGTCAATCATGGCCAGCTTCACGATGTCCGCGGACAAACCTTGGATCGGCATGTTGATCGCCATCCGCTCCGCCGCATTTTGCACCTGGAAATTCGGCGAATTGATTTCCGGGATATAACGCCGGCGACCGAATTCCGTCTCGACATATTTATTTTGCTTAACAAAATCCCGGGTATTTTTCATATACTCCGCCACACCCGAAAATTTCTCGAAATATGCATCGATGAACTTCTTGGCCTCGTCGCGGTCCAAACCGGTGCGCGACGACAATCCAAACACGCTCATGCCATAAATAATGCCGAAATTCAAAGCCTTCGCATATCCGCGCATCTTCTCCGTCACTTGCGACGGTGTAACTTTATTTATCAAAGCCGCCGTGGCACGATGGATATCCTCGCCTTTTTGGAAAGCTTCAATCATATTTTTATCACGGCTGACATGCGCCACAGCGCGCAGATCGATCTGTGAATAATCTGCGCCAACTAGACTGTATCCATCCTCCGCCTCGAAAGCGGTGCGCAACAACTGTCCGACATCGGTGCGGATCGGAATATTTTGCAGATTTGGTTCCGAAGAAGACAGTCTGCCGGTCGCCGTCACCGCCTGATTAAATTTGGTATGGATACGCGAATCCTCATCAACCAAGGTCGGAAGAGTGTCCAGGTAAGTTGTTTTCAACTTGAAAATTTCGCGATATTCCTCGATTTTCTCGATAATTTTATGCTCGCCCCGCAATTTTGCCAATTCGCCGGCCGCCGTGGAATATCCGGTTTTGAGTTTTTTGATATCCACCGTCGGAAGTTTTAAGTTTATGAAAAGAACATCCGCCAATTGCCTCGGCGAATTGATATTAAATTCCGTTCCGGCCAGATCGTAAATATTTCTTTCCAGGTTGGAGATCCTTTTTTCGATCTTTTTGGATATGCCTTCGAAAATTATGGTGTTGAGTTTGATGCCGGCTTTTTCCATCCCTGCCAAAATTTCAACCAATGGCATCTCTAGATTATCAAAAACATTTCGCAGCGAAGGAGCTAAGCTCCTTTTATCTTTAAAGGAGCTTAGCTCCTTGCTCTTTGATTGTTCATTTGTAATTTCTTTGATTTTTTCCGCGTATATATTCTTCAATTTCCAGATATAGTCCGCTTTGCGGCAAGCCGCAAGCATCACGCTTTCCGGCGATTCCAAGCCCAAACCCAGTTGACCTTTTTTATTTTCCTCCAATTCCTCGCCGAATTCTTCCAGAACCAAAGTTCTAAGCTCGATATTCACGCCCGGATTAGCCACGTATGCGCCAAGCATCACATCGAAATCCAAGCCGGCAAGCAAGATCTTATTTGTCGCTAAAATTTCCAGATCATTCTTTAAATCATAGCCGATCTTTTTGCTTTTTTTATTTTCTAGAAAATTTTGCAATTCTTTTTTGGTCGCATCATTCCATTCAATGTATCCGGCGCGTCCGGTTTTGTACGCGATCGCGATGCCGCGAATATCTTCATCGATAGCACGAATATAAATAGCTACTTCATTTTTGTCTTCCAGGAATTTTCGCAGGGTTTTTTCGGAAACTGTTTCAAACTTGAAATCCTTGACGCCACCAGATTCTCCAAGGTTCAACCTTGAAGCATCTTCAGGAATATCAAAGGTTGAACCTTTGAGTCCTTCCTGCGCCGGAATCCTTTTGATCAGACTGAAAAAACTCAACTCTTGGAAAAGATCCGTGACTTTTTTCCGGTCAAAATCATGCGCCGCACTTTTTTCTATTTCCAATTTCACCGGCACGTCGCGCACGATCGTCGCCAATTTCTTGCTCATAAGCGCGTTCATCTTGTCGCGCTCCAGCTTGTCATGCGTTGCCCCTTTTATCTTATCGATCGATTTATAGATATCTTCAACCGTTCCGAATTCTTTGATCAAATTGATGGCGCCTTTTTCACCGATACCTTTCACGCCCGGAATGTTGTCCGATTGGTCGCCACAAAGACCTTTGAAATCGATCATCTTGTCCGGCGTGAATCCATATCTTTCCATGACTGCTTTCTCATCATAAATCGTGATGTCACTCATCCCTCTTCGCAAGGCATAGACTTTGGTTTTCGGCGTGACCAATTGCAAGGTATCCAAATCTCCGGTCACAATGATTGTTTCCAAATCTTTGATTTCCTCAGCCTGAAATGACAAGGTTCCGATCATATCATCCGCTTCAAACCCTTCTTTTTCAAAAATTGGAATATTGAAAGCGCGCACGATTTCTTTGACGCGGTCGAATTGAACATACAGTTCGTCCGGCGCTTTGACTCTGGTCGCTTTATACTGCTCATATTCATGGTGACGGAAGGTCTTGCCGGCCAGATCAAAAGTCGCCAGAATATAATCAGGCTGGATGTCGGACAAAACTTTGAGCAGGATCGTCGTGAATCCATAGGCCGCATTCAACAGCTCGCCCTTTTTGTTGGTGAGCGGCGGCAGCGCATGATACGCCCGATGAACGATGGCATTGCCGTCGATCAGAACTAATTTCTTGGCTTTTTTATTCATATCTCAAGTATATATTTTCACGAAATATAATACAAACTGAAAAAATCGCCTATTTGACGATTTATTCAAAAATAATTTTTCTCCGCTTTTCATCCATCCATTCAAATTTTATTTTCAAACAATCTTCCGGCAGGATGTCTTTTATCCGTTCCGCCCATTCCACGATTACGACATTCTTTTTGTCAGCAATGATTTCTTCCCAGCCTAAATTTAAAAGATCGTCTGGGCCGATGCGATACGCATCCACATGATATATATTTTGGATTTGAGAATTTGCTTTTTGAGATTTATTTGGAAATTGGAAATTGGAAATTGGAAATTCTTTCTTATAATGCTTCATTATAAGAAAGGTAGGACTGGTATACGGCCCTTCCACGCCTAAGCCGGCCAATAAGCCTTGGGTGAAAGTGGTTTTACCGCTGCCCAGATCGCCCTCCAAACAGATAACTTCTCCGCCCTGCAACTTGTGCGCCAGCTCCGTCCCCAACCTTTGGGTTTCCTGGAAATTGTTTGTAATTATTTCTTTTTTCATATTTTCTATTAGACCTCAAATGACCAAAAAAGTCAATAAATACAGGGGGAAATTGACATAAACTTTCCTGCCTGCTATCTTGTAATACTATCTTAACTCTTCATTTGAATTTATGACTTTGGAGCCTCGGGAACAATTCAAGAATTTTTTGGAAAAATCCAAAGAGATTCTCATTCTCATTCCGGAAAATCCCAGCGGCGACGCGATTGGCAGTGCTTGGGCGCTTTATTTTTTTCTAGAAAAAAAAGGTGTCCGCCCTACCATCGCCTTCTCCAATCATCTCTTTCAAAAATATGATTTTTTGCCGAAGCCGGAAAGAATTTTGAATGAAATTTCCGGCGCGCGCGACTTTGTCCTGTCATTCAATACGACTTACAACAAAATCACCGGCATCAAAACGGAAGAGGGCGATGGAAAATACAATATCTACCTGACGCCGGAAAAGGGCGCTATTGATCCGCGCGATTTTTCTTTTATCCTGGCTAAGTTTAAATATGACTTGATTGTTGTGATTGACAGCCCGGACTTGGAAAAACTAGGCCGGCTATATGACAAAAATCCGGATCTTTTTTTTGAAGTGCCGATCGTAAATATTGACCATCGGAGCGACAATGATAATTTTGGCCAGATCAATCTGGTGGACATCACCGCTTCTTCTTGCAGTGAAATTTTAAGCGCGACTCTGGATTCGATCGATTATGGCGCGGTTGACAAAATCGTCGCTGATTGCCTTCTAACCGGACTCATCAGCGCCACTGACAGCTTCCAGAAAAAAAACACGACGCCGAAAGCGCTCTTGGCTGCCGCAACACTCATGGACAAAGGTGCCGATCAGCAATCAATCGTGCGCTGGCTATACAAGACCCAGCCGCTCCACATCTTGAAATTATGGGGCCGTGCCATGGCCAACCTAAATTGGGACGAGCAATCCAAAACCGTCTGGACAGAACTATCCGTGGAAGATTTCGTGCAAAGCCGCTCGACCCCGGAAGATCTGACCGTGATTTTGGAAAAGTTGCGGGAAAATTACAGCGAAGGAAAAATATTTATCGCTCTGTATAACGACACTCCGGATTCTTCCATAGCCCTTATTGAGTCGGTCGATCTCGCGTCGTTGAAAAGAACCCATTTGTTTCTGGACGGCGCGCTCAAAAAAGATCTTTTGGAAATACGCTTGCCCGTCGGAAACCTGAAAGAAGCCGCCGAAATAGTTTCTAAAAAAATAAAAGAGGTGGGAGCATAGACTTGAAAATATGAAAGCCGTCGATGATGGCTTTTTTTATTTGCCAAAATAAAGTAAAATAGACACAGAAAAACAAAAAGCATTATGCCTAAAATAATTCAAAACCAAGCGCAAACCGAAGAGACGCAAAAAGAAAAAGAAACCAAAAAAGTCTTGACCAAACTGCGCCATCAATCCGAAGAAGAACAGGCTTCCGCATTTGCGGCCGCCATCGGCCTGCCTTATGTCGACACAAATTTAATTCCTATCTCAAACGACAGCATTAAAGTTTTGAGCGAGGAAGATTCTCACAAATTCAATCTGGCCTGCATCCAGAAGACCGGCAAAAAAATCACTTTCGTCTCGACCGATCCGACCGCGGCCGAAACGGCGGATTATGTCGAGATGCTTAAGACGGCCAACGGCTGGGACGCCAAAATTTTTGTCGTCTCTCAATACAACATGGCCAAGATCCAAGAACGCTATAAAAAAATCGTCTTTACGGACATTTTGAGCCAGTTGGACGTCAATTTGACCGGCGAGGATCTGAAGAAATTTGACCAATATCTGAAGGATCTCGTCACCCTGAAACAGCGCATCAACGAATTGCCGACCACGCAAGTCTTGAACGTCATCATGGGCGGCGCCTACAAACTCGGCGCCAGCGACGTGCATATCGAACCGCAAGAAAAAGAGTTCCGCCTGCGCTATCGCATCGATGGCGTCCTGCATGACGTCGCCTTCCTGCCGCTCAACGTTTTCAAGACGGTCGTCACCAGGATCAAAATGATGTCGGACATGAAGCTCAATCTGCGCGACATCGCCCAGGACGGAACTTTCGAAGTCAATATTGAAGAAAAAAAAATCGCCATCCGCGTCTCGGTCATTCCGGGCAACTATGGCGAGAGTGTCGTCATGCGACTTCTGGATCCTGATTCCATCCAGGTCGGCGTGGAAAATCTGGGACTTCAGGGATTGGCTTATGAAGAGATACAAAAACAGATCCAGGCTCCAAACGGCATGATTCTGACAACCGGTCCGACCGGCAGTGGAAAAACCACGACGCTTTACGCCATTATCAACAAATTGAATGATCCGGAGACCAAGATCATCACGATCGAAGACCCGATCGAATATGAAGTCAAAGGCATCTCGCAGACGCAGATCGAAAAATCCCGCGGCTATACTTTCGCCTCCGGTCTGCGTGCCATCGTACGCCAAGATCCGGATGTCATTCTGGTTGGCGAGATCCGAGATGAGGAGACGGCTGACATCGCCGTCAATTCCGCTCTGACCGGACACCTGGTTCTTTCTACCATCCACACCAACAGCGCAGTCGGCACCATTCCGCGTCTTCTTGAAATGGGCATCAAGCCGTCCTTGATCGCACCCTCCACGAACGCATTGATCGGCCAGCGCTTGGTCAGAAAGCTCTGCGATTGCAAAGAAGAATATGTGCCTGCCAAAGAATCGATCGATTCCATTAAAAAAATATTATCCATCATTTCCCCGAAGGCCAAGTTGGACGTGCCGAAAGAGATCGACAAGCTCTATCGTCCGAAAGGCTGTCCGAAATGCAACAATCTCGGCTACAAGGGCCGCATCGGAATCTTTGAGGTTTTGACAATCAATGAAGAGATTGAAAAATTGATCTTAAACCTGGCCGGCGAAACGGAATTGACCATGGCCGCTTTGGAAGCCGGCATGATCACCATGCTCCAGGACGGAGTCTTGAAGGCCGTCAAAGGCATCACTTCGATCGATGAGGTGAAACGCGTGACCGGCGAAGGAGATTTCTTGGAAACGATCTATGAAAAACTGATGTCGCAGACTTTGGGTAAGGGCATTCTGGTCGATCCGGAAAATTATGAAAAAGCCAGGGAAAATTTGTCCGATTTTACCAAACTGCAGGCAGTAGTCAATTCCTCCAAAACAACCGAGATCAATAAAATCATATTTTCCGCCGCTTCTCTTTTGAGCGTCGGCGACATTCACATCGAACCGGGAGCCAACGACGTCAAAATCAGGTTCCGCATCGACGGCATTTTGCAAACCATCATCGCCATTCCGCTCAATGAATATCCAAACCTGCTAGGTGAAATAAAATTACTTTCCGGCGTAAAGACAGAAGTGCGCGAAGGCGTCATCGATAGCCGCTTCTCCATAAAATTCAGCGAAGATATCCAGGATGTCCGCGAAAGATCGGTCGATGTGCGCGTATCCATAATCCTCGGCGGATACGGCGAAACGGTCGTCATGCGCCTTCTTTCGAAAGCTACCCAGGAATTGGACATCAACAAGATCGGCATCCGTGAACAGAACAAGAACAAGATTATTGAGATGATTTCCAAACCGAACGGCGTGTTTTTGAACACCGGCCCAACCGGCAGTGGAAAAACCACGACGCTTTATAGTATCCTGAATGTCCTCAACAAACCGGAAGTGAAGATCATCACCGTGGAAGATCCAATCGAATATCAGATCGAGGGAATCCTGCAGACGCCGGTCAATGACAAAGAAGGATACACTTTTTCCACCGCGCTTCGTGCCCTGCTCCGCCAAAATCCGGACATCATGATGATCGGTGAGATCCGTGACAATGAAACGGCGCAAATCGCGGTACAAGCCGCCCTCACCGGACACCTCGTACTTTCCACCATCCACACTAACAATGCGGCCGGCGCCGTGCAAAGAATGCTCAACATGGGCGTGTCCCCTTCCGACATCGCATCGAGCGTGAACGCGTTCATGGCGCAACGCCTCGTGCGCAAATTATGTTCTTGCAAAAAAAAGGCTGAGTTGACTGAGGAAGAAAAAAATAAGATCGAATCTGCCTTGAAAACAATTTCGCCGAAAGCCGGCGTGGAAATTCCTCCGATCGGGGAAATTTTCAAACCGAAGGGTTGTAAAAAATGCAACAGCATCGGCTACAAGGGCCGAACGACAGTGAGCGAAGTGTTCGTGATCGACAAAGACATCCAGGCGCTCATCATGCAAGGCGCCATCACTTCGGAACTGCAAGCCAAGGCTGTCGAAAATGGCATGATCACGATGGCGCAAGACGGCATCCTGAAAGTCATCGAAGGCGAAACAACGATTGAGGAAGTGGAACGGGTAACGGATCTCTGAACCACTGATTCGCACCTGAAAAATACATGACAACACGTGATTGTAGAGACGCGATTCATCGCGTCTTTTCTGTTTAGAGACGCAATAAATTGCGTCTCTACGTTTTCAAAATCACGTGTAATCAGGTGTGCTCAGGTGCAAAACAGCGGCTCAGACAAAAAAAGAAGAGCAGGAACGTATCCTTGCTCTTTTTTTCGTATAGTTCACATAAAGAAATCGCACTAATCTGCAGGCAAGTCCGGAAAGCAAGGCCCCCCGGGAAGAAACAGTATCGAGGCATAGCGCAGCCTGGACCGCCCTACCCATATCTTGATAAAAAGTTTCCGAAATGATGACAAAAGATAGAAGCCACCATTGCCTGCAATTTACTGCTAGCCACACGAAAGGCTTCAGAAAAAGCCGAGTTTCATATGACTTGGCAGTGTAGCATAGCTTTGGTTTTTTGTCAAGTTGGGTTATAATACGGCTATGCTTGTCGATTCTTCAGAACAATTCAATGCTTCGGAATGTTCCGTCCGACCGAAAGCCAGCGGCGAAGATTTGAATCTGGACAACACTTTGCGTCCGCAGAATTTCGGAGAATATATCGGCCAAGAAAAGGTCAAAAAAAATCTGGACATCCTGATCCAAGCCGCCAAAAAAAGGAGGGAGCCGATCGAACACATCCTGCTTTACGGACCGGCCGGCTTGGGCAAAACAACTCTCGCCAACATCATCGCCAAAGAGATGGGTGTGAACATCAAAACCACCTCCGGCCCGGCCATCGAACGCGTCGGCGATTTCGGATCGATCTTGACCAATCTGCAAGATGGCGACATCCTTTTCATCGACGAAATCCACCGCCTGAACAAATCTATAGAGGAAATTTTATATCCCGCCATGGAAGATTTCAAGCTAGACATCATTATCGGCAAAGGCCCGTCCGCCCGCACCATCCAATTGGACCTGCCGAAGTTCACCTTGATCGGCGCCACGACCAAGCTCGGTTCGCTTTCCAATCCCCTGCGCAACCGATTCGGCGCCACCTACCGTTTGGAATTTTACGATAATAAGGATATTCGAGACATCATTAAGCGTTCCAGCAAAATTCTAGACGTCGAAATCCATGATTCCGGCCTGGAAAAAATCGCCAGTTGTTCGCGCCAAACTCCGCGCGTGGCCAATCGCCTCCTGAAGCGCGTGCGCGACTTTTCACAGATCAAGAATCGCAAATTTGTCGATAGTGCCGTCGCCGAGGAAGCTCTGGCCATGCTCGATATCGATCAGGTCGGACTGGAACCTTCCGACAGACACATCCTGAAAACCATCATTGAAAAGTTCGATGGCGGGCCGGTCGGGCTCGGCACGATTGCCGCGGCAACTAGCGAAGAAATAAAAACGATCGAGGATGTATATGAGCCGTATCTCTTGCAGATCGGCTTTCTGGCTCGCACTCCGCGTGGTAGAATAGTGACAGAAAACGCTTATAATCACCTCGGCATAAAATACACGTCCGATAACAAATTACTCTAAACAAAAACAAATGGCATCCTTGATAATTCTGGCGCTCTACGCAATTATCCTTCTAATGTACATTATCACGTCGTTTTTTGTGGTCTATCACATGGTAAAATATTCCATCGCTTCAGAAGTAAAAACCGTCATGCTAATATTTTTTATCGTCATTTCCGCCGGACTGCTTCTGTCGAACATCGTCCTGTTTTTCTCCATCGATTGGAACGGTCTGTTTTTAAAAATAATCGGCTAAGCGCAAACAAATGTTCGATTTAAATTTGTTCCATTTCAAGGGCCAGCAAAGCGGCGAAGAAGTCGTAGTCGTCATTCATCGCCATTGGTGGAACATCGTCGACCACTTTTTGATGATCTTTTTGATGATGCTTTTTTTAATCGGCAGCTATACAACCCTGCCGGCGCTTTTCCCAGTCCTGAACGAGAATGATTTCAACGCCGTTTTCATGTTCGGAGAAAGCTTATTTGCTATGCTGGTTTTTCTCATGTTTTTTCTGGTTTGGATCGATTATTATTTCGACGCATGGGTCATTACCACGAGGCGCGTCGTAAATATCGAGCAAAAAGGGCTTTTTTCGCGCGATGTCAGCGAAGTCGAGTTGGACAAGATCCAAGATGTCACGACGGAAGTGACAGGCGTCATTCCGACTTTTATGAATTATGGCGACGTGCAGATCCAGACGGCCGGCACGCAGGAAAAATTTCTTTTCAGAAATGTTTCCGATCCATACGGAATAAAGGACCTGCTCATGCGACTGCAAAAAGAACAGAAACGGAGCGAAACGGAAGAATTGCGCGACATCATACATGAAAATAACGGCGAGATTGGGTAATTCTCGCAAAAAATCAAAGGGTGAAAAATAAAACCAAAAAGTATGCCATTTTATTTCCCCTCTTCGTCGTGGCGGGAATTTTTAATTTTGCGCCGACTTCTTGCGCCGACAGCAGTTCGATCGTAATCAGCGCGGTGCAGACCGGCGGAAGCGATTCGGACGATGATTTCATCGAGCTATACAACCCGGCTTGCGACTCCGTCGGATTGGCCGGATGGAAATTAAAAAGACGCACCAAGGGCGGTTCGGAAGCTTCCATCGGCACGCTGAAAAACAGCATTCCGGCCAAAGGCTATTATTTATGGGAGAATATTAGCGGCACTTTAAACGATGCCCCGGACTATGCGACCAAGACTTACTATCTTTCAAACGACTACAGTTTGGCGCTTTTTGACAAGTCCGGAAACCAGATCGATTCCGTGACTTGGGGATCCAATACGGATCCTTATAAAAACACCGTCCATGCTCCCAATCCGGAAAAATCGCAAACCTTAAAAAGAAATGGCGATGCCCTGGATGCGATATCGGCGTATCCGCCGAAAAATTCTTCCTTCACGGAAGAAGACGAACTGAAAAAATGCCCGAAAATAAAAACGCCGGCACCTATGACTTATTCTAAAGACATGGCTATAAATGAAATCCTGCCTGATCCTGCCAGCGGACAGGATGAATTCATTGAATTATACAATCCGGCGGATGGAAGCGCTGATTTGTCCGATTGGATCTTGCGGGACGGCTCTAAAACCGGGAGATACATCTTTCCGAAAGGCACTTCCGTAAAATCAAAAGGCTATCTGGTGGTTTACAAATCGGACTATAAATTCGCCTTGAACAATTCCGGCGCGGAATCAGTCACGCTTTTCTCTCCGGACGGACAAGCGGTCTCCGCCATTTCTTACGACGGCGCCAAAGAAAATTTATCCTACGGCTACGACGGACAGGCATGGCGCTGGAGCAAATTCCTGACACCGGGAAAGAAAAACAAATTCGGCAAGCCTTCCCGAATAGAAACGGAGGTGGAAGAAAAAATCTACGTCGGCATTTACGCTGATTTTCAGGCGAAAAAGACAAGTTCTGACCGCAACAAGATAAAATACACGTGGGATTTCGGCGATTCGCACAAAAGTTACCAGCAAAACACTCGGCACAAATATGAGAAGCCGGGGAAATATACGGCCACTCTC
The DNA here is from genome assembly GCA_021785125.1 of bacterium. Lineage (GTDB taxonomy): Bacteria > Patescibacteriota > Minisyncoccia > Moranbacterales > UBA2206 > JAJYGF01. The sequence goes on along the minus strand of JAJYGF010000004.1, from coordinate 100,133 downwards.
GAAACTTTCGACGGCAGCGAAGACAAACTTGAGACATTCAAAATAAAAGTGGAAAAATTTCCGAAATTTAGCGTCAAAATAATCGCCTTGTCGCCCAACCCGAAAGGCAAAGACAAGGGTAACGAGTGGGTCGAGATCGAAAACAATTACAAGAAAAAAATAAATTTGAAAGGCTGGAGCCTGGCGACCGGCAACAAAAAATTGCAAAATCACAAAATCACCGACGATCTGTTCATAAAACCCGGCCAAACTCTCCGCCTGACATACGCTGATTGCAAGTTTTCCCTGAACAACAAGTCCTCGAAGGTCGAATTGCGCTATCCGAACGGGAAAACGGCTTCGCATGTGAAATATGCCGTCCCCGGAAAGTCCGTTCCGGAAGACGCGGTTTATGAAAAGACAAGGAGGGGATGGTTTTGGAAACTGTCTCGAAATGATCCGGCCTTGGCCGTATCGGCCGGCCACGTTCCCATTTCGCCAAAACCCGCTTCCGCGCAGGACGCGCAAAAGATATATTCTGATGCGGAAATCAAAAACAGCCTCGGAAAATATTCCGCCGATGGCTCGAAGAAAGACATTGAAATAAAATTGTTGAGCTATTCGCCGGAGAAAGAACTGCCGATAAAATTAGCCCGGGAAAAATCTCTCCGAAATTTTAACGATGTTTATTATTTTTCAAAACCGACTGCCAGAAAACATTGGGCAGTCAGTCTTGTGGAAAATATATTCGCCGCAACAAACAATTTGTTAAACAGATTTGTTTTATCGATATGAAAAAATTAGTCAACCGATTGCATATGCAAGAAATTGACTAATCTTCTGAAAAAATTAAAGCCCCTTTCCTATTCAGGATCGAGGCTTGTGACATTGTCTGCCTTTTATGCAAATCAACTAGAGTTTCTGCTTCTTTCTATATCGATTCCGTTCTGCGCCGCGCCTCCCTTAGCCGTCTTCTGCGGTCATATTTTGGCAGGTAAACAAGCGCTAGCACTATGATCAGAATAGAATCGAAAACACCTGCTATAAAATCCAGATGCAAGCTACCTCCCTTTTTTAAAACAAAAGGGGTACTAATTAAGGACAGTGGCAACATTATATATGCCAACCTCATTAGATGTTTCTTTACCTTGTCTATATCTGATTTCATTTTTCCTCCGCCTTTTTGAGAATTTCCGCGTAATCAGGATGTTTTTTGAAAAAATCTTCTTTCGCTTTTTTTCTTTTCTCTTCCCATATAATCAAAAATACGAAAGAAAATGCCCAAAAAACAACAACAATTATGACCCACGCTGAAAATCCTACTATATCAATCCTCCTTGAAGTGATCTTTACGGTTAAAAAAGCTGCTATCACACTTAGAGCAGACCCGAGTAAATTAACCCGAACCAGAAAGTTATCAACTTTCTTAGAAACTTTCTTATCGGCATATTGCCTAGCTTCTTCTTGAATTCTCTTAATTTTACTTAGACATTCCGTCTTACCACATTCAGAGCATTTCTCCTTTAGTGGCGTTCCGCATTTGCTGCAGAAATTGCCATGCTCGTTTTCATGTTTGCAGTTTTCCATGACATTCTCCTATGTGATTGTTAAACAACTTTCCTCACCAGTTAGATTGCGCGAGACAAGTTCGCCTCGCGCAAGATGATGGTGAAGAAAGAAGTTTATTTTTCCTCTTTCGCCTTTTGTATGGAGTAGATATCCAAACGAATCTCTTTTGGCCATGTTTCAAAAGTACATCCAGAAACCACAACAGTATCGCCCTCTTTTATCTTCCTATAGTCGTAGTTGTCTTCATAAAGCTGGTTACCATAACCACAGATTCTCATCGAGCCAGTTTTGTCAGTTAATAAAGCCCAGAAGTTTTGTCCTGATCTTATTTTTGAAATTACTCCGCGAAGTGTGACCTTACGACTTTCAAAAACTACTGTTTTTATCACAACTGTTTTCCTGCACAAATTAGAAACCTTTTTGATTGTCAGTGGCATTTTTCACCTCTCTATTTGGTTTTTAAGCAACTGTCATTTTTGCAATGTTTGATAATAAACAAAAGTTTGTTATTTATCAATATCTTTATACTATCGATTTCATAATTATGGCTTTAATTGCTATTTTAAAATTATTTTTATCAAAAATATTGACAAATATTGTTATCTTTGTTAGAGTCTAAATAAGCTTGGAAAATTAAAGACATCGGATGTCTCTCGCCTTCTTGCCTTTTGGACATCCGATGTCCAAAGTTAATGCCTATGGATCAAGATCTAGTAAAATTATTGGAACAGACCGGTTTCACTCAAAAAGAAGCCGAAGTATATTTGGCCCTTTTAGAATTGGGGCAAGGCAACGTGACGGAAATATCAAAAGTGACCGGACTGAAACGCTCAATCATTTATGTTTTGCTCGAAGGACTCATTAAACGAGGTTATGCGAATGAGGTACCGAATAAAAAGATAAACACCTACCATGCCCTCGACCCCTCTGTTATTTTGACTCAGCTTCGGACAACGACCAAAAATTTTTCAGAGATGCTGCCGATGTTGCGAACCTTGCACAACAAAGGAAAAGTGAGGCCGAAAATAATTTATCATGAGACAAAAGAAGGGATTCTGAATGTTTACAAAGAAATGAACGAAGCCAAAGATGCATTTTTCATTTCTTCTTATGAAAAGATAGACAAAGTTTTTCCAAAAGTCATAGATGAATGGATAAACAACTATAGAAAAGGTCTGATAAATCTCCAGAGGGGCAGACATTTAGTTTCAAACAATGAATTCAATCGGGAAATAATGAGAAAATTCAAAGAATTGAACCAAGAGGTCCGCTATCTGCCGGATGTGAAAGATTTTTCCATGGATTTTACCTTATATGATAACAAGCTTGACATAACTTCACTGGAAGAAGAGCCTTTCATTGTCGTCATTGAATCCGAATCGCTCGTGAATTCAATCAAACCGATCTTTGAAATCGCTTGGAAAAGCGGAAAAGAAATAAAATAAATATTAGTCAGATTCTTGCATATGCCAAAACTTGACTAATTGTCTAAAAAATAAAGCCCCTTTCCTATTCAGGATCGAGGCTTTCGTTTTCGAAGCACATGTATTTTCCATTATGCCAAAGGACGGCTAGCATAGACATGGCCATAAGCGCTGACATTGTCGCAGCAAGAATTCTGCTGGTCAGTGATTCCACTAAGCCCCAATAAATTAATGCTGCGCAAAACGGCATGCTCAAGAAGAGGTAAAAGATTCCGAGCCAAGCCCATGTCAATGCCCGCTCTCTTTGTGAACCGCTTGGCATTGCCATACCTTTTTTATAAAGCCGAATAGTAGCTTCAAGGGACTCTAGCATTTCAACCCTCCTTTCAATTCAGTTTTATATATACTAATAATAATTTAATAGCAATGTCAAATTTCTTGAATTTCATCCATTTAAATGCTAGACTTGGCTTGTATTACAGATAGCAATTATTCGTAATTCAGCATTCATAATTCGTAATTCTGAAACTATGTCAGGACATTCTCATTGGGCTGGAATCAAGCATAAAAAAGGCCTGAATGACGCCAAGAAAGGCAAGATTTTCACTAAACACGGCAAATTAATTTCTATTGCAGCTCGTGATGGCGGTGGCAACCCGGATACCAACTTTCAACTGCGCTTGGCAATTGACCGGGCCCGCGCGGAAAATATGCCGAAAGACAACATCGAACGCGCCATCAAGCGCGGCACCGGCGAATTGGCCGGCGAAGAAATTGTAGAAATTATTTACGAAGCCATGGGACCCAGCGGCATCATGATGCTCATCAAGACCGCGACCGACAACCGCAACCGGACCGTCAGCGAACTAAAATCCTTGCTCCTCAAAAACGGCGGCAAGATGGGAGAAATGGGCACGGCCATGTGGAATTTCGAACAGGCCGGCAGCATCGTCATCAACACGTCCGGAAAAGACATTGATGAAGTGGATCTTTTAGCCATCGATGCGGGAGCCAAAGACACCAACCTTGAAGAAAATTCCCTCACCGTCTTCACCGAACCGAAAGACTTGCAAATCGTGCAGGAAAACTTGCAAAAAAATAATTTGGAAATTATCGAATCGGGACTTGTCTTCATTCCAAAAACGGTGGTAGAACTCGATCCGGAAACGAAGATTGATTATGAACGACTCCTTGAGGCGCTGGATGACCAAGATGATGTCGAAGATATTTATGACAACGTTTCACAGAAGGAATTCTAAAATTTTGCTTTAGGAAATTCAGGAAATTCCTAAAACTAAGTTTTAGGATAACTGCATGAGAATACTTGGAATCGATCCAGGCACAGCCCTTGTCGGCTGGGCGGTAATTGAAGAAAAGAACGGACAGATCCTTCCGGTGGCTTTCGGACATATTTCAACCAGCCAGAAAAAATCCGATGAAAGCCGCCTTTTGGAAATTTCGAGAGACTTGGAAGATATCATAAAAAAATACGGTCCGGAGGAAGCTGCGGTCGAAAAGCTTTTTTTCTTCAAAAATCAAAAAACCGTCATTGAGATCGGACAATCCAGAGGCGCTATTCTCTTGACACTGGAGCAAAAAAGTGTTAGCATAGCCAATTACACCCCGTTGCAAGTCAAGCAATCCGTCACCGGCTACGGGAAAGCCGAAAAGAAACAGGTGCAACTGATGGTAAAAAATATTTTGAAATTGAAATCCGTTCCCAAGCCGGACGACACGGCCGACGCCATCGCCATCGCCATATGTCATTTGAATAGCAGGAAGCTTAATTCACATAAATAATTCCTATGGAAATTTCAATCAGCCCTATCATACGCTTCTTTATGACCGAAGGCGTTCCGTTTGAAACTATAATTTTGATTTTGATGCTGCCGATCATAGCCACTTTGATCGCTTTTATGCGCCAAGTGGTCGGCATCAAAGCTTTCGGCATCTATACGCCGCTCATCATAACTTTCGCCTTCTTGGCGACTAACGGCATCAAATACGGCATCGCCATATTTTTGGCGGTCATTTTTATCGGCATGCTGATGCGCTTTGTCCTAAAGCCCTTCCGACTGCTCTATCTTCCACGGGTAGCTATAATGCTAACCTTCGTAGCACTGATCATCCTTTTCTTCTTGGCGCTCGGAGGAAGCCTACAAAGGACCGGCCTGGCTTCCGTTTCCATTTTTCCCATCCTGATCATGATCACATTGGTCGAAAAGTTTGTGGCTGTCCAGATTGAAAAAGGAAACAAGACAGCTTTGATTCTGGCTTTGGAAACATTGGTCATTTCGATCATCGGGTTCTATATAGCCAGTTGGAGTTCGCTTATAAAGTTTCTGGTAACTTATCCCTGGGCTGTTCTGTTCACAATTCCTCTCAATATAGCCATTGGAAAATGGACAGGCTTGAGGTTAAGCGAATACATACGCTTCAGACAAGTAATCAAAAGAATCCAATAAACGATGTTTGAGCTTTTCAAGAACAGCCGAAAAATTTTGGGCATGAATTCCAGAAATCTGGAATTCATCCGTCCGTACAATCGCTTGAAAGCCAAGCGCCTGGCCGACGACAAACTGCTTAGCAAAAAAATCCTTAAAAAAAACGGTGCGGCTGTTCCAAAGCTTATCGCCAAAATAAAAACTCTCGACGAACTGGAAAACTTTGACTGGCAAAAATTGCCGCACAGCTTCGCCTTGAAGCCAAATCGCGGATTCGGAGGTGAAGGCATCATCGTGGTTTACGGCAAAAAGAAAGGACGCGATGACGCATGGATCAAGGCGGACCGATCGCTCATTACGATCGATGACCTTAAAAACCATATCCGAAATATCCTGGACGGATCATATTCGCTTTCCAATACGCCGGATGTCGCTTTTTTCGAAGAAAGGCTGCAATTATTAAAACTCTTCAAGCCTTATACGCATAAAGGCATCCCGGATATCAGAGTCATCGTTTTCAACAAGGTTCCGATCATGGCCATGCTCCGCCTGCCGACCAAAGAATCCGGAGGTAAGGCCAATTTGCAGCAAGGCGCCATCGGGGTCGGGATCGATATGGCCACCGGAGTAACCACAACTGCCATAATCGGCAAGGGAAAGTTTATAGAAAAAATACCGGACACCCGTCTGTCCACCAGCGGCATCCGCATTCCGTATTGGAAAGATATTTTGGAATTAGCTTCCACAGCTCAGGAGATATCCAATCTAGGCTTTCTGGGCGTTGACATCGCCATCGACAAAGAATATGGTCCGACCATTTTGGAGCTCAACGCCCGCCCGGGGCTTTCGATCCAGGTTGCGAATTTGGCCGGTCTGACCGAAAGGCTCAAAAGAATTTCCGGTCTGAAAATAAAAACCGTTTCAAAAGGCGTGCGCATGGGCATGGATCTTTTCGGAGGAGAAGTCGAAGAAGAAGTGGAAGAAATTTCCGGAAGAAAGGTGATCGGCACGGTTGAAAAAGTCAAATTGACCGGAAAAGATGGAAAGACGGTTGAAGTGGAGGCCAAGATCGACACCGGCGCCGGCTATACTTCGATCTGCACGGAATTGGCCCGCGAACTCGGATTTGAAAAGATGGTCGAAGAATATGAGAAAATCACCCAGACCTACGCGGATCTGAAAGATCTGCCAAAAAAAGAGCGTTGGGGTATCTACAAGCACCTGCCGGACATAACTTCCACCAGGATCATCGTGCATTCCTCCCATGGCATCACTTATCGGCCGACGATAAAGGTGAACATTTCCATGCATAATTGGCTGATTCCGGCCAAGGTGGCCGTCATCGATCGGAGCCATTTGAAATATCCGATCATCATCGGCAGAAGAAATCTGAATAAATTCTTAATAGATGTGAAAAAATAATGTTTTTTTTGGAAAATCTGGAAAAAATCACTCCGGAAAATCTTCATACGATCGACAAGTCGAAGATCCGCAAGACAATTACGGCACTGTTGGATTACGCCTTGAAAAACGGCATCGAAATATATAGAGTCTTCCCGTCCAAGCTGATTTTCATCCTGAAAAAAGACGGTAAGTTGGTTTGGCTGCACAAGTCATTGTCATCAAAGGCGAATCCGATCGGCGTGAACACGGCTCGCAACAAGCACCTCACCAAAAAACTTTTGAAAACATTGGGCTATCCCGTTGCGCCCGGCATGGTTATTTCATCCGCAGATGAATTGGAAGAGGTTATGGAAAAAATCGCATTCCCTCTCGTAATAAAGCCCCTGAACTCATCAGAAGGAAAAGGCATAACGCCATATGTCGATAACAAGGCTCTCTTGATGGAATCTTTCTTGCTGGCAAAAAATATCAGCGATAAGGTTCTGGTGGAAAAATACATTCCCGGGGATTATTACCGGCTGACATATGTGGCAGACGGATCATTCGCCGCCGTAAGAAATGTGCCCGCCTATATTACGGGCGATGGGATGCTGACTGCCGAAGAATTGATACGCCGGGAAAATAACAGCAACAAAGACCGCGGGGAGAACCGCCGCTTGAAGAAAATAAGAATCACAGACAAGACCCGGCGATTCCTCATCTCGTACGGATACAAGCTCGATTCAGTCATTGAGCAGGGCCGAAAAGTGCCTCTGTGTTTCGGCGGATTCGATGGCGGAGAGTATATAGACGCCACTGATTCCGTGCACCCGAGCATCTTGGACATGGCAAATGAAATATCCAAAATCATGAACTTGCCCGTCATCGGAATCGACATAATAACCGCGGATATATCCCGCCCGCTGGACGAGACGGGCGGCGTGATAATAGAAATAAACGGAACTTTTCCTGACCTGCAGATACATGCCAGGCCCACGCAAGGAGAGATCCGCGACCTGGCTCCCAACCTCATCAATTATCTGTTCCGCTAAAGTTTGGCTTGCAAGACAAAAGTGGTAAAATAAGGCATAGGCCTTATTTTTGTTTATGGGGTTTGAAGATAAATTTTTGCCAAAAAACGAATCTGGTACAAAAGCATTGGATGATGCTTGGTATGAAAGATTTGAAGAGATCGCCTCTTTCCAGGACTATGAATATTTAGATGGAGAAAAGAATTTTCGAGAGGAGCAAAAGAAAAAATTTTTGGCACGAGAAATAGAAAATCCAAAACTTGATTACCCAGCTTTAGAAAAATTAGAGTTTCCAAATAAGGAAGCTTGTCTATTAGACTTAAAAAAGACTATTTTAGAAAATGAGCCAAATGAAATAATAAAACAAGTTTATCGTTGGAGATTGAATGAAAAAATTGCAGAATTAAGGATGCTGAAAGCATCGAAAGAAGGCAGGGATAATCGTTTTTTGAAATATTCAGAGTTTATTTATGGAAAACCCGAAAAGGATATTTATAAATATACTATTTCACAAATAAAAAACATTATTGATAAAAAACTATTTGATCCCGATCCCGAGACAGCTTCAGCAGCAAAAAGATTAAATATTGAACTTTTTGAAGCTTTGATGGACACTGATTCAAATTTGAATCCTAAGGATTTTGGCCTTTTAAAAAAATCTTTGGACAAAAATGAACAAAAGTATTCATCCGAAGAAATAAAAAAATCCTTTGAAGAAGCATTGGAAAAATATGATATAGCAGGTTGGAACATTTCAATAAGCGAATCCAGTAGTAGCGCAATAAACGTAAGTCAAGATAAAAAGGAAGTTTTTATCCCGCGCGAAAAACTCCTCACAAAAACAAAACTAGCTGCCCTTATCGAGCACGAAATTGGAACTCATGTACTTAGAAGAGAAAAGGGAGAAACATCGAAATTAAAACTCCTTGGCTTAGGTTTGGATCGTTATTTGCGAGGAGAGGAAGGATTGGCTACCTATAAGGAACAATCGGTCGAGGGAGCCTCTGAATTTACTGGCCTGGAAGGGCATTTTGCTATTGCTCTAGCTACGGGTATGGATGGCAAGAAAAGAAATTTTCGCAAAGTTTTTGAAATTCTAAAGGATTTCTATTTTATAAAATCAAATAAGCCAGGAACGGAAGCATTGGAATCAGCAAAAAATACGGCTTGGAAAAGATGTGTAAGGACATTTCGCGGAACCACTTCCGAAACAGCCGGTGCTTGCTTCACCAAAGATATCGTTTATCGTGAAGGCAACATTTCTATTTGGACCCTAGCAAAAAATAACTCCCCGGAGCTTCGCCGCATCTCTGTTGGAAAATACGATCCATCTAATCCAAGGCATGCGTGGATTCTGGATCAATTAAATATTACGGATGAGACTTTAGCCGCGCTTGATGAAGAAGACCGATTGTAGTAGAATGATAATTACGTCAAATTTTAAAGCTTGTTCTCGTCTTTTTTGGCCGGAATAAAGCTATTTTAAAAAATAAAATTAAACCTGATGAAAAAACTTTTCGCGAGATTCAAAAATTTCAAACACGCTTCGGCCAAAGAACGTTGGAAGCTGATAGGCATCGCCTGTCTCTATTTGGCGGGAATTTTCATTCTTTTCGTCATCGGAGTTTTCGCTTATTATGCCAAAGATCTGCCGAATCCGAACGACATGGGCAAACGCATGATCACCCAATCGACCAAAATATACGACCGAACCGGAACCCATCTGCTCTATGACATCCACGGCGAGGAAAAAAGGACGGTCATTCCCTTTTCCCAGATGCCCGACAGCTTGAAATACGCGACAATTTCTCTTGAAGATCAGAATTTCTATACCAATCACGGGATAGAAATAACTTCCATCATACGCGCGGGACTTGATGACTTGTTGCATCGCAGCGCTTCCCAGGGAGCTTCCACCATTACCCAGCAGCTCGTGAAACAGACCATCCTCACGCCGGAAAAGACACTTTCACGCAAAATAAAAGAGGCGATCTTGTCCATAGAAGTAGCCCAAAAATATTCCAAGAATGATATTCTGAGCATGTACCTAAACCAGATTCCGTACGGCTCGAATACCTATGGTGTTGAAGCGGCCGCCCAAACTTATTTCGGCAAACATGCCCGCGATCTGACCTTAGACGAATCGGCGTTTTTAGCCGCATTGCCGCAAGCTCCTTCCTATTACTCTCCGTACGGCAGCCACACCAGCGCCTTGATAGCCCGACAGCACTACGCCTTGAACCAGATGGCCAAGCTGGGCTATATCACCCAGGCCGAAGCCGACCAAGCCAAGCAGGTTGACACATTGGCCAAGGTCAAGCCATTTTCCGACAACATTTCAGCTCCTCATTTTGTAATGTACGTGCGAGACTATCTGGAAAAGGCTTATGGCAGTCAGATGTTAGAGCAAGGCGGATTGAAAGTTTACACTACTTTGGATTGGGACATGCAGCAAGCGGCCGAACAAGCCGTAAAAGACGGTTCCGCCAATAATCTGAAATATGGAGCCAATAATGCCGCTCTAGTGGCGATAGATCCGAAAACTGGCCAGATTTTGGCCATGGTCGGAAGCAAAGATTATTTCGGAACGCCCGAACCGGCCGGATGTATTTCCGGAAAAACTTGCAAATTCGAGGGAAACTTTAATGTAGCCACCGCGCCGCGCCAACCGGGATCCTCTTTCAAACCATATGTATATTTGACCGCGTTTGAAAAAGGCTATACTCCGGAAACCCAGCTTTGGGATGTTGATACCAATTTCTCAACCGACAGCGGCCAGACCTATGATCCCAAAAATTACGACAACAAGAACCATGGCCTCGTGCACATGAAAGACGCTTTGGCCATGTCCCTCAATGTGCCAGCCGTAAAAACGGAATATTTGGCCGGAGTGCAAAACTCCATCGACACCGCCCACGCTTTAGGCATAACAACTCTCGACAATCCTGGCCAATACGGTCTGTCCCTGGTGTTGGGAGGAGGCGAAGTCACATTGCTCGATCATGTCAACGCATACGCCTCCTTGGCTGACGATGGAATACATCACGATAAGACTGCTATTCTGAAAGTAGTCGACTCAACCGGCAAAGTGCTGGAGCAATTCCAAAATGATCCGGGACAAAAAGTAGCGGACGAAAAATATATAGGCATGCTTGATTCCATTCTGTCCGACAACAGCTTGCGAGCACCGACATTCGGAAGCAACAGCCCCCTGGCTTTCACCGATCGTCCGGTTGCCGCCAAAACCGGAACGACCAATGATTGGCGCGACGGTTGGACCATGGGATACACCCCGTCTCTTGCGGCCGGAGTCTGGGCCGGAAACAATGATAATTCTCCAATGACAGCCGGCGCAGACGGAGTTTTCACAGCCGCGCCTATCTGGCGGGAATTTATGAATGCCGCCTTGAAAAATTATCCGATCGAGCAATTTCCGAAATATACTCCGGAGGATGCCGGTAAAGACATCTTGAACGGCGACTTGCAGCCGGAATCCAAGATCCAAGTCTGCCAAATTCCGGGCAGCAAGGGCGATTACTGCTTAGCCAGCGATGCTTGCCCGCAAAGCCTCGTGGAAAACGACAAATTCGCAAACGCCCATTCCATATTGTATTACGTCAATAAAGACGACCCGCGCGGAGACGCGCCGAAACATCCGGATCAGGACCCGCAATTTCAAAATTGGGAAGATGCCATCCAAAAATATGTGAAAGACCACAAGAAAGATTACGGTGATCTGCCTCCGACAAATGATTGCAAATCCAGCGATTTTGCCAACATCACTCCCGATATAAACATTTCTTCTCCGAATGATGGTCAAACAATAGCCTCTTCTTCTGTTCCGATCAGCGTTTCGGCATCTTCGCCATTCGATATAAAAAATATCAGTTTGGACATCAGCGGAACCAATGGAAATCCGTCCGCTTCGCCTTCACAAGACGGTTCTTCCATGAATTATACTTATACCGCTTCGGCCTCTGGAGATATAACCATCAAAGCCACCGCCACGGACAAAAATGGCGGCACAAAAGATGCCAGTATAACCGTACACGTAAATATTCCGGCTTCTCCCGGAGCATAAGACATAAGAAAAATCCCGAGTAATCGGGATTTTTCATTTCACATGTATCTTTTCGATCGATCCTTCGCCCAATTCTTTGTTCATCTGCCGCACTACCCGATTCTTGTTGAGCCACAGTTCCGACGCCCAAGCCGAGCTGTCCGATTTCACAAAAATAGTTCTGTTTTTATAGAAATCCGGAATCAATTTTTCCACGCCTACATTCCCGAATTCTTCTTTGATGATTTTTTTGAAGACATAAAAGACGGTCTTATCGTCCAAATTCTGGACTTGTCGGATATTCTTTTTTTCCAGGTAGTCCTTGAGGAGTTTCATATAGTTTAGACTTCGCTAATTACTTCAAATCCCTTGAAGCTACCAACTGCTGAATATCCGATTATCTTAATATTTCCCGTAGTGATATTGCGAATTTTCTTGGCCGTTTCATTCAGCGTCGCGCCCGATCCAGTCGCGTCATCAACAATCAGCACATTGCCATCGATGATTTGATTTGGATTGACCGCAATGGTGGTTTGAGCATTTATTATACGGTCTTCCAATTTACGCAAAGTTTTTTGCGGCACCTTGGTCGCACTCGCAATTTTAATCGCTGTAATCTCGGGTAGATCCAATTGAAGTCCTTTCTTCAAAACTTCGAGAAACTGGACTTTTCGATCGATAGTCGGCGGAATGTAGCAAACCAGCTTGATATCATATTTTTCAATCAATCTATTGATCGCCGGTTTTATTATTCTTGCCGTCTCTCTGATCAGTTCTTTGTTTTGCGAAGATTTTCCAAGATATACCAATTGGCCAAGTTTTGTTTTGCCGAAGTGATCAAGAGTGTAAAAATCGCTGAAGAAAATATTATCCAGATATAACTCTTTTTTCCCGGAAAGAATGGTTTTTTTGGCTGAAATTAATCCATCTTTCTTCATCTTCTGCACAGCTTTGATTTTCTGAATCAAAGCTTTTTTTTCTTTTTCAAAATCAAATTTATTTTTTCGACACCACAGTTGAAACCCGGCGATTCCGCGGAACATCTCCCCGCTCGGCGATACATAAATATAGTTTTGCTCGATGATTTGTTCATCTTGGGTGCTGGCCACGAAATCGCCTTCATGCTCAAGACTAGCACTATAAAAAACTTTGGGAGCCATTCCGCTTTTTACTATCAGTTGCTCATCCATAAGAACATTTAAGTGTTTATGGACTGTTTTAGCGGAAACACCCAGTTTTTTCACCAACTCAGAAGACCGTATGGGTCCATACAGTCGGATTGCTTCCAGCAAATTTTTAGCTTCTTGAGAAATTTTTTTCATGCCTTCATTATAGCACTATTTTATCTACAGGTCAATATAATGGGGTTACTATTAACCGGTTAATATTAACCCCCATGCTATCAAAAAACCGGATTTTAGGCAATAAAAAAGGCATTGTCATTCAAAGACCAGATCCGCCAAGTGGAAATAAACGAAATATATCAGATGGACAAATTCACCCAGATGGCAATCGAATATCCAGAGCTTTTGGAAAACAAAAACAGCCCTATAGAATAAGGCTGTTTTTTTATTCGAAGTTTTACGCCATTCCCCGATCCTTCATCGCCTCGGCAATTCTTTCAATCGCCAAGATATATGCACCGAGACGCATGCTGACCTGATATTCTTCCTTCTTCGCCCAAATTTCATCGAAAGAAGTTTTCATTTTTTCTTCCAGCTTTTCCAAAACTTCTTCTTCGCTCCAATAATATCCGTAGGCATTTTGGACCTGCTCGAAGTAACTCACGATCACTCCGCCGGCATTGGCCAAGATGTCTGGCACGACCACGATATTTCTTTTCGCAAATATTTCATCCGCTTCCGGCGTGACCGGCCCATTGGCCAATTCTACAATGAGCTTCACTTTGATTTTTTCCGCGTCTTGCGCTTGGATTGAATTTTCAAGCGCGGCCGGAATCAAGATGTCCGCTTCCTGATCAAAAAGATGTTTCTCGCCAATCTCTTCCGCGCCCGGATAATCAGCCACCGAACCGGTTTTCTTTTTATGCCTTTCCACATCCGCCACATCCAACCCCATCACATTGACCGCCGTCCCTTTGGAATCACTGATAGCAATAATCTTATAGCCGGCTTTTTGCAAAATTTTGGCCATATGCGCGCCGGCATTGCCGAATCCTTGGATAGCTACCGTTGCCCCCTCGGAAAGTCCGATCTTTTTGGCCGCCATGTCCAAAGCATAGAATCCGCCTTGAGCCGTTGAATATGAACGCGCCTCTGAACCGCCGATGCTCAAAGGCTTGCCGGTGATCACGCCCGGAATATGCCTTCCTCCGTTCAATTTTTCATACTCATCCAGCATCCAGCCCATGATTTTTGGATCCGTGTACACATCCGGCGCCGGCACATCCAGATCCGGTCCGATCAATTTACTGATGGCTCGGATATAGCCTCTGGAAAGCTCCTCCAGCTCTTTTTGAGACAGTTCCATAGGATTTACTATCACACCGCCTTTTCCACCACCCAGAGGAATATTCACGACCGCCGTCTTGAGCGCCATCCAAGCGGATAAGGCTTTCACCTCACTTTCATCCACTTGTGGATGAAAACGGATACCGCCCTTGTATGGTCCGCGCGCGTCGTTGAATTGCGAACGGAATCCTTTGAAAACTTTTATCGTTCCGTTGTCCATTTTGACCGGCACATTCACTTCCAGAAATTTCTGCGGCGCTAAAAGTTGGGTATAAATATTATCGTCCAATTTGATCAGGTCTTTTATTTTGGCAAAATTCTGCAAAACCAAACCAAAGACATTTTTTTCTTTTTCCATATATTTGCTGGTTGACCGAAAAAATATGATTTTAGAGGCTAATTGCGAAAATTATAAATCAGTATCCTTTCCTATCAATTCCGGCTCTAAAATCATATTTTTCGGAAAACTATTTTCTATTGCTTTATTTTCTCTTTAGATAATTAAAGATGCTTCGGGCAGCGATCGCGCCTTCGGCTGCCGCTGTGATCACTTGCCGGAATTTGTCCGAACCGTCGGTAATGTCACCGGCCGCCCAGACGCCTTCAATTGAAGTGGAGCAATCGGACCGTATTTTTATATATCCACTTTTATCCTCTTCCACTCCCAGATCTTTCGCAAAATCTACGCTCGGATCGGATCCGACTTCGATAAACAACCCGTCCAATTCGATTTCGCTTTTGCCTTCATAATCGTTATCCAAAATCACTTTTTGTAATTTTTGATCTCCCGCAACTTCTTTCAGATTATATCCGCAAAGCACCTTTATTTTCGGATTCTCTTCGATTTTTTTCTTCCAGTACGTCTCGCATCTTAATTCGGAACCGCGATATATCACATAAACTTTTTCGGCAATGTCGGCCAGATAGATAGCGGCCCCCGCCGCGCTGTCGCTGCCACCCACGACGGCCACGGTTTTTCCTTTGTAAAAAAATCCATCGCAAGTCGCGCAATAGGAAATGCCCTTGCCGGCAAATTCTTCTTCGCCTTTGGCACCTAATTTGCGTCGTTTGGTTCCGGTCGCGAGCAATATGGTCCTGGCTTTTATTTCCTTGGTGCTGTCCAAACTCAATTTGAAAAGATTATTTTCTTTTTCAATATGTCGCACCAGGATCGGAATAATTTCCACGCCATACTTTTTGACATGGTCGGTTATTTTTTGGCCGAATTCAAATCCGGTCGCATCTTCGACGCCGAGATAGTTGTCGATGTGATGCGATTCGGAAATCAATCCGCCCATCAGACCTCCGATCACGACGTGATTGATGCCGAAACGCGACGCATACAAAGAAGCGGACAATCCGGCCGGACCGGTTCCAATTATAGCCAGATCATATATATCATTTTCCATATTTTTTTCTTAATTTTTTAGCGAAGATACTTTTTATTTTCAGGCTAATTGCGAAAATTATATGCAGACTCCTTTCTTAGCAATTTCAGCTGAAAATAAAAAGGTATCTGAGCTAAAAAGCAGGCCTATATTTCCTTCTCAAGCTCTTCTTTGAAAACTTCTTTCGGACGGAATCCGATAAAATCCTTGGCAACTTTTCCTCCCTTGAAAAGCTTCATGTTCGGAATGCTCTGAATATTATATTGCATGGCCAAATCTTGATGGTTCGGATCTTCCACATCCAACTTGGCAATCTTGGCTTTGCCGGCCAATTCTTCCGACAACTCATCCAAAACTGGAGCCATCATCCGGCATGGACCGCACCATGGAGCCCAAAAATCCACCAAAATCGGCAGATTCGACTTCAGAACTTCCGCCTCGAAGTTCTCGCGTGTCAAAATGATAACTTTGCTCATTTTTGTTATTTATAAATAAATTAATTAATTAACTTTGTCTTCCTGTAATTTCTCCGCCAGCCAGAACGAGGATGGAATTTGGATGAAATATGCCAAAACAACGATTATCACCATCGAGACCAGAGCCGGATCGGTATAAACAAATGAGATTGATAATCCCAGCGCCAACGTTATGTATCGCAGATATGATCCCCACACCATAGCCTTTCCTGCCGCATTCCGGAAAAATTTTTTATACACACCTAACGCAACCAGAATATTGATACCGTAAAAAAGCATGAGCGGAACGATCGAAGCCAGTATCCATCCGGCATGATTGAACAAAAAACTGTTTTCTTTGAGACCCATCAGGACAAACAAGACCACAACCAGCCCCAAATTGCTGACTTTGGCAAAATTTGCTTTTATTTTTTCAAAATATTCCGTTCCTTTTTTGTTCTTAATAAGCATTTGCGTCAGATAGGCCAGAATCATGGGGATTATGATTATGATTACAATCGGCCCAATGATTCTTAACGGACTGACAGTGGTCGTGGCAGATCCGCAAGCCAGAACGCCCTTTGTGGCTTGGCTTATCGCGCAAACGGCCGGGCCGGCGGATGTGCTGGAAAAAGCCCATTTTTCCAGCGCCAAAGAAATGCTAAACGGCACCGCAACTATGGCCACCGCCAGATTGGTAAAGATGATTCCGAGAGTCGTCAACATGTCCGCTTTGGACTTATGCGCCCATGTCGTAGCCATTCCGCCACCCGGCAGAAGAGAGATCAAGAGCAATCCTAAGCGCAACGTGGGAAAACCGACCAAAAAAAGCCGTCCGATAATCAAAGCAAGCGCCGGTGACAGAATAAAGTTCAAACCCACCGAAAACATGATGATTTTTTTATGTTTGAATGCGTGATGCAACTTATAAAATGACAGGGGAACCAGTGAAGGATAAATCATCAAAAGCGCGGCCAGGACGCAAATAATGGTGCTGAATTCATAGCCGCCAAAAAAATATACGCCGGCAAGCCCTCCAAAAATAGCCGCTAAAATCCAAATGAAAAGATGTTTTTGAATATTGTCAAGTATTTTTCCCATGATTATTTTATCTTGAAAAGAGTTTCCAAATATTTTTCGTCAATTTCTTTTCGCTCTTTTCTTTTGCATATGAAATCATCCTTTAAAAGCTCTATTCCCAACATTGCGATAGCTTGCCGGATAGCAGTCACCTGCTGGATAACATCGATGCATTCGCGCCCTTCTTCCACCATGCGTCTTATGCCCCTGATTTGTCCCTCCGCCCTCGCCAGTCTTTTTAAGACTTTTTCATGCGAATCGCTTTTTATATTTTCTTTTTTGGGTTTTGACATTTGAATTTAGATATATTCCATACTCCCCTAGAGTATATATTGTCCGCTCTGTTTTTGTCAAGAAACAAAAAACGCCCTCATACAAACATTTCTTTTGTTAGGCGCTTATTGCCTCTGCGTCATCTTTATTGTTCCTTGATACGCTTTCTGATTCTTCACCAAAATCCCTGTCAGTTTTTGATCGGCATAACAATATAAGTATAATCTTTCAACACTTCTCCGGTTTTCTCATTTATTTCGCGGATAGCCACGGGCGTCGCTTCACTATTGATCAAGATGGCTGTTTTTTGGGTGGAAATGGTGCTTAATCCATCCAAAAAATACTTCGAATTAACCACGACTCTTTGCGGTTCTCCTGTGATATCCACAGCCAATTCCGATGAATTCTCGCCCACTTCAGCGCTTTTAGCTTCAATTGTAAACTTTTTTGCATCAGCGTCGGCCTTAAAAACAACCTCGTTGGTTTTTCCAGCCGAAAACATACTGGCCATTTTTACCGCTCCCTGGATTTGATTTTTATCCACAACTATCCTGGTTTTAAATTCGGCCGGCATAATATGTTTATATTCCGGATATTTTCCATTAATAAGCCTTGAAACGATATTGGTGCCATCCACTTCTATAAAAATCTGCTCGTTTTCAATTGCCAACCTCACTTCCCCATTTTCTTCCCCGGAAATGATACGCGCCAATTCCAAAAAAGTATTCGCCGGAATTATTACACTAGCTTTTTTCCTTATAAAATCATAGTAGTCTTTGTTTACATCATCAATATTCAACTCCAGTTTGTCTTCTGCCAATCTAAAACTGTCAGTAGCGGCAAAAAAAATACTCTTTTCTCCTAAAATAAGATTGATTCCGGTCAGCTCCTGTCGCGCTTCATTAAAAGCGACACAAATTATAACCTTCGAAATGATGCTTTTCAATCTCTCACCTGGAATTCTTAGTAAATAATCCGTATTTTTTTTGGGAAGCAATGGGAAGTCATCAGCGGCAATCCCTTTTATCACAGCCTTGGACGAGCCGCTTTTTATCTTCAAGCCCTGGTCAACCATTTCTAAAACCACATTTTCTCCATCAGTTAGATTATTCGCGAAATTACCTATTAATTTAGCTGGTATTGTTATTTTGCCTTCCTTTTCAATTTTAGCTCCGATTTTTACCGAGACTCCTATTTCTAAATTAGTGGCGGATAGTTTTAAGCCTCCTTTTTCCGTTTCAAATAAAATATTATTTAAAATAGGAAGTGTGCTTTGTTTTGAAACCATCCTTTCGCAATTAAACACAGCTTTTTTGAAGTTTTCTTTAGTGCAAGTGAGTTTCATAGTTTTAATAAGATATAATATAAATATTTATTATAGAAATTGTTTTTATTAAAAAAATTATTTATGTGGATAAGTCTGAAAATAGCTTTAAATAAAGCAAATTTTTTGTGGATAAAGTGTAAATAAGAACAGTGGGACACATGGGAGTGGATGGTGATGCATTGTCGGGTTTGAAAAAGTGATTTGGGTGTGAAGGGTATGAACCACTATTTGACGCGGTGTTATGTACAAAGAAAAACCAGATTAATCTACAAATTATCCACAATTTATCAAGTAATGGAGTATAAGCGCTCTTTCAATGAGGATAATTCCTCGATTAATTTTTCATTATATTCCAATTCTTTTGATATTTTTTCGAAAGCGTGAATGGCGGTGGTGTGGTCCCTTCCGCCCAATTTTTCACCTATTCCCGGATAAGAATATTGCAATTCGCTGCGCATAAGAAACATAGCGATTTGTCTGGGTTTGGCAACCTCCTTTTTTCGATTTTTGGCGATTAAGTCATTAGGATTGATATCATAAAAACCGGAAACCGCGTCAATGATGTTTTTGTGGGTTATACCCTTTTTCTTACCACTGGAAATGAGGTTGGATAATAAAAAAGAGACGTATTTTAGATCCAGCTCCTGGTTGCTTAGTTGGGCGGAAACCGAAACACGGTTCAAAGCTCCTTCTAATTCCCGAATATTATTGGTTATATTTTCAGCAATGAAATTTAAAGCTTCCTTGGTTATGTTTAAGCCTTCGTCATGCGCCTTTTTTGTCAAAATAGCCAATCTTGTTTCAAAGTCGGCTTTGCTCACATCGGCAATCATTCCTCCTTCAAAGCGGGATCTCAATCTTTCTTCGAGGGTGGGGATAGCCTTAGGCGCTCGATCGCTGCTCAAAACTATTTGTTTGTTGAATTGATGCAAATAGTTAAATATGTGAAAAAACTCCTCTTGCGTCTTTTCTTTACCTGATAAAAACTGAACATCGTCGATGATTAAAAGGTCGATTTTCTGATAGTATTCCTTGAATTCATTGATTTTTTGGGTGCGTATGGCATCCACCAATTCATTGGTGAATCTTTCCGAGGTGATGTATTTTACCTTTCTGGACTGATCTTTTTTGATGATTTCATTGCCGATGGATTGCAAAAGGTGAGTTTTGCCCAGCCCGACGCCGCCGTAAATGAAAAGCGGATTGTAAGTACGGCCTAAATTTTGAGAAACGGCATAGCAGGCGGCTCTGGCCAGTTCATTGTTTCCGCCAATAATGAAGTTTTCAAAAGTATATTTGGGATTTAAATTATTTTCCTGGCTTATTTGGGGGGTTTTTTCCAATGGAGGAACTGGAATCGGTTTTTTGGGGGCTACAATTGCGTCCACGGAATGCTGTTCTTTAAAATTGTCCTGAAGGGTGGCAATCGTGCAAGAAACTTCCCGGATATCGTTCTGGGTATTGCGCAAAGCCCGTAAAATATAAAGATTATATTTATTTTCCAGCCACTCTTTGGCAAAGCCGTTAGGTACGGCAATAACTACTCGGCCGTCTTTGTTGGACAGAATCGACGTGTTTTTAAACCACGTAATAAAATTAGCCTTTGAAATAGAAAGCTCGATTTCCCCCAAAGCAGCTTGCCAAAGCTCCTCGTTAGTCATGTGGACGGATTTAAAAGTAAGAGTCGTGTAGAATTTAGTATATCACAGCGGATAATCTTGTCGAAAATAAATGTGGATAAATGCGTGGATAACTTGTTAATAGAATCAACGCTTACCTTAAGACATACTATAAATCCGAAGATATTGCAAATTTCGAACAATTTTCGGCGAAAGTCGCGCGATTGACTTTGGCGGCAATAATTGGTACACTTCAAAGTAGTTAAAATTAGTTAAATAAGGGATAATTTGCTAAAAATAAGGCTATGAGTCAAACATATAAACCGTCAAGCGTCCGTCGTAAAAAAAGACAGGGCTTTCGCAAAAGAAATTCTTCCAAAACCGGTCAGATTGTCTTGAAACGGAGGCGAGCTAAGGGGCGAAAAAGGCTAACTACGACGCAGAAATAAAAGAGATGCTCCCTTTTAAAAACCGTTTGGTTAAAAAAAGAGACCATGAAATGGTACAAAAAGCTGGTTATTTCGTATCCTATCGCAATCTGGCTCTTAAAATTTTGGAAAACGGATCCGGCCAGACAAGAATAGGTTTCATTGTCGGACTGAAATATTCGAAAAAAGCCGTGGAAAGGAATCTGGTCAAAAGAAAACTGCGAGACCTTTTCCAAACGGAGCTAAAAAACATCAAAAAAGGTTTGGATATTGTGGTTATGGCCAGAAAAAAAGAAGAGGAAAAAACCAAAAATATAAACTGGAAAGAGAATGTTTCCGAAGTTCTGCAAAAAGCCCAAATAATCAATACCGGTGGCAATAAAGCTTCAAAAGATTAAAATATGGCATTTTTATTTCATACTTTAATATATCAGCCGATTTATAATCTGTTGATTTTCGTCTATGATATCATTCCCGATTTCGGGGTGGCGATCATTTTAGTCACGATTGCCATAAAAATGGTGCTTATTCCCTTGAGTCGGAAACAAATAGAATCGCAAAAGAAGATGCAGGAGCTTTCTCCGAAAATCAAGGAATTGCAAGCAAGACATAAAAACGACAAGGAAAAGCAGAGCCGCGCGCTTATGGAGCTGTACAAAGAAAATAAGGCCAATCCTCTTTCGGGATGTGTGCCGATGGTTGTCCAATTGATCTTTTTACTTGCGATTTATCGGGTCTTGTTCAATATTTCGCAAGCGGGATTGATGATAAATTCCGGGGATGTTTATTCATTTATTCATAATCCTAGACAGATCAACAAAATGTTTTTGGGTATAATCGATCTGTCTGCGACCATAAATTTAGCGCGTCTGACTTTAGCCGGTTTGCCGCATCTCGTTCTGGTTGTTCTGGCGGCCGGTTCTCAATATTTCCAAACTAAGATGCTAATGGCCAAACAGGTCGTTAAGCCAGCCAAGAGCAACCAGGCCGATTTCTCTCAAATGATGACCAAGCAGATGCTGATTCTGGGTCCGCTCCTGACGCTTTTTATTGGAATACGTTTTCCGGCCGGACTGGCCTTGTATTGGCTGGTTTCCACCATTTTCATGATTGCACAGCAAAAATATATGGAAAAAAAAGAAAGATCGGCCGCAGCGGCAAAATAAGATAATAGTAAAATTAACATATATGGAGAATAAAGCATTAGAGGAAATAATCAGCACTGTTATTTCCGAGCTGTTGGACAAGATGGGTTTTTCTTGCGAATTGGAAATGATCCACGAAGTTGAAAAAGATAAAGAAAATCTTGTCTGCAATATTAAAACCGAGGAATCCAGTTTTTTGATCGGTCAGCACGGCATAAATCTTCAGTCTCTGCAGCACATCGCCCGCGTTTTGGCCAGGAAAAAGACGGATGACAAGATAAATTTCATCCTGGATGTTAATAATTATCGCCAAGAAAAGAACACTTCTATTATAAATTTGGCTAAGGATATCGCTGATCAGGTTCTAGGCGAAAAAAGGGCGATCGTGTTGCGGCCAATGTCGGCCTATGAAAGAAGATTGGTGCATATGGAGCTGGCTAAAAACCCGCTCATTAAGACGGAAAGTATCGGCGAAGGAGAAAATAGAAAAGTTGTAGTCAAGCCGTCCGACGCCGTTTAAAATATAATATAAATTCATACGCAGACCTACTTCTTGAGGTTTGCGATTTGGAATTTTCACATATGGCTGTCGCCAAAAAAATAGCCTACAACGTAGTTGTTAGTACGGCATCCAAAATCCTTTCTACGGTCCTAGCTCTGGTTGCGATCAGTTTCATAACCCGCTATTTGGGAACCAATGGATTTGGAGACTATGCTTTCGTGTTGACCTTCTTGTCTTTTTTTGCGGCTGCGGCCGATCTCGGACTTTATTATATCGCTACTCGGGAAATTTCTCGCCAAGGCGCTGACGAAGAAAAAATCATCGGCAATATCTTCACTCTGCGGATGTTTTCAGCCTTGGCGACTCTGGTTGTTTCGCCTTTGATAGTGTGGTTCCTGCCCTATCCCTTTGAAGTCAAAGAAGGCATCGTCATAGTGGTGGCTTCGTTCCTATTTTCTTCCAGCTATCAAGTCTTAAACGGAGTTTTTCAGAAAAACTTGGCGATGGACAAAGTTGCAGTCGGTGAATTTGTCGGAAAGGTCGTCCAAGTCCTGATCGTGATCGGCGCGGTGCACTACAAGCTTAGTTTCAGTTGGATCATCTCATCCATTCTTATAAACATGATTGTAAGCTTCCTGATCGTTTACGTGTGGGCCCAACAATATACTCGGATCAGGCTTCGCTTCGATTGGGAGTACTGGAAGTTTGTTATGCGAGATTCTGTTCCGATGGGAATAGCATCCATTGTTTCGATCATATATTTTAAAGCGGATACTCTTATTCTTTATAATATAAAAACCAGTTCTGAAGTGGGCATTTACGGCGCCGCGTATAAAGTTTTGGAAAATATCACGTTTTTTCCGGCCATGATCGCGGGACTTGTCATGCCGATCATGGCACACAGCATATTTAGCGACAAGAAAAAATTTGTCGATATTTCAAACAAAACATTCAGAGTCTTTATGATTTTGGTCGTTCCATTGGTAGTCGGCACTTTGTTTTTGGCGGACGGAGTCATCCGCATTATCGGCGGCGCCGGCTTTGCTGCGGCGGGCGATGTGCTCCGAGTCCTGGTTTTTGCTATAGCATTCATCTTTTTTGGGCAGTTTTTCAACACGATTTTGGTGGTCGGCAATATGCAGAAAAGGCTGATGTGGATTTCGGCTATTGCCGCAATTTTCAATGTTGGACTCAATCTCATTTTTATCCCAGCCTATTCTTATACGGCCGCTGCCTGGACTTCTGTCGCGACGGAGTTATTGGTGGTAATATTGACTTATTGGTCGGTAGCGAAAAATCTGGATTATCTGCCGTCGTATCGGAAATCTTTCCGGATATTGGCGGCGGGGGCGTTTATGGCGTTTTTCCTATATATTTTCAAAGGCGCTAACTTCTTCTTCTTGGCCATATCCAGCGCCGCCATATATCTTATCTTCCTGTGGATTTTTGATGCCATCGAAAGCGAAGAAATCGCCAGCCTAATCAGTAAAAAAGGAATACAGGAATATGAAGAATTACCCTAAGGTGTTCATAGTCATCCTTAACTATAACGGCCGAGACGTCATAAAAAGATGTCTTACCAGCGTTTTTAAGGTCAATTATCCCAATTTTGAAGTTGTGTTGGTGGACAATAATTCCACTGATGGTTCATTGGAAGAAGCCAAAAACCATTTTTCCAAAGCTAATTTTATCAAAAACGAAGAAAATCTCGGATTTGCCGCCGGCAACAATGTCGGCATCCGTTTCGCGCTGGAAAGGATGGCTGACTATGTATTGGTTTTGAACAATGATACGGAAGCGGATAAGGAATTTCTGTCGAAATTGGTGGAGTCGGCGGAAAGTGATGAAAAAATAGGCGTGCTTAGCCCCGTCATTTTTCGGGGCGACACCAAAGAGGTTTGGTTTTCTGGCGGAGCGATCGATTGGCCGAGGATGAAGGTCAGACACTTGTCCAAAGTGGAAACGGAAGATGTTTATCGGTCGGATTTTATAACCGGCTGCTCCATGCTGGTCAAGGCGGAAGTTTTCAAAAAAGTCGGTCTCTTTGATGAGGACTTTTTTCTTTATTGGGAGGACGCGGATTTCAGTTTGCGGGCCAAAAGGGCGGGATTTAAAAATGTGGTGGTTTCTTCCAGCTGGATATATCATTATGAAAACAGCGAAAAACACAAAGACAGCAAAACTTACTGGCTGGTCATTTCAGGACTCATTTTTTTCAAAAAAAACACCAGATTTTGGTTGAAACCATGGTTGAAAGCTTATTTAGCCGTTCGAAAACTTAAAAACCGGCTTGATATCAAGTTTGAGAAGAACAATTTGGCGCCAATGGTGCAAAAAGCCTATAATGATTTTCGAAATGCAAAATTTTAAACCCAAGCTGTCGATAATAATAATCAACTATAGGAGCGAGCGCTATCTGACCGGATGCATCGCTTCTATTTATAAGCGATTGTCCGGCCAAAAAATAGAAATTATTTTGGTTAATAATGATCCCGCAGAAAAATTGGATCATTTCTTGTTTCATCCCGAGGTAAAATTGATCGAAGTGGGTGATAATCTGGGTTTCGGCGCGGCCAATAACATAGGAGTCAAAAAGGCGTCGGGAAAATATATCTTTTTTTTGAATCCGGATACGAAAATTGCGTCCGGAAATTTCGAAAAAATGCTGGAAAAAATGGAGGCTGACAATGAGATTGGAGCTATGGGCCCGAGACTTCTGACTGAAGACGGAAAAACCCAATGGTGGTGCGCGGGAAAAGAGCTTTCCCTAGAGCAGCTTATAAAAAACAATTTGGGAATCATTGAAAGCAAAAAGATTTGGGAAAGCCGGAACGAGATTTTGACGGATTGGGTGAGCGGAGCCGCTATGCTCGTTAGAAAAGATGTTTTTGAAAAGGTAAGGGGCTTCGATGAAAATTTTTTTATGTATTTTGAAGATCAGGATCTCTGCCGAAAGATACGGAAAAACGGACACAAAGTCATGTTTTATCCGCAAGAAGAAGTTTTGCATTACGGCGGGAAGAGTCGTGTGAGTTTTTTCAGGCAAAAGGCGCATTTTTTCAGATCTATGGCCTATTTTTTCAAAAAAAACTAATTGTTTTTCCGGATGTATAATTTTTTACTCATCATCGCCCTATACTTGCCGTTTCAATTGGCACTCAATCCGACCGGCGGAATCGATCTGGCTTCGATCAGAGTCCTGATTCTGATTCTATTTTTCGCGTGGCTGGCCCGGGGATTGAAAAATAAGAAAATAATCATTGGCAAAAACTCGGAAACCTGGTTGATTTTGTCGTTTTTGTTTTTGGACGCTTTTTCAGCGATTGTGGCCAAAAATACGGATTGGTCCGAGCGCAAGATGCTTTTCCTGCTTTCCATTTTCCCTGTTTATTTTGTCGTCAGCGCCTTGGTAGACAGCAGGGAAAAAATGATAAGACTGATAAAATTTTTGGTTGTTGGCGGATTTGGGGTGGCCTTGATCGGGATCGGGCAATTTTTTTCACAATTTGTCTTCGGATTTGAAAAAGTATTTAATTTCTGGGCGCATTATGTGATTGTGCCTTTTCTTGGCAACAGTTTTGGTTTGGAGGTGTTGCAGAATCCGAGCTGGCTGGTAAATATTTCCGGCAAAACTTATTTGCGCGCCACTTCCCTTTTTCCGGATCCGCATATGTTCGCTTTTTATTTGGGCCTGCTTTTGCCGCTAGCCGCTTATCTGGCTATATACTCGGATCGAAAAAGGTTGTTTTCGATCATGGCTGGCGGAATTTTTTTGGCGGATGTGCTGACTTTTTCCCGCGGCGGATATGTCGGCTTGTTTGTGGGACTTCTGTTTTTTGGGTTGTTCTGGTGGCGCCGGATCGGACGAAAGTATAAGATCGCGGGAATGGCGGTTTTATCGATATGCGTAGCCGCGCTCTTGGTTCCCTCGCCCATATCGCAAAGATTTCTGTCCAGTTTTAACTTGAAAGAAGGATCCAATCGGGGCCGGCTGGAAATGTGGGGCAAGGCTTACACGATAATTTTGGAAAAACCCTGGCTTGGCACGGGGCTGGGCAATTATCCGCTGGCCGTTTCACCGACCGTTTCTTATCGCAATTCGATTTACGCGCACAATACGTATCTGGATATAGCGGTGGAAACGGGAGTTGCGAACGGACTGGTTTGGATTGGAATATTAAGCGCGGCTTTCTACGGTTTTTGGCGGAAAGCCAAAGAAGATAGATTGTTTTTCTTCTTGGCGGCCAGTTTGGTCATTTTTGCGGCGCATTCCGTGGTGGAGACAGCCATTTATTCTCCGGTAGTGCTGACTTTGTTTTTGATCATAATAAGTTTCAATGCCGTTCAAAATGAAAAAACTTAATTTGAAAACTTATATTTATTTTTGTATCTTGGCTCTCCCTCTTTCCGCGACAAGGTTCTCTTTTTTTGGCATGCCTACGAGCATATTCGAAATCTTGGTTTTTGGCGGCTTGGTCGGAGCGATCATGTGCAGGAATAAGTTGAAAGTTGACCTCATGGACTATAAGATATATTTTGGGCCCATAGCGCTTATTTTTGCCGGCTTGCTGCTTTCCACGTTCGTCACGGGTGATTATAGAAGCGGCTTTGGAGTGATAAAGGGCTGGTTTTTAGTTCCACTGATTTTTGCGTTTCTGGCATATGCGGTCAGTCCGGGGGAAAAACGCGCCGATATTTTTAAATTTTTCTATCTTTCGGCGTTTCTGGTCGCAGTCATCGCTCTGATCTATTTGTTTTTCGGCATCAAGACTTTTGACGGACGGCTGGAAGCGTTTTATAATTCGCCCAATTACTTGGCTATGTATTTGGCACCGGCCGTACTGGTCGGATCTGTTTTTTCCGGAGAGAATAAAAAAATTTACGGATTATCGCTCCCGATAATTTTGATCGCGCTGTATTTCACTTTTTCTTATGCGGCGTGGGCGGCCGTTTTTTTGGCTGGTCTTGGCATTCTTTTGATTAAGACAAAAAAGATATTTGAAAAATCGGCCATAGTAATGATTGTTTTGATGCTTGCTTTTCTTTTTTTTCAATTTGGCAGTCAAAAAATGTCCGATCTGGTCCATTTCGGATCACGGTCATCCGCAGCCTCCAGAATCATGATCTGGTCGGCGGCCGGACGTATAATTCGGGATAATTGGCTGTTTGGGATCGGACCGAATCGATTTCAAGACAAATACCTGGAGTATCAGAAATATTTTCCACCCTATCTCGAATGGTCGGTGCCGGAACCGCACAATTTACTGGCGGCTTTCTGGCTGCAATCCGGCCTGCTCGGACTGGCCGGCTTCATGTCTTTGCTGTGGATCTGGCTCAAAAGAATCGTCAAAAAAGAAAAAACAAAAATCGTAGTTGCCGCCGCGGCCATAATTATTTATATCTTGGCGCACGGCTTGGTGGATACGACATACTTCAAGCAAGATTTGGCCAGCATTTTTTGGCTGGCATTTCTGGCGGCAATATAAAAAAAACCGTCTTGCGACGATTTTTGGAGCGCTTCTTGTTCCGGAGCTAGAGGTCGATACGATAGAGTTTCCCATCCTTCCGATTCACGAAAAACAGCATGCTTTCGTCCGAATTGAGAAATAAATTGGTGGCATCGAAAGAGGTATTTATTTTGGCGGGATCGATCAAGGGTGTTTTTTCCCCGGTAGAGATGTCGATTTTCCAGAAACTGTCCGCAGTGCTGAACTTGTCGCTGTCATAATCGTTCGGCAGGACAGCTCCGCTTGGAAAGGAACTTGGGACGGCGCAATAAATCGTTTTTTCATCTCTGGACCAAGCGCATTTTGAAACAAAAGTCGCCGTTTTCAAATTTTTGTAATTGCCTCCCGTGCTGTCGGTGATTCCCAATTGCAGATTCGATCCGCCTTTTTGATCTAGATTGCTGATCAAGAGATTGTTGCCGTCAGGACTCCATAAGTAGTCCGCTCCAAAATATCCTTTTTCCAAATCAGTTTTTTCGTCAGATATGACCGGCGTGGAAACCATTTCTGTCGAAGTGAATGCGTCCGGACTGTTCCAAAAAGAGATCAGTCCGGTTTTCGGAATCGGAGCGATCGACAAGCTCTTGAAAGGGGCGTCTGTGATCTTGGTCCAGTTCGTCCCGTCCGGATTGGCGATATTTAACGTGGCCGCCTGTGTTTTTGGATCGAGGTATTCGTAATATATTTTGTTGTTTCCGGCCCATGCGACGTCCAGAGTGTCGCTTCCCAAGGATTGTCCGGTCGAACTGGCATAATCATAAAAATAAAAGCGGGAAGGACGGTTGGAGGTGGAATATTTTTCGATCACTTGCGTCTTGTCGGGCGACCAAAGCACATCGGTCAGTCCGGCCAGACTTTTGTCAGAGACGGTCTTTTTGTTGCTGCCGTCAAAATCAATCTGATAGACTTGTCCGGTTTTGGAATAATATTCGATGGAGCTGCCGTCCGATCCGATGGTTGGAGACAGGACGGCTCCGTCGGATATGGCCACGATGCCGGAATTTTTCGCTGTTTGGGAGGCCGCGTTCGGAGCTTGGCCGCCGGACAGGGATGATTGCGCTTGCTGCTGGGTCGGTGCGGGGTTAGATTTTTGGAAGGACAATGCGTAAATGATCCAAAACATGAGTACCACGCCTAATGTGATCGAAGAGGTGAGAAAAATTTTTTTGGATGTCTGCATAGATTAATTTTTCTTAGCAAATTTTTTGTACGCGAAAAATCCACCGGCCAGTATGCCTAAAGACAAACATGCAATTATAATTATAGAAACAAGAGGGTTAATTGAACGTTTTGCGGATGATGTTGAAATTGGCGCCTGGGCTTGAACAGGTTCTCGCAGCAAAATTTGTCCGGTAGATGGATCTTTGACTATTCCGCCATGTTTATTCAGAATGTCTTGGGTTGCTTGACTGAACTTGATGTTGTTTGAATCACAATCCTGCATGCAGTTTTGGATGGTTTCCCCCTTTTCATATTCGCAGATACCATTACCATTGCAGGTAGAAAGGCTTGTAAGATTTGCGCTTAACAATTCTTTATTGTTTGAGCTGTTAAATATTTTTAAACTTGTGGCTATGCTAAAATAAGGTGTTGTTATTTGAAAAACACCGTCTTGTTTATTAAATCGGGTTGAAATAATCGGGTTATTAGTGGAGTCATAGAATGTTAGAAGATATGATCCGGAAGAATCAGCAGATTGATCTGTAAAGTCAGTTATTGATGGGTTATAGCTTTTGTCTACTGTAATATTTTGTGAAGCTTGGTTGTTAAAGCTCAATGTTTGTGTTTTTGCGTCATAGTAAAGATGAATCACATAGGCATCGGCAAATACTTTTTTTACGTTGATTGATAAAAAAAATAAAATAATGAAAAATAAAATGTATTTTAGTTTCGGCATATTTATTTACTGCATGTTGAATAATAATTAGCAACCCTGTTGCAATAATTGGTATCGTTCGGATTTCCACAAGCAAAGTTTGCTCCAGGTCCGGTAGCATAACAAGATGCTGTGTTAATAATTCCACCCTGACATTTGGAGGATCTTCGCTGGTCTTGGACCACTTTAGCTCCACAGTCAACATCTTCTTGAAGGTTACCTTGTATTTCGGCACAAGTTTGCGCAGCTGTTCCTGTCATACCGCAGATAGCCTTACGATTAGTAGCGTTGACCTGGGAGTATCCACAAGGGCCAGTGCCTGAAGCGGCTTTATTGCATCCCTCGCCCGCAATAAACAAGGACTGCAATACAGCTGGTTCAATTCCAATCGAGTTGGCTTGGCAAGCGGAAGCGACTTGACCGCAATTGTTATTGTTACAAGTTTTATTTCCTGTGCTCACGCTGCCGCTTCCTCCGCCGATGCTGCCCAGATTGATATTGACCAAATTCGGATTTATTTCGTAAAGGATGAGATAAGAAGTGAGTGCCAAAATCAATCCGACAATCGCGTCAGTGATCACCCCTTTGGCTTTTTGCATGCTAGCATTGTTTCCGGCGGACATCATATACATATAACCGCCGATCATGATCATCAGCATGGCGGCGATCCCGACCGTCCAAATGCCGAACTTATATACGGCCGAGATGTAACTTTGGAAATCTCCGCTTGTCGCGAATCCCGGAATCGGTTCCATCGGGGTGTAATCGAAGCTGGCGGAGGAGAAAAGCGGCAAAGCAAACAGGCCAATCGATAAAGCTAAAAAT
This sequence comes from bacterium, assembly GCA_021785125.1. GTDB lineage: Bacteria > Patescibacteriota > Minisyncoccia > Moranbacterales > UBA2206 > JAJYGF01. The sequence goes on along the minus strand of JAJYGF010000004.1, from coordinate 69,347 downwards.
ATTTTTGTTTTTTTCATGGCAAAAAATTGTATGCTGACGTTTTTATTATAGCATCAAACGCGCCCTTGGCTATAACGGACAATTTTTATTCCAGATAATTTCCTTCCTGTCTCGGGAAAAGCGAGAACAAGATGCCGGCAGTGAACAGGATAAGCCCGATCGTGAGAAGCACCCGGAACAAAAAGTTCATGTAGGACGGAATTTCCGAAAAGATGCTGGCCAAAACTTTCTTTTGCATCACGGTGCCGACTATTTTTCCATTGGCATCCGTCAATGTTCCGACCACTTTGATGTCGATGGAAGAGCCGATTTCTTTTTCGTGGAAGCCGTCGAGCGGTATGTTCCATATTTTGTTGAGAGCCTTTTTGACGTCGTTCGATTGGGTGTATACGGTGCTGATGCTGATGTTATAGTCATCGCCGATCTGTTTGTTGGCAGGGAAAGAGATGGTGCCGTCCTGGTTGATGGTGACGCCAAGAGCGGCCGCGTTGTCGGCTGTCAGTGCCGTGCCGTCGATGAACCAAGTGTAGTTGTTATAAAAAGACGTGTTGAAGACCGGTTTCAGGGTTACGGTCGAACCTTGCAAGGCATCGAATGAGTTTGTGCTGTAATCCGGCCAGAGCTTGTTGTTGAGATCGACGTAGTTGCCTAACAGTTCCGGACGGGAAGTGTTTTGATCGGCCGATACGATGCTTACGGTCGGCTCTTCCACCTGAAAAACCTTGGTTAGGGTGGTCCTTTCTCCCCCGTCTTTTTTGTCCGCCTCCAAAGTGACGGTATATTTCGCGCCCACTTCTTTGGTTACGGCAAAGAAATTTTCATTCGAATAATTCTTGCCGCTGTCACAACTTCCCGATGTGGCGCAGTTGCCGGCGAACGGCAAAGGTTCCCCGTCCAAGGTCCACAACAGGTCGTAATCATTCGGATCAAAATCGGTTTTGATGCCCACAATCTCGTCTTGGGAAACCGGACAGACCACGCTGTCCATGCCGGTGTTGCACATTTCGGAAGATTGGTCCAAGCTTATGTCTTGGGATGATGACACTTGTGTCGGAAAGACGCGTATCTGCGTTTTTGACAGCTGGATCGGGATTATGACACTTCCGATGCCGGATTTTTTGATTCCGCCGCTGGCATTTTCCGTAGCGTCAAGGGTTATTTTCATATAGAACGTATCTCCGGATATTCCAAATCTGGAATCCGACAAAAAGTCTTTTTTGAAATTCAACTTCAAATTCAGGTTACGCATGCCCAATCCGGAAACCTGTTTGATTCCGGTTTGGTCGGTCAGATCCGATTTAAGCAACTCCGCCCAATTTTCGGTCCCGATCGAAGAGCCGAGGTACACGTGCCAATTATAATTTATGAAATTTTCATCCTCAGAATCCAAGATGGAGGATTGGACCATCAAAGTATCCGCATTGCTGCCGGAGTCGGTCTCGTCATCAACCGGAGAATTAGGGGTGTATGAAAGCGTTACATCCAGCTTCTTGTTTTTATCTCCCTGTCCCGGAGCGATCAAATTGCTTTCCAGGCATTTGTTCAAGTCGCTGACCTTGGATATTTTCCCTTTCAAGTTTGCGACAACTGAAGAAAACGGATTGTCGCGCTTGAAGGTTATGATGCTGTCTCCCGTAGAGGCGTCCGTGTCTATGGTGTATTTGACCGTGTTCCCGTTAACATCCGTGTAGGTTTGATAGGTGGATGGATCTGAAATATCGGTTGGAAACGGATTTTGGGGTATGGGATCGCTGGATCCGTCATTGGCCACATCCACCGGACTGTAGTTGTAAACGGGATTGGGATCCTTTGCGGCAGAAGCTAAAGAAGATGGATAATTCGGCTGATCCTTATAATACGAGGTTGTGATATTTCCATTGGAATCTTGATCAAGCTCGACATATATGGAGCTGGGCTTGGCTTTGCTGGTCGGATTTGTCGGATATCCGGTTACTGTCATTATTTTGAATGAGGCGACCTGTTCTCCGGCCGTGACAGAAACAGTGTTGTTATGCGCATCCGTAAAAGTAAAATCTTTGTTATTTGTGACATAGAGAGGGTTTTCGAAATCAGAACCATTGGTAATGTCGGTGAGGGCGGTGTCTGTTGAATTTGCATAATATTGCGGTTGTGACGGGAGGTTTTCGTATAATTTTACGATGTTACTGCTATCTTTCACCATTTCATCATAGGTGCTTCCGCCGGTCTGCGCGGGATAATGCTCGAAAAGCACACCGGTTTTTTGCAGATATTCGGTGTCGGACTGTTTGAACAGGTTGGTTGTGGCGACGGCGTCTATCCTTTCGCCCGAAAGCGGGTCGATCGTCTCGCTGGTGTTCGTACTTTTTCCTGTCAAAGGGACATTATCGACCAGATTATTTCCTCCGGAATCCGTGCAAACGCCGTTCGGCATGGCAAACATGGTCCGATATGAAGAATCGGCGTTTTGAGTGGCGGCCGGTGAAACGCCTTCAACTACGACGCCCACTTGGTCGCCCGGCTGATAGTTCCACGAAAAAGCGTTCTTGCCCAATCCGGCAACCGTGGCCTCATCAACCGTACCGGCGCCGGACGTGTCGGAAGCCGAAGGATCCGTGTGCCAGAATTTTTCTTCATTGAGCGTGAAATGTCCGTCGCCGGTCGTATCTTTCGGGGCGCTTGGAAACAGATGTTGGTCGCAGTTTATCTCATATTGATTTCCGGTCTGGACATTTTGGACGAAGCAGTGGGCGTTTTTTCCGCGCTGGTCGTCACCGCCCCAGGCGGCTTGGTAACCTGCTTTTTTTTCATCAAAATTGGAATTATTGCTGCTGTTATACATGTCATTCTGCGTGCAGTAGGACGGATTGTTGGCGGAACTTGTTGAGCAATTCGGACTGTCTGTGCCCAAAACCGTATTCCAATCGAATCCGCCGTTGACCATGGTGCGCATGGCTTCGATCTTGTAATCCTCAATATCTATTTGACCGTCATTATTAAGATCGCAGTTACCTTTGCCATCACAATCAATATTTTTTCCAAAAAATGGATCATACTCGCTTTTTATGCCATCTCCATTGTTATGTTTTATGTACCAGGTATAATACAATCTTGACGCGTCGTTGTAGAAATAAGACGGCGCGGCAGTGGCGGTCACCTTTTCGCCCGGTGTTGGATTGTCCGGGGTGAAGGTCAACGCGACTTGCGGCGGCGTGCCTTTCTGGGAATAAACATTGGCAGTTTGGACGAGGTTCTGCACCTCGGCTTGGTTGGTGCCGAACATCTGCATGATGCCCTGCATGGCTTGTTGGGCGGCCGCTTTCGGATCGGATAGGGCGTCAGCGTAAGCCGAACGCACGTTCATGACCAGGAGTGCGGCGACCAAGCTCACGGCGAATATTTTTTTGAAAATTTTCATAGCGGATTATTTATATAAATGGATTATGTACGCATCCAGGATGATCATGAAAAACAGGCTCATGAAATATGAATACAGGAAGCTTCTGCTTCTGTAGGCGACGATCCCGCCGGTAACAGACATTATGATAAATGGCGTGATGTTCCAAGAAAAACCTATGGCGCTTGCGGCAAAGAGAATGTAGACCAAAGCCTGAATGGCGATCGACCAATATCCGATTTTTTCCATAAAGCTGAAAAGTAAGAATCCGCGGAAAAAAAATTCATTGATAAATATCTGGAAATTGATAAGGAGCAATTCATAGACCAAAAAGATCCAAAAATTGTCGGCGATATAGGACGGAATGGTGTATTTTTTGTCGAAACCGGCGAATTGGATCAACACGAGGACTGTTCCGAAGGAAACCGCGAACATGGCGGCCGCCCAGAAGAAACCTGTTTTTTTGTTATCCAAATTGAAGCCGTAATCGGACAAGTTTTTTTTCAGGACGAATTTGATATATAAAAAAGGCAGGATGGCCATGAAAAACAGGCTGCGGTTGAAATTCTGGAAAATGTCGGCGACCGGAAACAGATAAACCAAAAACAGGCTCAAAAAGATGACCGCGGAGCTGATAACTTCCGTTTTCCAAGGCAGAATAAGTTGTAGGGTTTTTATTTTTCGCATTTTTGTCTAGGCAACGGCCGGCTCGGGCTCCATCCCGCCGCCTTCTTCCGCCGCTCTTTTTCTTTCAACCAGCGTCATCCAAACGATGATAATAACAGAAAATGTTTCAAATGGGAATAAATCCACTCCGGGAATGGTTTCTAAAAAGCTGCCAAACAGTAAAACTAAAAATCTTGATAATGCCTTGGCGGATTTGGTTTTTCCATTTGATCCAGTCAGTAGCATAATGAATCCTATGGCTATTGAACATATTATGGTAAATAGGATGATTAAAAGTTCGCCTATTCCACCAGCTGCGATCAATGCAGTGAGAACATAATTTAGAACGTCTTTGATGATGGCGAAAACCAGGGCGATGCCGAACAGCCAATCCATGAACGGATCGATGTATGTCATCAGTGCGCCGATATTCACAGCCGCCTTGATGTTTTTCTTCGCATTCTTTGCGGTATTTTTTGCGTTCCTAATGCTGCCTATGGCACGCGCGGCTTTCAAATTGCTGGCATGTTGTTCGGGAGAGGCCATATATTTTTATATAAAACTATTCTTCATCAGAAAATTCTTTTTTGGCTTTTTCGATTTCCAGAAGCTGGGCCGGATCGGTCGTGATGATCTGGTCTTCGCTGTATGAGGCGATGACTTTGATGGCCACATGCTTGGTGCCGGCAAAGAAGATGCCCTCGCCCACATTGCTTTCCAATAATAAGAATTTTTCCTGATCAGTCAGATAAAATGTTTCAGCAATCACATCAATCGCGGCCGGCGACTGTTTCAGGAGGAGCTGGATGGAAGAGTTGGTCACGATCGGTTTTCCGTAGCGGGAGGACAAGAAGTCATTGACGTCCTGTGTGATGGTCGTAAGTCCAGTATAATATTTTCGGCATCGTTTCGCAATTCCGAAGAGAAAGGACGCGGCATCGTCATATTTCATCATCACCCAGGCTTCATCGGCCAGGACCAACCGCCTCTTCAGATTGGTGCGCATCTCGTTCCAAATGAACTGCAGGACGATGTACATGGCGATCGGGCGCAATTCTTCCTCCATGTCGCGGATGTTGAAGACCACCAGCTGGTTGTCAGCTTTGATGTTGGTCGTGTGATTCAAAAATCCCGAAAAGACGCCCTCGGTGTATTTTTCCATGCGGGTGGCCAGGTCTTCCCCGCCTTCCATGTTGCGCAAAACTTGATATAGGTCGGACATGGTCGGAAAAGATTCTTTGGACAGGGCGTTGAAATTGGCCTGCGGCGTAATGTCGCGGATAGCGTATGTCTCATGCACGGCCCGGTCCAAAATAGCATCTTCTTCCGGCGTGATGCCGCCCAGCATGATGTGCAAAAGACCCAAGAGATTGGCGATATTGTTGCGCAGGATGTCTTCCGGATCCTCGTCTTCCTGGACTTTCGGCAGGTCGAAAGGATTCAGGTGGTTGTCCGAATTCAGAGATATTTTCAAAAATGTGCCGCCGACCGTTTCGCAAAGATGCTTGTATTCATTTTCCGGATCGATGATGATGACGTCCGTTCCGACCATCATTGAGCGCAGGACTTCCAGTTTGACCGTGTAGCTTTTTCCGGCGCCGGATTTGGCGAAGACGACCATGTTGGCGTTTTCCATCTTGAACCGGTCGAACAGGATCAGGCTGTTGTTGTGGCGGTTGATGCCGTACAAGATGCCTTCGTCGTTGGAAAGTGAAGACGAAACGAAAGGAAAAGTGGTGGAAAGCGGCGCGGAATTCATGCTGGTCCCGATATCCAGCTCATCGTTCGCAAGAGGTATGGTCGAATTGAATCCTTGCTCCGTTTTGAAGATGGACGGCTTTACATAGACCAATTGCGCTTCCAAAATTGACTCGATGCTTTTGGCGGATTTATAGAGTTCTTTTTCGTCCTGTCCATATACGGTGATATACAAACCGAAGCGGAAAAATTTTTCAGTCCCTTGCTGGAGCTTGTCGCGAAGATCTTCGATATCCTGGATGGCGGTTTCGAGGGACGGATCGCGGATCATGCCTTTTTCTTCCTCCATGTGCGATCTGGATTGGACCTGGGTCGCGCTTTTTTTCAAGGTTTTCAGGATGTCATAAGTGTCGATCGGATGGATAAACATGGAAATGTCGATCGGCATGTCGATGTTGATGATCGGCGAGAACCAATTGCTGTGCAGATAGCGAGGATATGTGACGACAAAAATGGTCTGTGCCAAAGTTTCTCCGACGCGGATATATTTCGGCGCGACTTGGATGGCGGCCGGCGCGATCAGGTCTTGCAGCTTGGCCACGCCTTCCTGGTAATATTTTTCCGACTGCAAAATCTCATCCTGAGCCTCTTTGTCCGCAGGCGCTTTTTTGGCCGGAGCCGCCGCATTTTTATTTTTGTTTAGAAAATCAAACATAGTAACTAAAATTTTAAATTTTTCAATTTTAAATTTAAAATGAAATCCGAATATTTAAATTTTAAAATTTATTAATTTGGTCAGTTAAAATTGACTTAAAATTTTAAATTTATAATTTAAAATTATTTTAATTCCAATTTCTCCACATCCCCCAACTGCGTATCCAGATACAGGTTCGGATTGTATGAGTTATATATCAATTCGATCAGTTCTTGGGTCTTGAGCGGAGCGATGCGCAAGCCGATGCCGGAAAGCGAAGCGGTGATGTGGTCGATGCGCTGGAAAAGCTGGCTTTTGTAGGTTTCGAAATTTTCTCGTTTCTCGAGGATGTTTTTTTTCGGATTGAACGTGCTCAGGATATTGGAAAAAAACCCTTTCTCTTTGTTTTCCACCGGAGAGAACGGGACGACGATGTAGAAATTTTTGTCCATGATGTTGGAAACTTCCACCAGCTGCCCGATAAAATTCTTGTATTCGGAAACCTGGAGCTTCAAGAGCTCGTTGTTCTGCTGCTTTTCTTTTTCTTCGATGAATTCGAGGTATTTGTCGATGTTCAGTTTGCGCGAACTGACCAAGACTTGGATTGGAAAATCCAAGGAATTGAGAAAATTTTGGTATTGATTGATGATCGCCTCCTGTTCGTCGGAAGATTTCAGGTCGAAATTGATGGCGGAAACCGCCAGGATCGAACGGAACGATCCGCTTTTCAGAACGACCACATCTTCCTTGATCTCGGCCACATCCAAAAACTGCTGCGAGGCGGCAGTTGTGGTCGGTTTGGTTATTTTTTTCGAATGCAATGTTTCCATTCGGGAAATTTAAAATTATAAATTTAAAATTTTAAATTCGATTTGCTGAGCAAATCGGTTATTTCTTCTATCTTATTCTCATTTATCCCTTTTGGTGCGGCTGTTGCGGCCTGCATCTTCTTGACAACGGCTTTCTTCTTGGCTTTTTCAATCTCGGGAACCCGTATCCAGACATACATTTTCGGTTTGGTAAAAAAAGAAAAGACCGAAAGGATATAGACCAGCAATGATTGGTTATTGGGGCGGTAAAAAGCCAGCATCCCGAAGATGAATCCGACGATGAGCGCCGCCATGATGAAAGCGGACATGTCCAGCATGCTCCAAAGGACGAGCAGGACGACTCCTCCGGCCGCCAGCCAGCCCAATTGCTTGGCGGTCAGCGGCCCGACGATCTTGTCTTCGATGTCGATGAATTGTGGAATGTTGAACAGAGCCATGGATCAAATTTGAAATTTTAAATTTAAAATTTAAAATGAAATTCAAATTACTAAATTTTAAATCACTTCTTGTTTTTTAATGTTAATGCAATTTTAGAAAATATCAGGGTCAGTTCCTGAGCTTCTTTCCAAAGCTCTCTGCATTTGTCTTTTTTGTCTTGGTTTGCTTTTGCAAGTAGTTCTAGCCAGTATTTTGTTTCCTTGCATTCTTTTTTACAAATGTATATTTTATTGTGAAAATCTTTTTTCGAACTGGCTCCATTTGCTTCGCAGTAATTCGCGCCAATACTAGTCGCGGATCTGATCAACTGGCTTATTAAGGGCGCGTTTATTATATCTTTATTTAAACTTTTAATAAATAATATTATTTCACCGCTGAATTTTGACGTTCTTGTTTCCAAGTCGTATTTTTCGGAATATTCAGTCATTTATAAATTGAAAATTGATTCAAAATTTTAAATTTCAAATTTAAAATTACATACTATCTCTCAGGTCTACGACATTTTTATTCAGGATTCTCTCGTCTTTCTTCGGCTCTTCTTTTTTCTGTTGTCCATATATCGGCGTTATGCGGTACGGCTGTTGCTGTGTTCTCATTTTTTCATACGGCAATTTCTGCGGCGAAGAATAGCTGATTTTGGTGGTCGAAGCGGTTTCAAGGTCCGACCTTGATGGCGCTTGGGGAATGTTCAAAGGTCGGACCTTCGAGTTGTCATTTGCCTGGCCAAGGTCCGACCTTGGCGGTTCTTGTCTCTTGTCGGATGTCGGAAAAACAATCTTTTTCTCATTCTTATCCACGGTGACCAATGTGTTTTCATCATATGATTTCAAGATATAGGCCAATCTTTCCCGATCAGTGGAAGCCAGGTTTCTGGCATTGGTGCCTTGGAACATATAATTGGCCCTGGCGATGGCGTCATGGGTGCCGTATCCGAGGACGAAAGTGTAGTCCGCCAGCCAATTCTTGATCGATGGTCTTGCTGGCTCAGGAAAGCTTTTGATGTTGATTCGATCGGAAGTGATGAGCTGTTCGCCGATTTCCGGATATTTTTTCAATGCGTCAGAAAGCGTTGTACTTTCTAATTCGGCCTGGCGGGCTTGCTCAATGGACCGGTCATTGATGATTTTTTCAATAACCATTCTTGAAATTTCTTGAGCTTTAGATAAGTCGATGGGGATTTCTTTGGCCAAATAAAACGGCAGGTCTTCCAATTTTAATTCGCCGAAATAATAGCTTCTGACAGCGCGGGCAATATTGGCTATTTGAGGCATGCTTAAACCAAAGTTCATGCCGATGCTTTGGATTTTTTCACCGGTTTTTTTTGAAACTAGCTTATCCTGAACAGATCCAGGCAAGGATAGGAATTTTTTTTGGAATTCTGCGATTATTTCAAATGTTTCATCATCCGGATTTTTGGTAATAGAAACATCCCAAGGAATAATATACCTATCTATTTTGATTTCTGTGTTTTGATTTAGTTCGGGCATTTTATTAACGGTTGAATCCTACGGGTCTTTTTGTTCCGCTGGTTTTTTGGCCAGTCATAACCTCTCTCAGGGCGGCAGCATTGTTCGGATTGAGGCGTTTCTTGATATCTTCTTGAGCGGATTCTGCCAAAGCGCTATAGCTTTCCTCGACGGCCTTTTTGATTTCAGGTGATGGGTCCTTCATTATGTCTTTCCAATATTGCTCTCCCCACTTCTCAGGATTTAATTTGCCAATCTCATCCTTGGCGATGAATTCTCGTGCTTCCTCATCCGTATTTATGTTTTTATTGTTCTTTTTGACTTCATCCAATTCTTTTTTGCTGTTCATTCTGTAATTTATCAATAGGTCCACTCTATTTTTCTTAACTTTAGAATTAAGGGTTTTTTGCAGGCCAGCGTCTTTATTTTTTGCTGAGAAATCGTTATATTCCTTAGAATCCAAAAATCCATCATCAGCCAATCGATAACAAGCGGCTGCATCTCCTTTGGAGCATCTGTCCTTAAGCATTCCAGTATCCGCATTTTCTTTCTTGTATTCTTCCGCTCTCTTTTTCATGTCCTGATCTTTTGCGCCCTTAACTCCTAGCTTCGAAGCCCACCAAGCTTCAGTAGCCTCTGTCTTCTCAGATCCTCGCAATCCAGGAATTCGGTTAAGGCCGAGCGGAGCGCCCTTCTTGCCATAATAATCTGCGGCTTTTTTGACTCCGCCCGGAACGCCGGTGGCCTTGAATATCGCATTTGGAACCCATTTGGCGAATTTCTGCGCCTGTCCAGTGACTGCCGCCGCGCCGGCGATGCCCATTTTCTGAGCGACGCCCATGCCGATCCAAAGAATCACGATCGGAATTGAATATGCCGCCATAGCGCCGGTGAGATGTTGGTTTATGGGATTGTCTATTTTGTTGTTGACGCCTTGCATTGTGAACTGTATTTTTATAGAGTTTTTCAAAACGGCCATGGCCACACTTAACATGAAGATCATTATCGGACCGAAAAAGGCGTATTTGAACAAATAGTCCCACCATTGTTTGCCCTTTCCGATGATGGATCCGACAAAAGCCACCGGAGAAAAAATTATAAGTATGGCCAAAGCGATCATTCTTATGACCAGCAATATTCCCAGCGCTAAAAAAGTGATAGCGAGAATAAAAATGAAAATAACGGAAGCGAGCAAGAGGGCGACAGAAGCTTTCGTGCCGTTTTGAGGCACGATGATATCTTTTATGTTGCTGTCCTGGGTGATGTTGGTGATAATGTGTGAAGGATCGCCGCCAAAACTTAAACGGCTTAGCAGTGTGTACATCAATGAGTTTGAAATATCAATAATGAATCTGGTTATGGGGAAGCTGAAGTTCACCAACAAAGCCATGATTATCAGCCATAAGAGAATTTTCTTATAACTGTACTTCTCCACTTGAAAGATAGTGGCGAAAGCGGAAAAAAGCAGCACGAGGATGAAAGCGACGTTTAGAAAATCGCGCACTTCTGCCCAAGTATCATAGATAGCCCTATTGCCATTACCGGCAACCTGGCTGAAAATGCTGGGGCTGATGCTGTATTGGAAAATCTGATCGGATGCGTCAATCAACCAGCCGCCTACTTTTAATACGGCCAATAAAGAACAGCTGATAGGGTTCCAAAAAAAATTGCAGGATTCGGTTGCCGGAGGCGGGTTGGGATTGGCTTCGCTTACGGCCACACCCAGATCGCCGCCTGATCCGACAAAATGTGCCGGATCCATATTTTGTGCCATTGTTGTCAAAGGCACAAATAAAAAATTAGCAATCATCGTAACAATAACTGCTGCGAAAAAAAATTTCCGGATCGATTTTTGTTTTAGATTCAAAACTTCTATTTTTAGATGTTTTTATTATACCATAAAAATAAAAAAAAAGAGAGCCAGGCTGTTTTGCCAAGCTCTCTCAATTCTCTCTCGAGATTTCCTACCCGTTAGGGTAATCAAGCAGGCCGTATGTCTTCGTGGCCGTGGACAGCCAAACTTGCACCTGGCCATTGCTTATGTTCCAATAATTTGCCTGGAATAAAATACGTCTCCCGTCCGACAGCTGGATGTATCCATGGTAGTGCCAACCATCTTTCGGTTTTTCGGAAACGTCCACTAGTTTAAAGCTCGGGGACACTTTTTGATTTGATATGTCGGGTAACATGTCGGGTAACATGTTGGGCAGATATTTTGCTATCGCCGATTTGATCATAGCCATCCGTTGCTGTCCTTCCGGAGACAGGTTAGGATATTTGGGCATGATAGGGGTTGTGTTGTGATGAGTCGAAAAAACAATGACAAATGCAACGGTGGTTACTATAGCCGCGGCTATTATTGCCAATACGAAGTCTTTCATCTCTCCTCCTTTGGCTCAATTGAGCCTTCGCCTTCCGGGCGAAAATGATTGTTGATTGATATTCGGTTTTAAAATAACCGCACTTTACTAGCGTAACTGTATATACTAGCACATCTGGCAGAAAAAGTCAACCCAGCACTAACTTTCACTTAAAGATTTTTTGATTCTGCGCTTTAGTTGAGCCAAAGCTTGTCCATGCCTTTTTAGTTGTTTTTCACGATTCCAGGCATCTTCTTCCCTTAAATAAGCCTCATAATAGGCTAATTTCCATTCATGATTCTTGGTAGAAAAAGATTCGCCGCTATTATGCTCAAAAAATCTTTTCTTTAGGTTGTTTGTGCATCCATAATACAGTTCATCAATTTCATTTTTTATAATATATACATAATGCATACGACGGAGTGAAAGTTAGTGCTGGGCAAGGGTATGTCTGATTTTGCCTGAAATAAGGCAAAAATCAACCGGGGAAAATAAAAATAGCCATTGGGGCGTCTATTTTAAGTCCTTTTGCTTGCTATCTTTCAAAAGTTTGGCAATTTGTTTTTTGAAAACCGGAATGTCATCCTGAACGGTCTTCCATAAAATTTCTTCGTCAGTTCCAAAATATTCATGTATAACTTTGTTTCGCATGCCCTTGATTTCTTTCCATGCGACTTCAGGATTTTTGGACTTCAATTCAGTCGGAATATTTTTGACTGCTTCGCCGATAATCGTAAGATTTCTTACAACTGCGTCAATCATCAGATGATTGCGATAAAATTCGTCAAAACTTACTCCGCGCGTGTATTGTTCTATCCTTCGGATGGATGTGCGGATATCCTCCAGATAAAGCCTTATTCCTCGCCTAGACATATTGAATTTCTTTTAAAATTTCTTTCTTCACCGCCGGTTTAACGGCATTTTTGGAAACCAGGTCCACTTTGTGGCGCAAGGTGCGGCTCAATTCATTTTCCAGTCGGATAAACTCGAAAAAACCGATGGGTGTTTCAAATTCCACCAGAATGTCCAAGTCGCTCCCCTTTTTTTGTTCGTTGCGTACGAATGAACCAAAAATGCCGATACGCTTGATATGGTATCTGGCTTTCAAGAATGGAAGCTGTTTGTTGATTTTTTGCTTTATTTCTTGCTTGCTCATGAGTTTATTTTAGTACTAATCGGGCATAAAATCAACATCCGCCGAAGGTTTATCGCTATAAGATAATACAAAAAAACAGCCTCGACAAATTCAGGCTGTTTGGCGGAATCATTTTAATAATGTTATTGGCCCAATTTTCTTTCCACGTAAGCCGTGACTTCTTTTTCAAAAAATGCGGCGACTTCCTGAAGCGTTGTCGGTTTGATCATCTGCGTGCCGGCGATTTCCGCTTCAGAGATGTCTTTCGTATACACAAGCTGGGCCAGAAAAAGCTTTTCATTGAACAAATTTCCATAAACTTCTTGCGATTTTTGTATAATTTCCTCAAGTTTTACGATGCCCTTTTTTAATATCGTATATAAATCGACATAATCCCGCCAGGCATTTCTTCTGTTCAGGGCATACGCTTTTGTCAATGCCACGCCTATGGGAGAAGCAAAGAGCAAAGGAGCTCCTGAAAATTCAAGCAGATATTCCCTCAAATCAAAGGGATAAAAAATAAAAGATATTTTGATGTCTTGTCCGGTAAGAAATGTGAATTCATCACTGTTGTTTATAAGCACTTCCTTCACGGGAATCTCCTTTTGAACCTTGGCCGCAAACGATTCTGAAATTTCCTTCGGGCAGAAAATATCAAAATCATAGGATATGCGATGTCCTAATTGCAATGCCAGCGATGTTCCACCGGATAAATAACCAAGAGAGTGAAATGCTGATAATTTTTGGAACAAATCTTTTCGTTCTTGATCAAGAATGTCCAGGTGTAGGCTTTCCATGTATTTTTTTTATATATTGTTCGCTATTATTCAATTGAACATCGAGAATGTATTCAAAAAAATGCAAAACCGCAGGCGCATACAGGCCTGCCGCAGGCTTTCGAAACTCTTCGCGGATGGTTTCTTTGTCATATTCATGAAAAAGCTTCTGTATGTCATCCATGGATCCCATGGCCAATGTTTGGTTGATAATGAGATGGCGATCCCTGGACGGTTCCAAAGCAACCCCGTTTCTTCTTAAGAACCAGAAGAGCTTGTTTGCGATTATTTTGGATTTATTCATATTCATATTTTAGCATAAAACAGGGATAAAATCAACATCCGCCGAAGGTTTATCGCTATAAGATAATACAAAAAAACAGCCTCGACAAATTCAGGCTGTTTGTGAATGTCGGGCTGGTTATTGTCCTGTCGAGCCGTTTCCGAACATCGCTCCCGGTCCGTTCTGTTGGACTTGCTGCTGGACTTGCTGGGCGGTTTGATTTTGGACGTTCTGGACTTCCCGTTGGGCGTTGGCCGCGGCATTGCCGATGCCGCTCTGGATGGATTGGGTGACGATCTGCTGGATGACGGAAGTGATGATTTCCGGCATGCTGTTGGCGCTGGCCAAGACTTTGTTGCCCATGTCCTGGACGTTGGCCATGTTTTCTTTGATGAGCGAGCCGGGATTGGTGATGGTGCCGCCCGAAGACGTACCCTTGAAACCCTGGTATGCGACTGCTTGGGCCTGGGCGGCCTGCTGATTTTGCGTCAATTGTTCTTGATATTTTTGTTCGGCGTTCATGTTGAAAGCCCAAGGGTTGTTGATACCAGAAAGGTAGGTGTTCAGATTTTTGAAAGTTCCGTCGGAAAATAAATTTTGGGCCGGGTTGCCTTGATAGGTCGGTGTCGGCATCGTTGAATCCGATATCAAACTTTTTGCTCCTTGCACCAGTTGTTGCATATAGTTTCCCGCGTTGCCGGTGTTCACCCCGCCTAAATTAATGCCCTTGGCCTCTGCGGTCGCGATCAAGCTGGCGTATTCCGGATCGTTCTGCGCCATGCCGTAATTGAACGAGCCGTCGCCCACGCCTTCGTAGTTGTCGGAAAGCAATTTGGAAGATCCAAGATTGTTGTTGGGAATGTAGCCGGTGATCGAGCCGCGGCCTTTGGTCAATTGGCTCAAGTAATCGTTCATGTATTTGTCTGCTTCTTGCTTGGGCTGCGTGAACATGAAATCCTGCCAGTTGGTGATGAATTTGGCGTTTGAAGTTGAAGAACCGCCGATCATATTGCCCATGTCCTGGTTAAGCATCTGGGTGGCCATCTGTTTCATCATGCCCATCATCATGCCTTGGATCATGTTTTGGATGTAGTTCAGGATGGTTGTCAGGCTGGCGTTCAGCACTTCTCCCCACAGGGCGTCGGCTTGATGCGTTTGGACGGGAGCGAATATGAGCGTAACTGCCAAAAAGCAGACGAAAAAAAGTTTTTTGATTGCGAATCTCTTGTTTTTTAACATTTTTTCCTAAAACTCAGTTTTAGGAAATCCATAAAACTGAGTTTTAGGATTCCTTCTTGAGTTTAAAATTTTATTGCGACAGTTTTTGCGACAAGTCGGACGGAATATTGATGCCGTAGGTGTTCAATTTATTCTGCACGTCTCCGATCGTCAGGCCGTATTGGTCCAATTTGCCGGCCGCATCGCTGGCATAATTGGCGGTGACTCCGATCAAAGCTTCCATTTTGGCATAGTTGGCGATGTCGGACAGCGGATCCGCGCTATTCGGACTGATCTTGTTCTGCAGCTGCATGGCATATTCCGCCAGTTGCAAGCCTTTTTTGTGGATGTCGACCAAATCTTGCGGCACCTCCACGTTTTTCATCTGGCCCAAAACTTTCGCACCACTGTCGCTCAAATCTTTGAGAGCGGCCGGATTCTGGGTAGTTAGGGCGGTGGATAATTGTCCGGTTATGCTATTCTCCAAGCTTGTCGTATCATCCGAAGAAGTGATCGGAGTCGGAGAGTTGCTGGATAGGATATAGGCCATGCTGACCAGATAATCAGCCACATCTTCCTTTTTCTTTTCGGCGGCCTTGTCGGCCGGCAGATTGCCGTAGTTTTCCGTCTTGACTTTGATGTCGCTTGCGGGAATCTGCGGTAAGTCGGAATCTTTTACGGTCGCGTTCAGCGATTGGCTGACGATGCTTTTTATCTGGTCCAGACTGATATCTTGGTTGCTCTGGCTGGCCGCGTTCATGGCGGTGGAAATTTGTTGGGACACTTGTTGGGTCAGATTGTTCGGATCGGCAGGAGTTGCCGCTGGGGTCGTTCCGGCAGCGGCGCCAATCGCATCGGCGTTGGTCAAAAGCGAAGAATCACCGGTTGTGGGAGTCGAGGTCAATGGATCTGATCCTTGTTCCTGTGCGGTCACGTAAAAAGCGAAGCTTCCGAAAGCCAGCATCGTCAAAATCAAAAGATGTGTCGATTTTTTTATTTTCATCCCGCACTAACTTTGGATTTTATTAAATTTCTCCAATAAAAACCAAGGCTATTTATTTTTTATAGATTCCCGCCCTTTCGATGTGGTATAAATTTTATTGCTATCCAAAGTTAGTGCGGGATTCATCACTTGGATTATACCACAAATGCAAGCGTTGTGAATATCTTTCTTGTGCATAAATCATTTGCACCGATCGGACTATGCTGATAAATTGATATTATGGATATAATAAGAAAATTTTTGCAGAAAATCGAAGGTTTGATAGGCGCCCTGCTGGATCAAGAGGTGTCCATGGCCCTTTGGGCATCCAGCTTTTTGGGAATCACTTTCCTGCGCGTCCTTGAAGAGCGCTTTTTTGCTTCCAATCAGACGGACGTGGGCGGAGTTATTAATGGCTTTTTGTATAATTTCTTCTTTTTCATAATTCTTTTTCTGATCATTTGGCTTCTTCTGAGCTTTGTCTTGGAAATAAGGATTTCCAAGCTGTCCGGCGTCATCCTGTGGTCTTTCTGGTTGGTGCTTCTGCCGCCTGTCCTGGACATGATCAAAACCGGAGGCGGCGTGTTTTGGAGTTTTTATGCCTTGGGCAGCCTGTCCGAGCTGTGGAAGCAGTTCATCACGCTCTTCGGCGATCTGCCTTCCGGAATCATGTATTTCGGGGCTAAGATAGGGTTTGTCCTGGCCATAATTTTTGTCGCGGGATTGATCCTGATCAGGACCAGAAATGTTTTTAAAATGCTCCTGGGAGCATTGGCGACGTATGTCATAATATTTTTTCTCGGCACCTTGCCATCGTGGCTGACGATCGCCTATTATTTTTTCCAAGGATCGAAAAAGATCACGCAAGTCAATGAGATCGATGCGGTGCAGTTTTTCGGGCGGCCATATCCGATTTTCGGACTGACGGATTTCAATCTGAAATTTTCCTTCACTTATAATTTGAATATCGTTTACTTTTTGCTCTTGTTATTTTTTGCGGGTCTGCTGTTTTTCATAGCCGATCGGAGAAAATTTTGGGCCGTGCTGAAGAATGTCCGGTTGCCGCAAATGATCTATCATGCCGGGCTGTTTTTCATCGGCATGGGGCTGGGATGGCTGGCCTATCCGCAAAATTTCAACCTGAATATCTTTTCATCGATGGCGGTTCTGGTTCTGCTCTCGAGCATTTGGCTGGCATGGAACGCCTCAGTCGTGGTCAATGATCTTTATGATTGCAAGATCGATGAGGTGACGAACCGGATGCGCCCTTTGCCGCAGCACATCTTTTCAAAAAACGGATATCGGGATCTGGGAATGGTTCTTTTTCTGCTTTCGCTCATCGGCGGATTGGTGATCGGACTGAAATTCGCCGCACTGCTTCTCATATATCAGATCATCGCCTGGTTCTATTCGGCCGAACCGTATCGGCTCAAAAGATTTCCGGCAGTCGCCACTTTTGTGAGCGCTCTGGCTTCGGTGATGGTTTTGATCATCGGCTTCAGCCTTTTTTCCGGCGCGGATAATATTGCGCATCTTTCATGGCGATTGATCATCATGTTCCTGTTTGTTTTCACCTTATCTCTGCCGATCAAGGATTTTAAGGATATCGAAGGCGACAGGAAAGACGGCGTATGGACAATACCTGTCATGTTTGGCGATGATTTTGGCCGGACGATCGTGGCTGTCGGAGTCTTTATTTCGTTTCTGTCCAGCCCGTTTTTCTTGAATGAATTCGGACTTTTTTGGTGGGCCTTGCTATTCGGAGGCGGAGCATATCTGATAATTACGCGCAAAACCACAAAATCGCGCCGATTGTTTTGGTGGATGCTGGGCTTCGTAACGGTTTACGGATTCGTTATTGTGAAAACTTTATTTCTGAAATAAGCTTGCTAATTTTTTCCAATTCTCAAGCGATAGTTCCTGTGCTCGGACGGTCGGACCAATTCCGGCCGTTTTCAGTTTTTCTTCCACGGACGATTTTTCCATTCGCAGGCTGGCAGAAAGGTTGTTGAGCAAAGTTTTTCTTTTGGCGGAAAATCCGCTTCTGACGATGCGGAAGAATTTTTTATCCGCTTCTTTGTCGAATTTTCTGCGCGGGACAATTTTAATTACGGCGCTGTCGACTTTCGGCGCGGGAGAGAAAGAATCGCGCCCAACTTCAAAGAGCAATTCGGCCGAAGCGTAATATTGCACGGAAACGGACAAGATGCTGGTTTCCCCCGGCCGGGCAATGATCCGTTCGGCCACTTCCTTTTGGACCATCAGGATAATTTCTTCCGGCTGGATGTCTTGTTCCAAAAACAAACGGATGATCGGAGAAGTGATGTAGTAGGGGATGTTGGCGATGACTTTATAATTTTTTTCTTTGGACACGAAGTGCCCGAGCAATTCCGGCAGATTTATTTTTAGGATGTCCTCATGGATAATCTCGATTTTCTTTGTGTCTGAAAATTTTTTTTCAAGTAGCGGAATCAATTTATCATCCAGCTCAATCGCGATCACCTTTTTGGCGTATTTTGATAATTGTTCAGTCAAGGCGCCTTCACCTGGTCCGATTTCAATTACAAAATCATCTTCTTTTAGATCAGAAGAAGCGATTATTTTTTTGATTATTTCCTTGTCTTGCAAAAAATTTTGTCCGAGTTTTGTAGGCATAGTTTAAATTTTTAATTTCCAATTTTTAATTTTTAAATAATTTTCTAATTTCTAAATGTTTAAACATTAAAAATTTAGATTTATTTATAAAATTACAAAATTAAAAATTATAAAAATTATTAATTCAGAATCGGTTCGACTTTGACTCCGATGATTCCGGCTCCCAAAGGCGCAATTTTTGCGAAGGCTACCTTGTCCAGGTCTATTATGCGGCCTTTGCCTTGCGGGCCGTAATCGTTTATCTGGACCACGATTGATTTGCCACTGGCCAGATTAGTCACTTTGGCATAAGATCCCTTTGGAAGGGAAGTGCTGGCTGCAAACATGCCGCCCATATAGGAATACCATGTGCCTTGCCCCTTGTTTGCTTTGCCCAACTGCATGTACGTCCCTTTGGTCACGATGGCGGGAGTCGGTTCTTGGATAACGGTTTTTTCAAGCACAACGCGCGAGACTTCCTTGCCGTCTTTGTATGAAATGCGATATTTTACTTCCTGCTGCCCGTCTCGTCCGGCTTGGTCGGTCCGGGTTTCTTGCCATCCCAATGTCTGGTCTTCTTTGTAGGTCGTCGGGTACGGGATGTTTTCCGTGTCGGTGACATCCTCGACATTTATGCGGGTAACGACGATGGTGGAATCCGGTTGCGGCGCCAGATTGACATCCGGCACGACTTTGTCCAGCTGATTCAGGATGATGTGGTTTTCTGCCAATATTCCGCCCACGGTCTTTTCAGTGGAATAATTTTCGATGGTTTTTCCATCCGCCAAAATTTTTATTTTGACGGCTCGGGCGATATCGATCCGACTGCCGGGAAAGACAGGTGATGTTTTGTCCGGCGTGACCGTGTCATGGTCATTCAAAGAAATTTTTTCTTCCGCCAGCGCGTCGCCTACTGTGGAGGCTGAAACTTCAGCATAAAAATCCAGCCCGTTATCGTCTATGACGACGGGCTTTTTGCTGAAATTCAGATCGGCTTCGGCCGGATGGCGGCGCAGGGACAAAAAGCCGCCTGCCAAAATTAAAAAGCCCGCTATGATAAAGGCTTCTTTTGTTTTGGTTTTTTTGGGTGCCATAAGTCCCATCATTCTAGCAGATATGCCATAACTTTTCAAAAGCTCGCAAGAGGTCGATTTTTTAGGCGCTTAAGATTAAAGAGTTGGGCTTCCGGAGATTGTTATTCGGCTTTGAAGCGATACTGCAGAGCTTCGGCGATATGGGCGGGTCGGATGTCGGGATTTCCGGCCAGATCGGCGATAGTTCGGGCCACTTTTATGATCCGATAGTAGGCGCGGGCACTCAAATGCAGGCGATTAACGGCGTTTTTCATCAGCTCGACGCAGCTTTCGTCCAGCTGGCAAAAATTTTTTATTTCCTGGCTGCCCATTTCGCTGTTGGTGACTATTCGCGAACCCGCGAAGCGCGCTGTTTGTGTCTTACGCGCCTTTTCAACCCGGGCACGAATCGAGCTTGAACTTTCTCCGGTGTTATTTTCCGCCAATTTTTCGAATTTGATGCGCGGCACTTCCACGTGCAGATCAATCCGATCCATGATCGGTCCCGAAATTTTCCTTTGGTATTTTATGATCTGGGCCGGACTGCACGAGCAGGCCTTTTCCGGATCGGTGGCGTTTCCGCAAGGACAAGGGTTCATGGCGGCGACCAAGGTGAAGCGAGCGGGAAACTCCAAGGTGCCTTGGGCACGTGAAACGGTAATTACCCCGTCTTCCAATGGCTGTCGCAAATTTTCCAACACGCTGCGGGAAAATTCCGGAAATTCATCCAAGAAAAGCACGCCGCGATGGCTCAAGCTTATTTCTCCCGGCTTGGGGTAGGTTCCGCCTCCGACCAGTGAAACAGCGCTGGCGCTGTGATGCGGAGAACGGAACTGCCGTTTGGTTATCAGGGCTGTTTCTTTCGGCAGTTGTCCGGATACGGAAAATATTTTGGTTATTTCCAGCGCTTCTGGCACGGTAAGTCTGGGAAGAATTGAAGGCATGGCTTTAGCCAGAAGAGTTTTTCCTGATCCGGGAGGGCCGTTTAAAATCACATTGTGTCCGCCGGCCGCGGCGATTTCCAAGGCGCGTTTGGCATATTCCTGTCCTTTGATGTGTGCCATATCATGCGAATGATCTTCTTCCACGAAAATACTTTCCAGATCTGCGGGCGGAAAAGTTGCTATTTTTTTCAAATCGGTCAAATGAGCCACCAAGTCCGGCAAATTCTCGGTCGGATAAATATCTATGCCGGAAATTACCGAGGCTTCGGCCGCATTTTCTCTTGGCACATATATTTCTTGAATAGCAAGCTTCTTGGCCAAAATAGCCATCGGCAAAACGCCTTTGACCGGCCTTATCTTTCCGTCGAGCGATAATTCTCCTATGAAAAACTTGCTCTTATGATCGAACTCGATCTGTTTGGTGGCCAAAAGAAATCCTAAGGCGATCGGCAGGTCGTAAATCGGCCCTTCTTTTTTCAGATCGGCCGGCGCCAGATTGACTGTGACTCGTCCGGATTGATGCGGTGGTCTGAATTTGCTGTTACGGATGGCGGCTGCCACCCTATCTCTGGATTCCTTGATGGCCGCGTCCGGCAAGCCGACTATGTTGAATTGATGCAGTCCGGCGGCCATGGTATCAACTTCGATTTCCACCGGTTCGCTTTCCAATCCGACGGTCGCGGTCGACAAAATTTTTGATGACATATGTCGAATTTCAAATTTCCAATTCTAAATTTAAATCAATTTCCAATGGTTAAATTTTAAAAGGGAAAATTTTATTTTTGTTTATGTTCTTGTTTGATATTAGGCAATATCAATAGTATAACACCTAATGCTATAAAAATATCAGCCGGATTGAAGATCGGCCAGAAGCTAAGATTTATAAAATCTATTACGCATCCATACGAAATCCTGTCTATCATATTGGAAAAAGCTCCTGCCAGAATCAGAATCAATCCGAAATAGACGGGTTTAGAAATTAAAAATTTAGAAATTGCGGATTCATTGAAAATTGAAAATTGAAAATTGAAAATTATAAGATTGATAAAAATAATTATAGCCAGCCATATAAACCAAAAAACATAACCGGGCATATTCAAGCCGAATGCTATCCCTCCGTTGCAAATATAAAACCCGCCGGAATGGCGGATGATATACTTGGACACTTGATCCAAAAGTGTCAAAAAAAGAACTGTAAGATAAAATTTAACTAATTGCATCGTATGCAGGTTTTAGCCGCCGGGTTGGCTTTCAGCCGTTCAATGTCGATCTCTTGGTTGCAGTTCTCGCAAATGCCATAAGTGCCTTTTTCCATCCTGTCCAGTGCCGCGATGACGTCTTGCAGTTTCTTTTCCAAGGTCACTTCGACCGGCAAGTTGTCGGCATACTCTTCGACTTCGGTCGTGTTGTCTTCCCTATCGCTTCCGATATCGTCGAAAGATGTTTCATAATCGCCCGCCTCGATGTCCACCGGATGGGCGATCCGGTTCAGGTTGTCTTCCAATTCTTTCTTTTCTGCCAGAAGCCTGTCTTTTAATTCAGCCAAGACGTTTTGATCGATTGCCATGTTTTTTGTTGCTTAAAAAATTACTGTTTTCTGAAATTATTTTATCAGATTATCGGCGGGATGTCTATAAAAATATGCTGGGGATATGCTTTATCTTGGCCATTCTCGCGTCATTATCCAGCCAGATCGAAATGGCGTCGAAGCGATACGGACTGTCTTCCGATTTTTTCTGACGAAGATAGATCTGGGCAATTTTGGCCAATTTGCGCAATTTGGCATAGCTGATATTTTCTTCCGGCAAAGTATGGCCGTACTTATGTTCTCGAGTCTTCACCTCAACAAAGACAATCTCGTCTCCGTCTCGAGCGATAATGTCGATTTCTCCTATCCGTCGGCCGGAATCATTCTTGAAATTCATTTCGATGATCGAATAACCCTTATTTTTCAGATAGTTGGCCGCGATTTGTTCGCCGGTTTTTCCCGTTTGTGATTTTTGCATAACCATAAGTCTTGTTAGCCCTATCCATCCTATTCTAACATTTTGGCTTTGAAAAACAAAAAACACCTCGCGGCGTCATATGATATGAAACCCAAGGGTGTCATCTAATAAAAACCCAATAAAAAATATATTTGGCTATTGACGGCACCCTTAGGGTGTTCGTCATGTAATAACATGTAACACGGAAACTTTCTAGTTTCGGGTGAAAAACATCAAAAGTTATGATGTACATGTATTTTATTTACATGCTTTTTGTACTTTTCTGACTTTATTTTAAGTACTTTTACTCACTACCATTCTCTGGCATTTTGCCTTTGAATTTGAAAGAACAAATTTTTATTGTTTTTTGTTTTTGTTTGATAAAAATTTTGCAGGATCCTACCCGCAATCATCAATCTCGAGTACTTGAATTGATTGCTCCGGGTAGGTCCCGCTTTTTGTTTTTGTTTTAGGGTCCTGCGGTCAGAAATCGCAGGCGGCAAAGATATGTTAATCTCTACGCTTGAACAGTAGAGAGGTTTCAATCGCAAATAGGGGGAAATTGCGATTGAAACTCCTCTACCGTCATCCGAATTCGATTTTTAACGATCACTATGCATCTATTATATCAAAAAAAATAGCTAAAGTCAATGTTGTGTCGATCCATCCTTGTTTTTTCCAGTAAAAATCGACAGAATGATCTCGACGGATGTTTTTGACAAAAAATAAACGAAAAAGAAATTTCAAAAAGTAATTTTCTTTTTATTTTTCGATAGGTTTTTAAGCAAATAATCCACTAAATCAACAAGTTATCCACAGGTTATGCTATTTTAGGCCAACAGGTGCCGTTTGCGCGGACGGTTGCGCGGCAGATGTTGATTGTGTCGCAGGAGTCTGGGTGTTTGTTTTGCTGTCGGAAAGCTTGTCGATCATGGCTTCCAGGGTTGCTTCAGTGGTTCCGATCAAAAATTGGCTGTCGGTTACGGTATAGTCTATGGATAAGGCGTATTTAGAAATTATGTTTTGATAGCGGATAATGGAGTTTTTGTAAAGGCTTTTCTGAAAAGGAATACTTGGCAAAACGTAGTTGTCAGGCAGAAGTATGGCTTGTAATTCCTTGTTCAAGTTCGCTTCTTCTCCCAAAAGATCCGCCCGGAGTTTGGTCGCGTTTTTAGTATTAACAGCCAAACCGACTCCCATATTGGAGTTGTCATTATATATAAACAGGCTGAATGTTTTGTTCAGATCCGATAGCGTCGTTTTTGACAGGCTTATGCCGGCCAGAGAGGCGAAGACGGAAAAATCAAGAGGATTGTTCTGCTGGTCGGTTATGACAAACTCGACCGGAGCGGATATTCCGGAAGATTTCACTTTGTCGGCGTAATTACGGATAGTTTTTTTAATGCCGGTCTGATCGGATGTGGTATCGATCGGAAGATAGTTGGGATTTTCGGAAGACAGTGCGGTTTTGGCCGGCTTGTCGGCAGCCTGATGCTGTTCGGAAGCCGTAGAAGTACCCTGTTTGTTCGGTTCGTTTGTCTGTGGTGGCGCAGGCGAAGAATATTTTTTCCCGGCGAAAAAATAATACCCGCCTGTTCCTATGATCAAAATGACCAGAACAATAACGGTGGCCGAAACTATTTTCAATGATTTATTGCTACCGGTTTCGCCAGGCTTGTCAATCGGTGCGGATTTGATTTTTTTATCGGCAATCGTCTTCTTTTTTTCAAGGTGCGCCGTTTTTTCCGGCGTTGACGGCTGTTTGACGGGTTCTTCGACGGGCATCAGGAAAGGACTGGTCTTTTGTTTTTCGGTTAAATTTTCAGACGCGCTCGATTTGGTTTCATGTTTTTTCTCTTCGGATCTGAATTTTGTCGGATTTTTTATTTCTTCCAAATCTTTCGCCATAGTGTGGATGGGAATATCATCAATTTTAAGATCTTTGCTCTGGCTCAAGTCTCGCATCATAGTCGCCTTTTCTTTGTTTTGGTTTTGAAACATCTGCGTATTTTAAAAATAAATAAAAGCAAGTTTGACTTGCTTTTATTTTACAATAAGTTTTTTATTTTGACTACAGGAGTTTAGCCACAGCTTTGACGGAAAGATTGATCCGTCCTTGGCTGTCGATCTCTTTGACTTTGACCGGAACGATGTCGCCCACTTTGACTACGTCTTCGACCCGTGCGATCCGTTTTTCCGAAAACTCCGAAATATGTATCAATCCCTCCTGTCCCGGCAGGATCTCGGCGAATGCCCCGAAATTCATAATTCTGGTTATTTTGGCATTGAATTTTTCTCCGGCTTTGACTTCATGGGTCAGATTGTCGATCCATTGCTTCGCTTTTTCAGCCGCCACGGCATCCGGAGAAGTGATGAAGATCGATCCATCATCTTCAATGTCGATTTGAACGCCGGTTTCATCGATAATTTCATTGATAATCTTGCCGCCCGTTCCGATAACATTTCTAATCTTGTCCGGATTGATATGCATAATGACGATTCTCGGCGCGTATTGGCTCATCTCGGCTCTCGGTGCGGCAATCGTGCCGATGATTTTCTGCATGATCTCCATTCGGTTGCCTTTAGATTGCATAAGAACCGCTTCCAACATCTCAAGAGTCACTCCATTGACTTTCACATCCATTTGAAGGGCGGTGATTCCAAGCTCTGTTCCGGCCGCCTTGAAATCCATATCGCCATAATGATCTTCCAGGCCTTGAATATCCGTCAAAACTTTGAAATTCGTGTCGCTTCCGACGATGATTCCCATCGCGATTCCGGAAACCGGACGTTTGATTGGTACGCCGGCATCCATCAAGGATAGGGTTGAGCCGCAAGTCGAAGCCATGGAAGAAGAACCGTTGGAGGAAAGCACTTCTGAAACCAAAAGAATAGTGTATGGGAACTCTTCTTTGGAAGGAAGAACCGGAACCAAAGCTTTTTCAGCCAAAGCGCCGTGTCCGACTTCCCTTCTTCCCGGTCCGCGCATCGGACGGACTTCACCGACTGAGTATGGCGGGAAATTATAGTGATGGATATATCTTTTCTTCATGTCAACCTCCATCGTGTCTATAATCTGCTCATCGCCGGGAGATCCGAGGGTAGTCACAGTCAGGGCCTGGGTCTCACCACGGGTGAATAGTCCGGTGCCATGAGTTCTTGGCAGAATTCCGACTTGGCAAGTAATTTTTCTGATTTCATCCGTCTTTCTTCCATCAGGACGCTGTCCTTTTTCAAGAATATTTTGATGGACGATCTCATCGGAAGCTTCTTCGAAAACTTGCTCGGCGATCTCTTCTTGTCGGGAAATTTCTTCAGCAGAAAAATTAGCCTTGATATATTTAGAAACTTTTTCCTTAATAGCTTTGGTCTTTTCTTCGATGACTTTCTTGCTCGGGTCATATAAAGCTCCAGCCAAGCCGTTTTCCAGCAGGATTTCTTTGACCTTGGCTTCAAACTCAGGCGTACCTTGCAAAAGTGCCGGCTCAGCCTTTTCTTTGCCGACTTCTTTGGCGATATCTTCGATGAAAGTAGCAATTTTGGTGATGGCTTCTTTTCCGAATGCGAATGCTTTGATCACTTCTTCCTCCGGCACTTCTTTGGCGCCGGCTTCCAACATGTTGATCTTGTCTTTGGTTCCGGAAATCACGAGATCTAGCTTGCTTTCTGCCAATTCACCGTTAACCGGATTTAGAACCAATTCGCTATTAACTTGTCCGACTCTGACAGCGGCTACCGGACCATTCCAAGGAATGTCGGAAATTGCCAGGGCAGCGGAAGCGGCGATGACAGACACTGTGTCCGGATCGTTTTCGCCGTCGATCGACAAAACAGTCACAATAACTTGCACTTCATTTCTCATCCGGCCGTTGAAAAGCGGGCGGATCGTTCTGTCTACCACTCTTCCGGTCAAAATCGCTTCGTCAGACGGTCTGCCTTCGCGCTTGATGAATCGGGAGCCTTTGATTTTTCCGGCCGCATAATATCTTTCTTCAAAATCCACCATCAACGGAAAGTATCCGGTGATCCTTGAAGCGCCTTTGCTCATCGTAGCAGTCGCCAAAACGACCGTGTCGCCATATCTGGCAGTCACGCTTCCATTGGCTTGGCCGGCCAGAAGTCCCGTTTCAATTTCAAGGACTCTTCCTCCGATCTGGAGGGACCATTTTTTTTGTTCCATAAGAACGTACTAGCCTTCAGCTAATGACGTTATAAACACGATATTGGGTTCAAGATTTTGAACGCATTATTGTGCCTTTTACGCATCAACTAAGGCCAAAATTAGGTTGTTAACGCTTATAACTCTAGCTTATTTAGTGCGTTTTGTCAATTTTTTTAACACACTGGCCGTTACGCGTTTTACATATATAAAAACCCGCTTTTGGCGGGCTTTATGATTATATTAAAAATTTCTTTTTGTTTTCGCTGATGTTTATGAAATTGTCGGCGGTTTCCATCAGTTTTTTGTTGGTCGATTCGACAAATGCGACGATTTCGACGCGACATCCGGTGGTGCCTTGGAGATATTCCATGAGCGGCAGATAGTCTCCGTCTCCGCTCATTAGGATGATGGCATCCAGATTCTTGCTCATCTTGATCGCGTCCACTGCGATTCCGACATCCCAATCGCCTTTTTTGGCTCCTCCTGGAAATATTTGTAGATCCTTGGTTTTGACCTCAAAACCTTGCTTTCCAAGCGCATCGAAAAATTTCTCCTCCAAGCCCTCCACGGTCTTGATGCCATAGGCCATGGCTCGGATCAGCTTTCTGTCACCGACGCTTTCTTTGAGAAGCGCGCCGAAATTGACCTTCTTCTTATGAAGGACTCGGGCTGAGTAATAGAGGTTTTGGATATCAACCAAAACTCCCACGCGTTGTTCTTTGAATATGCTCATACAATAATTTTAAATTTTAAATTTATAATTTTAAATTAAAAACGGGCATTTATCACCCGTTTTTAAATATGTTATCCTTTTATATCAAGCTTTTTGATAAGCGCTTTGTAGGATTTTTCATTGACCTTCTGCAAGTATGTCATCAGTCTTTTTCTTTTGGACACCATCTTCAGCAGACCTCTTCTTGAATGGAAATCCTTCGCGTTCTTTTTGAGGTGAGCGGTCAACTTCTTGATTTTCTCTGTGAAGAGAGCGATTTGATATTCCGGAGAACCAGTATCTTTTTCGTGTCTTTTCACGTCGAGCGTGACTTTTTCCTTCTGTTTATGGGTCAGTGCCATAGTTTTTTCGGCATAACATTCGTTGCGTCCATGCGACAACTAATGTCAGCTAATAATTTATTACCTTTCTATTTTAGCACAGATAAAAGGTTTTGTCCAGCATTCGAATAGTTGGACATCGGATGTCTCTTGCCTTGCGCGTCTGTTGGACATCCGATGTCTTTAATGGGCAGAAATATGCTAAAATGAATTTTATGGAAGATATTTTGAAAAATTTAAATCCGGCTCAAAGAGAGGCGGTGGAAACGACCGAAGGGGCGGTTTTGATCATTGCCGGTGCCGGAAGCGGTAAAACCAAGGCTTTGACGCATCGGGCAGCGTATCTAATCCGCGAAAAAAAAGTGGCGCCACGAAATATTTTGGCCGTCACTTTCACCAATAAGGCCGCGCAAGAGATGAAAGAAAGGATTAAAAATTTGCTAGTGGGAATCTCAACCTCCTATAGGCCTACGGATAGTTCGAGATTGAGCCTCGAGATGCCTCTGGTTGGAACATTTCATGCTATTTGTGCCAGGATCTTGCGCCACGAGATCGAAAAGCTCGGCTATTCCAAAAAATTCAATATATTCGACACCCAAGATCAAGAAATGCTCATGAAAAAGATTATGAAGGAATTGGAAATAAACATCGATCAGTTCAAACCGAAGGCGATGCTGGGAACAATTTCCAGGGCCAAGAATGAACTGATTGACGCGGAAGATTTCCACAAACAGGTCGGAGGATACTATGAAGAGATAGTGTCGAAAATATATTCGACCTATCAGAAAAGGCTGAAAGAGCAGGACGCATTGGATTTCGACGACATTTTGATGCTGATCGTCAAACTGTTCCAAAAAAATCCCGAAATTTTGGAAAAATACCAGAACCTTTTCAGGTATGTCATGGTAGATGAATATCAGGATACTAATCATGCCCAATATGTCTTGGTGCGGCTTCTGGCTGAAAAGTGGGGCAACATCTGCGTGGTGGGCGACGATTGGCAGGGCATCTATTCGTGGCGCGGAGCCAACATTCAAAACATTCTGGATTTCGAAAAGGATTATCCGAACGCCAAAGTCGTCAAGCTGGAGCAGAACTATAGGTCGTCGCAGAATATCTTGGATGCGGCTTACGGCGTGATTTCCAAAAATGTGAACCGCAAAGACAAGAAAATTTGGACCCAAAATAAGGGTGGAAATCTCTTGAGTTCATATGAAGCGCAGGATGAAAGAGATGAAGCAGAATTTATAATTAGTGAGATAAATAAGTTGCTTGGCCAAGATATCGGGCATTTCTCGTCTGCCAGATCTGTCGAACATCCGATGTCTGAAAGGCGAAACGGATTGAAGCTTTCCGACTTTGTGGTTCTTTATCGCACCAACGCCCAATCTCGCATGGTGGAAGAGGCGATGCTTCGCAATTCGACCCCCTATCGCATAATCGGCGGTTTGAAGTTCTATCAAAGAAAAGAAGTCAAGGATATCATCGCTTATGCAAGGTTGGTCAACAACTTCAATGACGAAGCGGCCCTGGAAAGGATCATAAACGAGCCAAAAAGGAATATAGGGGAAGCAACATTATCAAAATGGATTTCGTTTGCAAGGCATAATAAAATAGATTTAATAACATCAGGTCTCCAAATTTCCAATTTCCAATTTCCAATTTCCAATCAAATCTCAATTTCCAATTCTCAAATTTCAAAACAGAGAGCGGATAATATTGTCAGATTTTCTGATTTTATAGTCAGGGCTAAAGATAAATTGAAAAAAATATCAGTTACTGAATTTATGGAATTTGTTTTTACGGAAAGCGGATATGAAAAATATTTACTGGACGGAACGGATGAGGGTCAGATGAGATATGAAAATGTGAAAGAACTTTTGACCGTATCAAAAAAATATGATGAATATTCCGGCGAAGAAGGGCTGAACTTGTTCTTGGAAGAAGTGGCGCTGATTGCGGACACGGACAATGTTGATCAATCATCCGAGGCGGTACATTTGATGACCTTGCACAGCGCCAAGGGCCTGGAATTCAAAGTCGTGTTCATTGTCGGGCTTGAAGAAGGAATCTTGCCCCATTCGCGCAGCTTGATCAATCACAATGAAATGGAGGAAGAGAGGCGGCTGATGTATGTCGGCATAACGCGCGCCAAAGAAAAAGTTTATCTTTTGTTCACTCGCGAAAGGAATATATTCGGATCTTTGCAGATAAATGCGCATTCCAGATTCATCGATGACATACCGAAGCATCTTCTCGAGGATTATCATGAGCTAAGCCCTGGAAAAATAACGGCTCAAAAGGCGAGCTTTAAGAAATCCGAAAATGGTACTCAAAAGCTCAACTTTAAGAATTCGTTCAAAGACGGTGATCGCATTCATCATGAAACTTTTGGCGATGGTTTGGTCATTGCGGCACAAGGAGACATTCTGACCGTCGCTTTTTCCAAAGCCGGTCTTAAAAAACTTTCTGCCTCCATCGCTCCGCTCAAAAAAATCGGCTAGTGGCAAAAGCAGCAGGATATTTAGTAAATAAATCCTATCACGGAAGGATCATGAGTGCTGACATCTCTGTAGTCGACATGATCAAAGTGGACGAAATTCATTTCGGAAACTTGGAATGAGTTGCCGCTGACGCTTCTGACCAGGGCCACGTGCCCGTAAGGATAAACATCTTCAACCATGATGGCTCCGACCCTAGGCGTCCTTCCGGTCGCGTAGCCCATGGTTTTAGCATGGAATAGCCAAGTACCGGCATTTCCTGACCATGGGATATAGCGGTTTTGAGCTACCCACCAAGTACAGTAACCGGTTGGAAACTGATGTCCTTCTCCGGCTCCGGACGATGTTACGAATTTACCTGGCGTACTCGCAAAAGGCGCGTATTGGCGGGCGGCAATTCCGGTGCTGGCTGCGGATTGCGGAATTTCTTTTTGGCCGTCAGGAATGATGATAGTTTCTCCATCGGTCAGTTTTCCGGTAGCTGGAAGATCATTAAAAGCGATGATCTTGCTTTTATCGGCCTTGAATTTTTGAGTGATATAATCTATGCTGTCTCCCGATTTTACCGTATATGAAACTCCGTCGGTCGGCAGGATGAATATCTTATCGCCCGGTTTGATCGAATTGACGTCATCCAAAGCGTTTGCCCACAAGATGGTGTTAACGGTGATATTATGGCTGGCCGCAATTGAGCTGATCGTATCTCCGGACTGGACAGTGTAGATGCTTACGCCACCGTCTTCTTTAGGATCTGGCCTAACCGGACTGGTGCTGGCCACCAAGGCCTGACCCTGCAGAGCGGTGAAATCAGAACTGTTGTTTGGTGCGGCATTAGGATCAGGAGCAGTACTAGCCTGGGCCAAAGGCGCCAAGGCCAAGTCTTTTTTGGCGATTGATGCCGCTAAAATCATTTTGTTTTCCAGCGGATTGGAATAGTTGTCGCTGTTTCCTCCGAATGATCCAAATAAAAATCCGCTGGATTCCTTTCCGGCGGCTAAATTGGTGGAAGACACCAAGAGCGCACTCGAAATGACCACAATTAAAGCCGAATAGCCTCTAAAAAGATGAAGCAATTTGACGGTCCGGCGCTCTTTTATGAAGTTTATAATATTTTTTTGGCCGAGGTGTATCTTGATTGAAAGACTTCTGCGGTTGTCACGGCCCAATAAATCTCGAAACGTGGCGATAATTAGTTTACTAATGACATTGATCTTTCTTTTTGGTTTCGGCCTTAAGACGTGATGTCGAGAGACATTTTGCCATCGGCTCCGAAGCCCTAATTTTTATCATAACCAGTATATAAGGACATGGTTATGGTGTCAAATGGGCGCTAAGATAATATTTCGAAAGTTATTTTTGAATTGATGCGCGATTTTGGCGGGTGTTTTATTTTCCTTTGTTTTGGGGTAAAATTATACTGTGCATGTCGCAAAACAGTGGGAAAATAAAAACATATGGACATAAAAACGCTTAAAAGTCAATTTTTGGAATATTTGGAAATAGAAAAAAGCCGGTCGCTCAAAACGATAGAAAATTACAACCGTTATCTGGACAAGTTTTTAAATTGGGCCAAAATTTCCGATCCCGGGCAAATTACCGATGATTTGATACGTAATTTTCGAGTCTATCTTAATCGGACGGAAGGTGTGGCTGGACGTACTTTGAAAAGAAATACCCAGAATTATTACATTATTTCTATCCGCAGCTTTTTGAAATATCTGGCCAAAAGAGATGTCAAGGCACTTCAGGCCGAAAAGGTGGAGGTAGGCAGAAATCCGTCGAGAGAAGTGGAATTTTTGGAAGCGGACGAGGTGGATAGAATTATTGCGGCTGCCAACGGCGGCGATTTCAAATCATTGCGGGACCGCGCGATTTTAGAGCTGCTCTTTTCGGCCGGATTGCGCGTTTCAGAGCTTACCGGTGTTGATCGGGACAGGCTGGATCTCGAGAAACGTGAATTCAGCGTGCGCGGCAAAGGAGATAAGGTTCGAGTCGTGTTTGTTTCAGCCGGCGCGGCCGCGGCGCTGGCCAGATATTTGGAAAAACGGACCGATATGGATCCGGCGCTTTTTGTCAGAGATAGGCTGGCTGCGATTAAATTTTCCGGCAAAAGCGAACCTTGCGTAGGCAAAAATAAAATAAAATCCGGAAGTTTGCGCCTGACTCCCCGCAGCATTCAAAGAATAGTCAAATATTACGCGGCGAAAGCCGGCATCATAAAGGATGTCCATCCGCATACTCTGCGCCATTCGTTCGCAACCGATCTTTTGATGAATGGAGCTGATATCCGTAGTGTGCAAGCGATGCTGGGACATTCTTCCATTACGACAACCCAGATTTATACCCATGTGACTAATCGTCAATTGAAAGAAATTCATCAGGCTTTTCATGGTCGCAGGAGAAAGAAGTGATTGACGCCCTGTTTATTTTAAAATAAGATAAGTTATGTATCCGGGTCTGTAGCTCAGTTGGTTAGAGCGCTTCCTTGACATGGAAGAGGTCTGCAGTTCGAGTCTGCCCAGACCCACCGATATTTTTATGACGATATCGGGACCATAGCTCAGCGGTAGAGCAGGCGACTCATAATCGCTTGGTCGCTGGTTCGAATCCAGCTGGTCCCACAAGAAAACTCCTCGCGTATTGGCGAGGAGTTTTTTGACGGGCGTTTAGATGTTTTCCATTGGATTGACCGGAAGCGTTTCGATCACACTTTCTTTCTCTTCCATTTCTTCTTTCCTGTCATTTCCGGCAATCTCGCGGAAATACAACAGCCAGACGGCTTGAGCGAAAACGGCCAGCGCAGATTTGATCGCCAAGACTATGCTGAAAACAAGAATTATTCCCAAAGTTGAAATTATTGCGGCACCCGCATTGCCAACGATTAGGAAAGATATGAATCCGAGCATGATAAAGATCAATGCCAAAGGAACCAGCGATATTACAAGTATCGATAAGGCGGCAATATAAATGGGAATGAACAAGATCGACATAATGATCGCGGAGCGCCAGTTCCGGATCAATAATTCATAAGAGTTTTCCAATGAGTTCCAAACGGATAATGGTCCGAGAACGGCGTAAAGATAGCCGAAAGTGCGAAGGAAGAATGTTAAAAAAAGCAGCGGAACAAGGATGAGTGCGGCTATGATTCCCAACAGCGTTCCGATGAGAAACGCTTTGCCATAGAACAAAAAAGCTACCGGCGATGCGAGGATCATGAGGATGGCGACATTGAACAAATTCAGGCTGAAGCTGATGAAGAATATTTTCCAAAAATTATTTTTCCCCCCGTCAATGCCGTCATTGAAGGCCGTCTTTTTTGATTCGACAAGATTGTCGAGCGATCTGATCAGTGCTCCTCTGCCTAAAATCCCTATGGCGATCAACAGAAGAGCGATTACAAAAAACAGCATCAGCCCCGGTGTCGTACGCGGATATGGAAGAGCCGGCATATTTTGCAACAAGTTTTTTCCGCCGAGCGGATCGAAATATGCCGTTATTCCTGATAGCGCGACAAAAAAACCGAACCACCACAGAAAGCGGTTTTTTCGAGCTGTGGCCAAGCCGAGCGCGCGCTTCAGAATTTCCATATAAGGAATTTTTTTCTGCGGATCTGCCATCATTTATTTATTTTAGATATTTTGTTCCGGTTCCGAGGCTGCCGGTTCCTCGATATTTTCTGAGGGTATCGGTTCCTGGACTTTTTTCTTTATTCCTACCAGTGCGTTGAATTCATCCTGTTCCATCGTCTCTTTTTCCAAAAGGACATTGACGATTTTTTCCAATGTTTCTTTTTTCTCGGTCAGGATCGTTTCCGCCACCGAATATGCCGATGTGATGAATTTGGTGACCTGCTTGTCAATATCTTCGGCTGTCTTTTCCGAGTAGTTTTTTTCTTCTTGGATTTCTTTGCCTAAAAACACCAACTCTTCTTTGTGTCCGAAAGTCCGCGGGCCCAGTTCGCTCATGCCGAATCTGGTAACCAGATTCCTGGCCATGCTGGTCGCTCTTTCCAAGTCGTTGGAAGCTCCCGTGGTTACATCTCCGAAAGACAATTTTTCACTGACGTAGCCGCCCAAAAGCACGGAGAGCTCGTCGATAAAATAATTTTTCGACAATAATCTTTTGTCTTTTGTCGGCGCGCTTAAAGTGTATCCTCCGGCATGTCCGCGAGATATGATTGAAATCTTCTGAACCGGATCGGCGTATTTCAAACTTGCTCCGATCAAAGCATGGCCAGCTTCGTGATAGGCGATTATCTTTTTTTCTTCCTTGTCTATGATGCGGCTGCGTCTTTCCGGTCCGAGAATAACTTTTTCTATGGCCTCGGTCAATTCAAACATTTCAATTTCTTTTTTTTCTCTTCTGGCGGAAAGGATGGCGGCTTCATTCAAGAGATTTGACAGATCCGCTCCGGAAAACCCGGAAGTTCTTTCGGCAATCACTCGCAGATCTATTTTGTTTGACAGTGGCTTATTCTTCGCATGAATCTTCAAGATAGCCAATCTTTCTTCGATATCAGGCAGATCCATCGTGACACGGCGGTCGAAGCGTCCCGGGCGGAGCAGAGCCGGATCCAAAACATCCGGCCGGTTTGTGGCGGCTATCACTATAACATTGGTATTGGTGTCGAATCCGTCCATTTCCACCAAGATCTGGTTGAGCGTCTGTTCGCGTTCGTCATGTCCGCCGCCCAGTCCGGCGCCGCGATGGCGTCCAACAGCATCAATCTCGTCGATAAATACTATTGCCGGAGCGCTTTTTTTGGCCTGTTTGAACAAATCTCTCACGCGCGAGGCGCCGACGCCGACAAACATTTCCACGAACTCACTTCCGGAAATATTGAAAAAAGGAACATTGGCCTCTCCCGCGACCGCTTTTGAGATCAGAGTTTTTCCGGTGCCGGGAGGGCCCAACAGCAGTACTCCTTTCGGAATTTTGGCGCCCAATTTCAGAAATTTCCCTGGATGTTTCAAAAATTCCACTATTTCCACCAATTCTTCCTTGGCCTCCTTGGCTCCCGCGACATCTTTGAATGTGACACGATGTCTTTTGTCTTTCGGATCAATGACGCGGGCGCGGGACGAACCGAAAGACAGGGCCTGACTATTGCCCTTTTGCGCTTGGCGCAGCATGAACCAAATGAATCCTCCAATCAGGACGAATGGCAGAAGAAAAGGCAGAATAGTGTTCAGCCATAAGGATGAAGAAGAATTATCTTTGATATTTATGTTAACCGCGTCAAGCTTCGACGGATCAACGCCGTAATTCTTCAATGAATCGGTCAGTCCGGCCTCCTTTTCTTTGGTGGAATTTTCCACTGCTCCGCTATTTAACGTAATGTTTAGATTGTCGCCGTCCACCGTTATCTGTTTGACTTGCCCATTATCGATCTGGGTTACCAGCGTGCTTAGCGAGATGTTGGTCGGTTTGGGCTGCGGCTTGCTGTATAAAACGAACAAGCCTGAAATGACCAGGAAAACCAGGAGTATCAGACCTATGTTTTTGGCTAGATTTTTCATGCAATATTTTCGAATTGCGAACCCGCATGGTATGCGAATGCGAATACGATATAAAAATAAAAATTATGGCTTACTGATTGTAACTTTATCACCCTTTCTCGTCAATTTCAACCTTTTGGATACTACAATTTGCGGCTTGTTCTTGGTGCTGCGGACAATCTTGGTCATTTCCTCAACGAATCCCGCCTCGATGTCTTTCATGTCCGGATCGATTCTTTTTGCCGCTCGCAACAACACCTGCTTCAACAGCGATGGATGCAGGCGGGATAACTTTTTAACGGAAAGATCTTTATTTTTCATAAAAAATTTCTCGGCCGTTTCGCTGATCAAGGAATAATCTTCCGCGATGGAAATGGTTGCGTCGGAGATTGTTTTTCGGATGTTCGGATTGAAATTATTTTCCAGATACGGGATCAGTTTGTTCCGGATTTTGTTCCTAAGAAAAAGATCGGTCTTGTTCGTTTTGTCCGTCCTGTGCCGAAGGTCTCTTTCTTTCAAATATTCCAAAATTTCTTGTCGCGAAATTGACAGTAACGGGCGAATAATTTTTCCGTTTTTGTGCCGCATGGCGCCAAGTCCCGCCAAACCAGAACCGCGCAAGACTCTCATAAGAAATGTTTCCGTCTGATCGTCGGAATTGTGTGCGACAGCGATCAGATCAAAACCGTTTTCTTGGCGCATCTTTTCGAAAAAATCATAACGGATTTCCCGCAACTTTTCTTCTAGGTTGATTTTCGAATGAACAGCTGGTTTTAATATGTGGATTTTTAGCGCATATTTTTCCGCCAATTTTCGGACGAATTCCTCATCTTTTTCGCTGTCTGCGCCGCGCAGTCCGTAATTTACGTGGGCAATGGCCAATTCCAGGGGATATTTTTCCTTCAATCGGCAAAAAATATCCAAAAGACAGGCTGAATCAGGTCCGCCGGATACACCCAAAATTATCTTTGAATCATTGTTCCAGAGGTCATATGCGTAAGATGCGTTTTGAATTTTTTTAAGCAGATTTTTCATCAATGAATCGAATGATTTCGTCATAAACCTTTTCAATGCCGATTCCGGTGGTGTTTATGATAAGATCATAATTATCTTTGTTTCTTATGTCGATACCATAAAGAGACATGTATCTTTTATCATCATCTTTTCTTCTTCTTTCAAGACTGGCCATCGTTTTTTCTATCGAATCAAGATCGGCGCCTTCATTGCGCTGATTTTTTGATTTGAGATGTTCGAAAATCCGGCGCGCCCCCTCTCGCGCGTCAACTTCAAGATATATCTTTATCGATTGAGGGATAAAGTGCCAAGCAGTTCGGCTTTCTATAACAAAAGAATCTTCTTTCTCGGGCAGATTTATCACATGATCATCGATCTCTTTTTCCCATTCGGGATTTTTCTCCAAACCTTCAAGAAAAACTACTAGGGGCAGACCTTTTTTCTTTGCCGCGTCTCGAAAGATTTGTCCCATATAAAAGCGAGGAATGGACATTTTTTCAGCGACCATCTTGGCGACAGTGCTCTTGCCGGCTCCTTCATCTCCATTGAAAGAAATAATGATTTTTCTTTTAGCCATATTATAAATCAAGATAAATTATTATAAGCTTATTTTAGGATAAAATCAAGGGCTGGACAAATCAAAAAACCGCTATTTTAGCGGCTTTTTGCTATTGCGAGACTTACTTTTTCACGTTCTCTTCTTTTTCGGCTTTCTTGGCCCTTTTTTCAGCCAAGGTTAATCCCATCCTGTGTTCTTTCGGTTCGATGGACAGGATTTTCCAATCATATTCTTCACCGACCTTGATAATCTCATCGATACTTTTTCCGGGAAATGCTTCCGACATCTCGCTTATATGGGCGAGGCCGTGAATATCCTTGTCGAGATATACGAAAGCCCCGAAAGGATTGATTCTGTTGACCGTACCTTTGACGATGTCACCCGTTTTATACTTTTCTTCAATAACGCTCCATGGATCTTTTTGCAGGGCCCTCATGGAAAGAGAGATTTTGTCATTGTCGATGCCGATGATTTTCGCCTGTACTTTGTCTCCGACTTTTACGATATCGCGCGGATTCTCGATCAGTTGCCAGGCCAGTTCAGAGATATGCACCAAGCCTTCTAATTTATCTTCCTCTGACAATTCTTCCTTGTCTTTAGGGAAAAATTTTACAAATGCTCCGAAATCAACCACGCCGCTGATCTCGCCTTCGACCACATCGCCTGTTTTCAGATTGGAGATAATCTCGCGATCCTTTTCGCTTTGGGCGGCTTTTTCGCTTACGATGAGCTTTTCCGTATCACGGTCCGCATCCAGTATGCGGACTTCCAATTCCTGTCCGATTAATTTTTTAAGCAAAGTAAGAATTTTGTTCTTATCGCCGTCGTCGACGCGCGGATAATTTTTGCCGGAGAGTTGGGAAACCGGCAGAAATCCGGAAATGCCATTGACTTCAATCAGAAGTCCGCCTTTGTTGGCATTAAGAACTTTGGTCGAGATCTTTTCTTGAGTATCACGCTTGCTTTCGATGTCTTCCCAAGCTTTTTCGTAAGAAGCCTCGCGTACCGAAAGTTCGATGTATCCGTCCTCATTTTCCAAATCGATGATAGTTGCGGCCACTTTGTCGCCTTCTTTGAGTTTTCCACCCCCCATGCCATCTTTTATTTCCCTGCCGAGAACGATTCCGGTGCCGAAAGGAGCTATGTCCAGATAAATTGCGTTCGAGCCGACCTCGATCACGGTTCCTTCGACGACATCATTGATTTCGGGAAATCTTATTTCAACTCCTGACAGGAGATTTTCCATCGGAGATGCGGATTTTTCTTCTGTTTTCGTGCCTTTTTGCACTTTTGGCGCGGAATCGTCGATTTTATCGACTTCAGTCGCCAGTTTGTCTAAAATGTCAGCCATTTAATTATTATGTGGCTTAAGTGAGCCCACGATTGCGATCGGCACATATCGCGTTAATTGTTAGACGTGCCAGAAAAATTAAAAATTTCCTTCAAAAAAAGGAAATTATCAAGAATTTTGCTTTTAAGGATTGAGGCATCCCTATATTCAATTTTCTTAATAATTAAACCTGAAGAAAGTATATAGTATAATCATATTTCTGACAAGAGGAAAATCGACACAGCCCTTTTTCTGTGCTAAAATACTTTTGTAATTATAATGCAAATTCTTTTATGAATATCCAGTATTATGGCCATTCTTGCTTTAAGATAACCACCAAGCCAGCCGGCCGGGGCCAGGGAGATATAAATGTCTTTTTAGATCCGTTCGAAAAGAGCATCGGATTAAGACCGCCTCAAGGCCAGGCTGATCTGGTATTGGTCAGTCACGACCACCGCGATCACAATAATGTCGAAGCACTAAAAGGCAATCCGGCTATTATCGATATTCCCGGAGAATATTCGGTCAAAGGCATAAATATAGTCGGCATCGGAACTTATCATGACAATCAAAACGGCCAGGAAAGAGGCTTGAATACGATTTTTATGCTTGATTCGGAAGATATAAAAATATGTCATGCGGGAGACTTGGGCGGCGATCTTACTGAAAAACAGTTGGAAGAGTTGGATGGCGTGGATATTCTGATGATTCCCGTTGGTGGAAAGTATACGATCGATTATAAAAAAGCTATTGAAATTATTCGAAAAATCGAACCAAAGCTGATCATACCTATGCACTATAAAGTGGTCGGATCTACCGTCGATATCGATGATGAAAAAAAATTCTGCAACGAAATCGGAAATTGTTCAAACATAAAGACTTCCAAATTGAACATAAAGAAGAAGGATCTGGAAGAGAAAAATATGGAAGTCATGGTCATGACGATCGATTAAACATGGGTCTTAGTGAAAAAATCGAAGAAATAAGAAAAAGGCCGGAGCATGTACGCATGCGCTACGTATGGTTTTTCGTGGCCATAAGCATGATTTTAGTGTTGACGATTTGGTATTTTTCCGCTAAGAGCGACATGATTCAGGAGCAGAGTTCTATGCCGGATCTTAGCGGAACTGTCGGCGAATTCAACCAGCAGAAAAATTCATTGCAAAGCATTCTGAATAATGCTGAAAATTCTCTGGGTCAAAATGCCAACAATGCGGAACAAGCTCAAAACGCTCAAAATCCGCAAGCTCAAATTCAAGCCGGCCAAATGCAAAGCAATCAAATGAGCCAATAAATAAACCAATTAAAATATTTTATGGAAATAGGAAATATAAATTCAAAAGAAATAACCCAAGAAATCGCTCAATCGTATCTTGATTACGCAATGAGCGTCATTGTTTCGCGCGCCCTGCCGGATGTGCGCGACGGATTGAAGCCGGTTCATCGCCGAATCTTATATTCCATGTGGAATACCGGCTTGCGATCCAATGCAAAATTCAGAAAATCCGCGACAGTTGTGGGAGAAGTTCTTGGCAAATATCATCCGCACGGAGATGTGGCGGTGTATGACTCCATGGTACGCATGGCGCAGGACTTTTCTCTGCGTTACCCGCTGGTCAAAGGACAGGGAAATTTCGGTTCGATGGATGGAGACGGAGCGGCAGCTTATCGTTATACTGAAGCCAAGCTTTCTTCAATTGCGGAAGAAATGCTGATTGATATAGAAAAAAATACTGTTGATTTCGTGCCTAATTTCGACGGCCAACACAAAGAACCGACCGTCTTGCCGTCAAATTTGCCGCAGCTTCTTTTGAACGGAAGTATGGGAATCGCGGTCGGTATGGCGACAAACATTCCTCCGCACAATCTGGGAGAGCTGATCGACGGAATATCATATTTAATAGATAACCCTGAAGCATCGATCGAAGATCTTGTTGAGTTTGTAAAAGGACCTGACTTTCCGACCGGAGGCGTAATATACAATAAAAATGACATTATTGAAGCTTATAGAACGGGTCGTGGCAAGATATTGACCAGGGCCAAGGCGGATATCGTTGAAACAAAAGCCGGCGCTTTTCAAATTATGATCACTGAAATGACCTATGCGACCAACAAAGCGGCTTTGATTGAAAAAATCGCGGAATTGGTGCATGAAGGAAAAATTGTCGGCATTAAAGATATACGTGATGAATCGGACAAAGATGGCGTGCGTCTGGTAATCGATTTGAAGAAGGACGCTTATCCGCAAAAAGTGCTGAACAGGTTATATTCATTGACCGATCTGCAGAAAAATTTCGGCGTAAACATGCTGGCGCTTGTAGATGGGATCGAGCCGTCGGTTTTGAATTTGAAATCCATCTTGGAATATTACATCATCCATCGAAAATCCGTCGTTACTCGTCGAACTCAATTCGATTTGGACAAGGCCAAAGACAGGGCTCATATCCTGGAAGGATTAAAAAAGGCCCTGGACCATATAGATGCAATCATAGAAACAATCAAAAAATCGCAGACAAAAGAGATTGCTCATGCGAACCTGATGAAAAATTTCAAACTTTCCGAAAGACAGGCCACGGCAATTTTGGAGATGAGGCTGCAAACCTTGGCAGGCTTGGAAAGAAAGAAGATCGAGGATGAATTGAAAGAAAAGGTGGCGCTTATCAAAGAGCTCGAATCTATTTTGAAAAGTGAAAAAATGATTCTAGGTATAGTCAAAAGCGAATTGGTTCGCGTAAAAGAAAAATATGGCGATGAAAGAAGGACCAAGATAGTAAAATCAGGCGTCGGAGAGTTCAAGCAGGAAGATTTGATTCCGAATGAGGAGGCTATCATAACCATTACGGAACAAGGGTATATTAAACGGATGGACCCTTCCGTATATAAAGTCCAGAAGCGCGGAGGCAAAGGGGTGATCGGTGCCACAACCAAGGAAGAAGATACGATCAAGAAAGTTTTGGCAGTCATGACGCATGATGATCTGCTGTTTTTTACCAATTCGGGAAAAGTATTTCAAACAAAGGCCTATGAAATTCCGGTTTCTTCCCGTGTTGCCAAGGGCCAATCTATTGTAAATTTTCTCCAGTTATCCCAGGAAGAATCGGTAACGGCTATCATTCCATTCAGCAAAGAAGATAATTTCAAGTATCTTTTTATGACAACCGAAATCGGAACGGTAAAGAAAACCCCCATGGATGATTTCAGCAACGTCAGAAGGTCTGGTCTTATCGCAATCAAATTGATGGCTGGGGATATGTTACGGTGGGTTGAGGCGACCACGGGAGAAGATGAAATCATTATTACAACAGCCAAGGGCCAGGCCATCCATTTCAAAGAAAAAGATGTTCGTCCGATGGGAAGAAGCGCGGCTGGCGTGCGCGGAATAAAATTACGAAAAGATGATAAGGTTGTCGGCATGGACGCCATATTTAAAAATCAAAAAGGAAACCAACTTTTGATTATAACTGAAAATGGATATGGAAAGAGATCCGATCTCAAGCAATATAAGGTTCAAAAGCGCGGAGGTTCGGGAATTAAGACTGCCAATGTTACGTCCAAAACCGGAAATGTCATAGGAGCGAATGTTATGAATACAGATGAGATCGAAGAAGATCTGATCTTGAGTTCGCAGAAAGGTCAGATAATCAGAATTCCTTTGAAGAGTGTTTCGGTCTTGGGGCGCGCAACTCAAGGAGTGCGAGTGATGAGGCCGCAATCCGGAGATAAGGTAGCGGCAACAACGGTCTTATAAAACTTTACAAAATAAAAACGGGCATTAAGCTCGTTTTTTATTTTGTCTATTACGTTTCGGATTTTGCAAGGCTTGGGATCTATAGCCTTTGGCTTTCCTCTGGGTAACGCAAATTAAAACATAAATTTATTATTTGTCAATAGTACTTTTTGGTTCTAGTCCAACAATAATACTTATAACAAGCCAAAACATTATTTCTCCTTGCTGGATATCCCAGAAATAATGATCAAAAAGCATGATGAAGATAAATCCAAGCAAGATTCCTTTGAAGGCCACTTGGATGTCTTGTGAGTTGAGAATTGTTCCACGTGGAACATTTGTCTTGTTATTTGGAATTGATAAATGCTCTGCTTCAAAAGGAATGTTCCACGTGGAACATTTTGTGTCTGTTCCGAGTTTGTGTTCCACGTGGAACATTTTCCACAGTAGAATGATGAAAATTAGCAGTCCGATCAGCCCTAATTCTGCCCAAATTAGGATAAACACGTTATGGACAGGTTGAAACTGCCAATCCAAAAGTTTGTTGGAATAGTATCTTTGCATATCAATTACGAATTGTCCTATGCCTAAGCCAAATATTGGATTAGACAAAATTGTTCCACGTGAAACATTTGTTAAGAATAAACGATCTTGGATCGACTTGGTTATGAAAGAATTAGTGCTTGGATGGAATAAATATGTCAGTACCAGAATAATCAGTCCTGCCAAGAAGAGCTGTTTTTGTGTTCCACGTGGAACATTTTTT
Source organism: bacterium (assembly GCA_021785125.1). Lineage (GTDB taxonomy): Bacteria > Patescibacteriota > Minisyncoccia > Moranbacterales > UBA2206 > JAJYGF01. The sequence continues at coordinate 26,179 of JAJYGF010000004.1, read as the reverse complement.
GCAACCCTGGTCAAATTTCGCCAATTTGTTCCACGTGGAACAAATATGTATGTCAAACTAACTATGAGTCCCATCATGGCTGATTTTGAAAATGTCAGAAGGAGCGCGACTATTTGAATCAGAGTAATGATCCAAAGCGCACGTTGATTCATCTTTGCGGAAGAAAAAATGTTCCACGTGGAACATTTTTTTCCTTCTGGATGGGTGCAGAACATTTTTTGGCTTGATAATGTTAGAATTATGGAAACCAACAAAAAACCGCCCAGAATATTGGGATGTGGAAACAAGCCGTAGGCACGGATCATTTTGTTTCCCCCAAAGACTAATTTGGCAACTCCAGAGATGCTTGGTGAGATTAGGCTTTCTTTCAGCCAAAAAAATCCAATCGAATGTTGGATGATAAATTGCCAGATGCCTATGATGGATTGAATCAATCCGAAAATAATTATCAGCCCGAAAGAATTTTTCAGAATTGTTCCACGTGGAACAATTCTACGTGAAACATAAAGAACAAGTAAGAACAATTCCAGTAATTTTAATGATCCAAAAACCGCGACGTTTTTGTTTGAGGCCCAAAATAAGGAAAAAAAGGCTAAAATGATAAGCATAAAAAATAATTGTTCCACGTGGAACAATTTTGATAATGTAACCCGACCCCCTTTTTTTATTGACAAATTATAATTATTATTGTATAATTTAAAAAAATGGCTTATGAAGGCTAAGATTAGAAATATATCGCTTAGATAAAGATAGATCCCGGAATACTCATTGAACTGTCCGTGTATTGGGTAAAAAAATAAGACTTTCCGGATAGAAAGAGTGAAGGTTGCCAAAAAGCCATAAAAAAACCAGATGTCCGGGTTTGTTTTGAAGTTTTTTAAAAGTTTTGTCAGATTATTCATTGATTTTATTATAGCATTAATTGACATAGGGCGGATATGGTGCGAAATTGGTATAAGCTGCTTAAAAATCAAATGATGAACAAATCTTGAAAATATAAACCCTCTTTTGAAAGGAATAAAACGATGAAGTTTGCATTTGTTGAACCGAGCTCTCCAGGCGTGCATTTCTTTAAGAAATTTCCCATTCCCAGGCGCGGGATAATCGAGATGGCAACCTTGCTGCGATTGAAACATGGGAACGCGTTGGAAACAGAAGTTTTTATCGAGGATTTGGTGCCGATTGACATTAACCGTATGGATTTTGATATCATCGGCATCTCAACGATTACTCCGACGGCGGAAAGGGCTTATGCGCTCGCAGATCAACTGCGAAGTATAGGGAAGATCGTGGTTATGGGCGGACCCCATGTGACTTTTCTGCCTGATGAAGCGTTGCTTCATTGTGATTTTGTGGTACGCGGAGAAGGAGAAAAGACCATCATGGAGCTCGTCGAGTATTTTATGGCACCGTCCATGTTTAAGGATGCTTACGCAAAACTTAAATCCATTGATGGTTTGTCGTTCCGACATAGGGGTGAAACATATCGGAACAAAGATCGCGAACTGACGCCGGACCTTGATGAAATTCCTATGATGGATATTACGTTAGTGAGGGGCTATCAAAAGATAAGGCATTATCCGATCGCTACTTCACGCGGATGTCCATTTGAGTGCAACTTCTGTTCGGTGACGGCGATGTTTGGCCGGGCTATGCGTTTCCGCTCCGATGATGCTGTTATTTCCGAGCTCAGGTATGCATATGATCTGGGCTATAGGAAATTTTTCATCATCGACGATAACTATGCTGCGAACCGAAAACGGACAGCTCGGTTATCAAGGAGGATAATCGAAGAAAACCTCAACATAAGTCTCTCTGCACAGGTCAGAGCAGATGTTGCCAAGGATCCTGAACTTCTGGATCTTTTGGCTCAATCAGGGGTACGGACGCTTTTTATTGGCTTTGAGTCGGTAAGTCAGGCAACTCTGGACGCCTACAACAAAAAGCAAACCGTGAAAGACATCGAGTCAGCGATTAAAGAAATACGCAAAAGAAAGATTGATATCCATGGGATGTTCATCGTCGGCGCGAATACCGACGATGCAAAAACGGCGTTGGAAATTACCCGGTTTGCCCGCAAGCGCTTGCAGTCGATCCAAATTATGCTGATTACGCCCTTGCCCGGTACTCAGCTTTATAAGCAGATGAGCAACGAAGGGATGATTTTGCACAGGAGGTGGGGTAGTTATGATGGTCAGCATGTCGTGTTTCTTCCAGCAAGTATGACTCCGGAGCAAATGCAGAATTCAGTCATCGCCGCGTTGGAAAAATTCTACTCCTGGGGCTATGTTTTGCGCCATGGGATACGCCTGAATCTCGATTATTTTTTCATCGGGATATTCGGACATAATGCTGTCAAAAAAGTGGCAAAAGAAATACCCGAGTATCTGAGCATGTTAAAAAAGTTCTATTTATAGGTTGTTTTTAAACGGCGGGGATTATGTTCTCCGCCGCTTTTTATTGACTTAGACTGATTTATTGCTATTATTTATATGTTCGGGCCTGTAGCTTAGTTGGTAGAGCGCATCCATGGCATGGATGAGGTCAGGAGTTCGAGTCTCCTCAGGTCCACACCCTTCGCTTTTTACGGGCCTATAGTCTAGTGGTAAAACGTGGCATTCGCATTGCTGATACGCGAGTTCGATTCTCGCTAGGTCCACATTTTTTACGCAATACAAAAAAGCGTCCTCTCGGGCGCCTTTCAATGTTTAAGGAAATTATATTATAAAACCAATTTTATCTTTTACTTCAGAAAGTTTTTTAGAAGCGATCGGCCTGACTTTGTCGGCGCCTTTTTTCAATATATCCAAAACTTCTTCATCAGAAATTTTTGCCATTTTTTCTTGGAAAGGTCGCAAAAATGCGATCACTACGTCTGCCAGATCGGATTTGAAATCGGCGTAACCTTTGCCGGCATACATTTTTTCAATGTTACCAGTTGATCGGTCGGTCAATAATGAGTAAATATTGATCAAATTTTTTAGGGCCGGTTTGTCGTCGCGATAAACTATCTCGCTGCCGGAATCGGTCATGGCTTTTTTTATTTTCTTGCGGATTGTTTCTTCGTCATCGGACAGGGCGATGTAGTTATATTCGGATTTAGCGGATTTGCTCATTTTCTTGGATGGATCATCTAAGCCCATGATTAATTTTCCCTCTTCTTTTATAAAATATTCAGGAATTATAAATGTATCACCGAAACTTTTATTAAATCTTCTGGCTAATGTTCTGGTTAGCTCGATGTGCTGTAATTGATCCTGTCCAACCGGTACAACTTGCGTGTCGTATAATAAAATGTCGGCAGCCATCAAAACCGGGTAATCAAAAAGTCCGACGCTTGCACTTTCGCGTCCCTCTTTTTGGCTTTTGTCTTTAAATTGGGTCATGCGTTCCATTTCGCCCATTTTGGCGACGGTGTTCAAGATCCATGCCAGTTCGGCGTGTTCCGGCACGTGAGACTGGATAAAGATAGTTGATTTTTGCGGATCAATGCCGGCGGCCAGATAAATTTTGGCAACCTCGATAATTTTTTTTCTTAATTTTTCCGGATCTTGCGGAACGGTGATGGCGTGCAGATCAACCACGCAAAAGATGGATTCATATTCATTCTGAAGCTTGACCCAGTTCTTGATGGCACCCAAGTAATTGCCTAAGTGCAGGTTTCCCGATGGCTGTACGCCGGAAAAGATTCGTTTTTTCATATAGTGATAGGTTAGCCTATCCGAAGCCTTTTGGCAAATGTGCGATTGTATATGGTATAATAAATAAAAAGAAATGCAAGAAATTAAAAAAATAAAAAATAAAGCCGATGCTCTAAGCGCTAAGACCGAAGCATCAGTTTTGGAAAATCCGCGCCAAAAAAGAAATCCGAAAAAAAACGATGGAGCCGCCATAGATAAATTTGGGCGAAACAATAAGAAGCAAGCACCGGCCGGCGGAAATAAGGCGATCTGGATTTTTCTGTTGTTATTGGTTATTTTGCTTGTCGTTTCCAGTGCCATTTATTATTATCATTTCAAAAAAAGCAGGCGACCGGCAACCAACTCCAAAGCTTCTATGGCAGACGCGATAAGGTCTGCGATTGCGGACCAAAAAATCGCGACGGGAAATTTCCAGTCGTCCGTATCTCCCGTTGCTTCAATTGGAGGGCAGTTGTCACAAGCACCAACCAAGACCTCTGCCGTTATTTCACCGAGCGACATTGCGGTGAGAATTTTGAATGAAGGGGCGCAATCCGGATTGGCCGGAAAGGTAAAAAATGTTTTGGTGGCGCAGGGCTATGCTAAGGCGGAGGCGGGCAATGGCGAAATCTCAAGTGTGGCGGGTAATTTTATCTATTATACCGACGAAAAATTTAAGGATGAAGCGAATAAAATAAACCAACTATTGACCGGCAGAAGAGTCTCTTCCACGGTGGGGCCGGCGCAGACGGACGAACAAAAAAGCGCGAACATTGTGATCGTTTTGGGAAGGTAAATTTTATTCATACAAAAAAACCGGCTAACCGGTTTTTACTTTGGTTATTTTATACCTCGATCACGACCGGCAAGACCATCGGACGTCTCTGGGTCTTTGAATAGAGATATGATCCGACCGTTTCACGAATATTGTTTTTGACGTAATCCCAGTTGACGGCCGTATCGGGCGAAGTGGTTTTTTCTACAATCTCTTCGACTTTCTTTTTTGTGGCATTAACCAGGTCAAAATTTTCTTTGACGAAAATGAACCCTCGGGAAGTCACTTGCGGCTTGCCGATGATTTTCTTGGTCTTTGAATCGATAATCACTATGATCGTAAACATGCCGTCTTTGGCCAGTACTTGGCGGTCGCGCAAGACGACTTGTCCGATGTCGCCGACACCCAAGCCGTCCACCATGATATGCTCGGTTGGCACCTTTTCTTCCGTGACTTTGCCATTGCCCCTGTAATCGAATTCTATCACTCTGCCGTTTTCTCCTATCAATATGTTTTTCGGATCCATGCCGACGGAAATTCCCAGCTGCCCATGTAGTTTCAGCATGTAATAATTTCCGTGGATAGGGATAAGATGCTTGGGCCGCAGAAGATTGATCATCATTTTCAGATCCTCCTGTCTGGCGTGTCCTCCGGCGTGAACGTCCATCATTTTGTAGTTTATGACCTTGGCATCTTTTCTGTAGATGGTGTCCATGATGGCTTGGACGGTTCTTTCATTGCCTGGAATGACGGACGAAGACAGAACAAACGTGTCATCTTTGTGGACCTTTACGAACCGATGTTCGCCGGAAACGATCCGCATGAGAACCGCATTGGCTTCGCCTTGCGCTCCGGTGCAGATGATAGCCACTTTATTGTCCGGATAGTCGTTGACTTTATTGATCGGAATAAAGGTTGATTTTTTGGTTTGCAAGTAGCCTAACGCTCTGGCAATCTCAACATTGGTGCGCATGGAATATCCGTCCACAGCTAGTTTGCGGCCGTGTTTTTCCGCCGCGGCTACGACTGACTGGATGCGGCTGATAAGGGCGGAGAATGTGGCGATGATAAGCCTGCCTTGGGTATTCTGAAATATCTCATCCAGTGTTACGGCGATTTTTGATTCCGAAAGCGAATAGCCCGGAGTTTGCGAGTCGGTCGAATCTGACATCAGGGCCAATACCCCCTCGCTTCCTAATCTGGCGATTTTAGCTACGTCGGCCGGAGCATCGGAAATCGGCGAATGATCAAATTTGAAATCTCCAGTATGCACGATTGTTCCGACCGGCGTCGTGATAGCCAGGCCGACGGCATCCGGAATGGTGTGATTGACATGAAAAAATTCGATGTTGAAAGCGCCTAGGCGGATCCTGTCGATTTTTTTAACCGTATGGATATTGAGCGGCGCTTTGTCTTTGTAATCTTCCTGTCTTTTGATGACAATGCCGCGGGTCAATTCGGTCATATATATCGGCGGATTGCCCAATTTTTCCATGAGATGCGGGATGGCGCCGATGTGGTCGTAATGTCCGTGAGTGATCAATACTCCGCGGATCTTTTTTTCTTTTCCTTGGAGGTAGGTGACATCGGGAATAATGTAATCGATTCCCGGCATGTCTTCATCGGGAAATTGAAGCCCCATGTCGACGATGATTATGTCCTGGCCGTATTCGAATACGGTCATGTTTCTCCCGATCTCCTCTAGCCCGCCCAGAGGAATTATGCGTAAATTGTCTTTGGAATAATTGCGTCTTGCTTGCTCGCTCGAAAGCGAACTCGGTCTTCTTATCATAATTTTTTATCCGGTCTGTGTCTATGATTCTACAAAGAAAACGGATTATTATTTTTTTTAATATTTTAAGATGTAAAGCTCAAAATCGAGTGAATTTTCCGTCCCGCAAACAATAAGATCGCTTTTGACCAAAGCAAGCCGAAAGTCGTTTATTGTTTCAAGCGCCCGGAACGGAATAATTAATGAAGAAAGCTTAGATGCTTTAATAATACACTAAGCACGGAAAAAAGTCAAGTCAATTTATTACAGGCAGGCCGGCGAGATCTTCGTTTCGGATGTTTTTATACAAATGATTCTTTTTCAGTGCAGGCTTTCCTTCGTGTTCCACGACGTAGTAGGCGAATCCGCGCATTTGTTGTACCAGCGCGTAGTCGGCATGGCCGGGAAAGCTGGTCGGATCGCGCTCTTCAAAGTCGACTGGACTGTCATCGGCGGTGGCGAAATAAGTTTGTCCAATGTTAACCACCAGATGTCCGTATTTGGATGGCATAAACACCTCGTCTCCCGCTTTGACTGGAATAGCTTTGAATTCTGAAACCTCATCGGGAACCATTCGGCCGTTTTCATCCTCGGCCAATTTTTGCAGCAACGCGATGCCTTGTCCGTAAATTATCCAATAGGTTTCGCTCAAATCGCCGACGTGGTAGTGTCCGTAAGTCTTTATGTATTCTCCGGAGACCGTTCCCGGCTCCCAAACGGTGATATTTTTCTGGTCGGCGCCGCCGCGAATCATGTAATAATGGATGGCTGGCCCGTGGCCGTCCGGATCCATTAGAACATCTTTCATCTTCTCGTGGCTGCGGGAAGCATAATGTTTAGGAACATTCTTGAAATCGATAGGCATCGTTTTGTTATTAATATTTATTTTTTCCAGATTCGCCTGGTGTCGATATACCATTTGGTGATGTCGGAAAAACGCTGGGCGGGAGAAATCAGGTCGGTTATGTTGATTCCGTGCACGCTTTTATTGACCGGATAGACATAATCGGGGCTGTAGAGAAATATGGCTGGAATTTCCGAATCAAGCTGTGTTTGGAAATTCGTATATATCGCAGCTCTTTTGGCTGGATCGAATTCTTCCCTTCCGTTCGTGATCAGCTGATCGGAGTTGCTGTCTCCATAAAGCGACAGATTGAGGCCGGGATCGTGTTTTTGCGTCGAATCCCAAAACGAATACGGATCCGGATCGGCTCCAAGCACTTGTCCGAAAAGCAGGGCCTCATATTCTCTCGGCCGGATATAGTTTTGTTGAATATCGGAAATCGATAGATTGGTTATGTTGACCTTGACTCCGATTTTCTCCCATTGAGACCGAATGATCTGGGCGGTCTGTTTGAGTTCCGGCCAATCGGTTGTAACCAGGTTTATCGCCAAAGCCGTGTTATTTTTGCCTCGAAACCCGTCGGTGCCGCGAGCCCAGCCGGCATTATCCAGGATTTGGTTGGCTTTGTCGAGGTTGAAGTCATATTTGTTCAGCGAATCGTCATATCCGACCATGCCTTTCAGGATAGGAGCGTAGACCGGACTGCCGTTGCTATCCAGTACTTTGTCGATTATCTCCTGGCGATTGGTGGCATAGGCTAACGCTTGGCGGACCTCATTGGTCGCCAGCGGTATGCTTTTGGTTTGGTTGAAAAAAATGGCAAAATATCTGGGAATTTCAAATTTGTAAGCTTGTGTGCTTTGCGGCAATTTTATGCCCGGAAGTTCGCTTGGCGAGATGCTGCTTATGCCCATTATTTCCTTCTTGTTGTACGCATCGATAACGGAAGCGTCGTCCGCGTAAAAATCAAAAGTCAGTTTGGATATATAAGGCTTGCCGTCAAAATAATTCGGGTTGGCCATCAGTTTGTATGACAGTATGTTTCCATTGGAATCTTTCTGGAAGGAGCTGTATTTATACGGTCCGCTGCCGATCGGTTCCAAATTAAGATCAGTCAAGGTAAATTTGTCCGGCCCGATCGATCCCCAGATATGTTTTGGCAGGATGCCGAACGTTAAATCGTTCAAGAATCCAACGTACGGAGTTTGAAGGGTAAAAGTCAGAGTGTAATCATCTGAAGAAGATGTTTGGATGCCTTGCCAATTTGAGCGCAAGGGACTTTTGTAGGCCGGATCGGAAATTAAATTGATGGTAAATAAGACGTCGGCGGCCGTAAGCGGTTGGTCGTCATGCCACTTCACGTTTTTTTTCAGATGTATTGTGTATTGGGTTTTGTCGTTGGAAATAGAATAAGTGTCGACCAGGTCATTTTCCAGATGGCCTTGGCCATCATATTTGAACAGGCTGCTGTAAATGGTCCTGACTAGGTCATCATCCGCGTCGTTGGAGGCCGACAATACAGGATTTATATACATCGGTTGGCCGACTATGCCTTCGATATATTCGCCTCCGTATGTCGGTACGGCTTTTGTTTTGGAGAGATAAAATAAGATTCCCCAGCTAAAGATGGATCCAATGAATACCAATAAAAGAAAATAAAAAATAATTTTTTCTTTCAGACTTAAGACTCTGGTTATTTTCGGCCACTGGCGCAAAGAGGGCCATTTTTTGCTGTGAAAATTACGAATAGACTTGAATTATGGTTTATGTGTTGGAGATCAGCAGATTTATGACGGCCAGAATAATAAAGATAGCGGCTAAAACAGAAGAGAAGATCACTAGAAATTTCTCAAATCCGCGCTTGCTGTAATAGCCTCCAAAATCCCCTCCGAATGTTGAAGATAACCCGGCTCCGCGATTTTGCAACAATATCGAGGTTATGAGCAAAATCGAGACGATTATTTCACTGATGTTGATAATTTTTAACATTTTTTAAAAGTTATTCAAATTACCGGTGTTGCGGCTAAGACGGGAAACGAGATGATTCATCAAACTGATGATCAGCACTCCCCAAAAAGCCGGCCAAAATCCGTCGATTGTCAAATGAGGAATGAATTTAGCTGCAAAAAGAAGCAGTCCCACATTGATTATTATGTTGAAAAGGCCCAGTGTCAAAAAGACGACCGGCAATGCGATCAATTCTATTATCGGCTTTATCAAAGCATTTATCAGGCCGATAATGATTCCCGCCATCAAAAGTTCCGAAATCGATCCTCTGAAGGAAAATCCGGGCACGTATTTGGCGGCTATTATGATTGCGGCGCAATTGGCCAAAATTCGTATTAGGAGCCTCATAAAACTTGTGATAGCTTATCACACCGACCTTTTTCGGTCAATATCGATCGCTATCTTTCTTATGAATTATCTTCTTCAGCACAAAAACGCTTTTGCCTGAAATTTTCATCCTGGGCTTGTTCTTTTCTTCGCGTTTTTCGGCTTTAACTTTTTTCTTCATTGTGTTTTAATTATATCACAAATCATTTTTAATAATTCAACCGCTCTATGGATAAGAATTTCTACGCCGTGATAATGGCCGGAGGTGCCGGAACCAGACTTTGGCCAATGAGTCACAAAAATAAGCCGAAACAGTTTCAGTCTCTGACCTCTTCCATGACCATGATCCAGGAAACCTATGCCCGGGTCGCGCGTATCGTACCGAAAGAAAATATTTTGGTTTCGACCGTCGAACGTTATAAGGGTGTCGTTTTGGAACAATTGCCGGAACTTAGTGATGCGCAGCTCATACTCGAGCCCAGTTCCAGAGGCACGGCTCCGGCTATCGCGCTCGTAGCACAAAATATTTTCAGTAAAAATCCAGAAGCTGTCGTGGCGACGGTTGCTTCGGATCATGTCGTTAAAAACGTGGATGAGTTTGTTCTGTCCGTTTCAACCGCCTTGAAAACCGCCCGAAGCAACCGGGACAAGCTGGTCCTGGTCGGCATCAATCCGACCTATCCGGATACGAATTTCGGCTATATCAAGATGGGGAGCGAATTTGCACAGTTGGACGGCAAGAGGATATTTTATGTCGATTCGTTCGTGGAAAAGCCTGATCTGGAAAAAGCGAAAAAATATCTGCTGGAATGGGAATATTTGTGGAATGCCGGATACTTCAGCTTTTCGGCGGCAGGCTTCCTTGAAATGGTGAAGAAATTGATGCCGGAAACACATGCGATTTTGCAAAAAATCCCTGCCGTTACGGATGAAAACGAGATCAGGAAACTGTATGAAGCGGCGGTGGACGAACCTATCGACACCGCGATTGCGGAAAAATTGAAAAAAGACAAATTGCTGGTGGTTCCATCCGAATTGGATTGGTCGGATGTGGGAAACTGGAGCGCGTTATTCGATTTTTTTAAAAACGGAACGGATTCGATGGTGGTCCAAGGCAACCATATCGATGTGGGCAGTCGGAATTGTCTGGTTTACGGAAAGGACAAGCTGGTGGCCACGGTCGGACTTAAGGATATAGTTATTGTGGAAACAGACAAGGCGATCCTGATCGCGGATAAAAACAGGGTGGCGGACGTTAAAAAAATCGTGGAAAAATTGAGAGAAGAGGAGCGAAGCAGCTACTTATAGAGTGGACAGAGCGACATATCGGTTGTAATATGGGTAATCAATATGGCCAAATTTAAAATTTCTTCAAAATATGAGCCGCAAGGCGACCAGCCGCAGGCGATTGATAAACTGGCGAAAGGCATCAAGGCGGGAAACAAATTTCAGACACTTTTGGGCGTGACAGGCAGCGGCAAGACATTTACGATCGCGAATGTCATCGAAAAAGTGCAGAAGCCGACTTTGGTCATCGCACCGAATAAGACTTTGGCGGCGCAATTGGCGCAGGAGTTCCGCACATTTTTCCCGAAAAACGCGGTGGAATATTTCGTTTCATACTACGATTATTACCAGCCGGAAGCCTATATCGCTTCCAGCGACACCTACATTGAAAAAGAATCGCAGATAAACGATGAAATCGACCGGTTGCGCCATGCTTCGACTGTTGCGCTGCTTGCGCGGCGCGATACTATCATTGTGGCTTCGGTTTCTTGCATTTACGGTTTAGGCTCGCCGGATTATTATCGCGACATCACTTTTGAAATGTCCGTCGGTCAAAAAATCGATCGGGATTCAATCGTGAGGAAATTGGTCGACATGCAATATGCGCGTTCGGACATTTTATCCCGCGGCAAATTCAGACTGATCGGCGATACGATCGAAATAATGTCGCCGGCCAGAGAAATTGTGACGCGCGTCGAGATGGAAAAAGAAAAAATCGAAAAAATATTCGATTATGATTTTTTGACGGGCGAAGAATCGGAGCGGCTTTCCAAAACTGTGATTTTTCCAGCCAAGCATTTTATGGTGCCCGAACCGGTCATGGAGAATGCTTTAAAAAAAATAGAAGCAGAATTAGAAGATCGTATCAGATATTTCAAAAATGGCGGAAAGCTTTTGGAGGCGGAAAGACTGGAACGGCGGACGCGGCAGGACATCGAAATGATGCGGGAAATCGGCTATTGCAACGGCATAGAAAATTACTCGCGCTACCTGACGGAAAGGAATCCGGGCGAAGCGCCGTACACATTGATCGATTATTTCCCCGGCGATTTTTTGATGGTTGTCGATGAATCTCATGTGACCATCCCCCAATTGAACGGAATGTATAACGGAGATTATTCCAGAAAGAAATCTTTGGTTGAAAACGGTTTCCGCTTGCCGAGCGCTTTTGACAACCGGCCTCTGAAATTTCCGGAATTTGAATCAAAAATAAATCAGCTTATTTTTACTTCTGCCACGCCGGCGGAATATGAAAATAAACATTCGACATTGATCGCGGAACAAATAATCCGTCCGACTGGATTGATCGATCCAGAGCTGATCGTTAAATCGGCGAAAGGACAGGTTAAGGATGTGATTGAAGAGATTAAGGTGGTGATTGCCAAGGGAGAAAGAGTCCTGATAACGACTCTGACCAAAAAAATGGCCGAAGACCTGACTGAATTTCTGCTTGAAAACAAAATAAAGGCACAGTATTTGCATTCGCAAGTCGAAACTTTGGATAGGATAAGCATACTGGAGGATTTGCGCAAGGGCGAAGTCGATGTTTTAGTAGGAGTCAATCTTTTGCGGGAAGGATTGGATCTTCCGGAAGTTTCTTTAGTGGCTATTTTAGACGCCGACAAAGAAGGTTTTCTGCGTAGTGAGACGTCGCTCATCCAAACGATCGGACGGGCGGCCAGAAATGTTTCCGGCCGGGTCATCCTCTATGCGGATAATATGACAGGATCAATGAAGCGAGCTATCGATGAGACCGGTCGCCGCCGCGCCATCCAGTTGGAATACAACAGAAAGCATCGGATCACGCCTCGAACTATCCGCAAAAACATAAAATCCATAGTTGATCATGAAATCAAGCCTCAAATTACGCGAGATTTCTCACAACTGGAATCATTGGAAGATGTCAGAGGTTATATAAAACAGAAAGAAAAGGAGATGAGAGAAGCGGCCAAGGCCATGCAATTCGAGCGGGCCGCCGTCATTCGGGATGAAATAACGGAGCTGCGAAAGTTGCAAATAAGATAGTCGATTGTATAAAACAAGATGAAGGTGTAGAATGAACGAGTAAATAAATTCTAAAAAAATATGACGGAAGAAAAAAACACTCCGATCAGCGAAGGCGGAGCAAAAGTCGAAGAACCTGAAAAAGTTGCTGCAGTTCATCATCATAGAAAGAAGAGGTTCGAGCTTAAGCGGAGCGGCAAGGGAGGACTGATTATTGCTATCATCGCACTGATTATCGTGGGTGCGGCGGCATATTACATCAAAAACAGACCGATCGACATCGGATCGGCGGCGGCCAAGAAAGATGTGGTTGATTTTGTGAGCGGCAATCTGGTCCAACCCGGGACGAAAGTGGACGTGAAAAACGTATCCAAGGCGGGGAGTCTGTATAAAGTAACCATTACGGTCGGCGGACAGGATATAGACACTTACATAACCCAGGACGGCAAGACATTCTTCCCGAATGCGATGGATATCGCGGCGGCGGCGCAAAATCAGAGCAACCCAGAGCAGGCGGCGCAGGCCCAACAGCCCGTTCCGAAATCGGATGTGCCGGACGTGAAATTATTCGTCATGAGCTATTGCCCTTACGGGACGCAGATGGAGAAAGGCCTTCTTCCGGTTTTGGACGCGTTGGGCTCCAAGATAAAATTTACCTTGGAATTCGTGGATTACTCCATGCATAATGACAAGAGCAAAAACGACCGCAAAGAGCTGGACGAAAATCTTAGGCAATACTGCATCGAAAAAAATCAGCCGCAGAAGCTGGATGCGTATCTGGCGTGCTTTTTGGAAAAAGGGCAAGGAAACGAAGCGAGTTGCATGGCTTCTGCCGGCATCAATGCCGCGCAAGTTTCAAGCTGTGCGGCCCAGACCGACAATCAATATGATGTGACCAAAGATTGGAACGATCAAAGTACTTGGGTCGGACAATTTCCTCCATTCAATGTCAATAAAGATGATAATGTAAAATATGGCGTGCAGGGTTCGCCAACATTGGTGATCAACGGAGTCCAAGCGCAAGCCAATCGCGATCCGGAAAGTCTGTTGAAAACCATCTGCGGCGCGTTCAACAATCAACCGGCCGCGTGCAGCAAAACATTGTCTTCAACATCTCCGTCACCGGGCTTCGGAGGCGGATCCGGGTCATCGTCCGGTTCCGGTTCGGCCAGTTGCGGAAACTAAAATACGAAACAATATGGACATACTCATAATTTTTTCGGCACAGTATCTGATTCTGTTTGTGGTATTGGCCGCCGCCGTTTATTTTTTCAAACAGGACAGAAAAAGACAGAAAGAGATTGTAATTTTTGCCATTATCACCCTGCCGATCATCTATATCGCGGCCAAGATCATAGGCGTGTTTTATTATGATCCGCGTCCTTTCGTGTCGGAAAATATCGTGCCGCTTATCGCGCACGCTCCGGACAACGGTTTTCCGTCTGATCACGCGCTTTTGTCCAGCGCTATCGCATTCATTCTGATTTTTTACAATCGGATTGTGGGATGGAGTATGTTGCTTCTGGCGCTTCTGATTGGGTTTTCGCGCGTCTTGGCCGGCGTGCATCACAGCATCGATATTATTGGAGCCGTCCTGATCTCATTGGCAGTCGCTTATTCCGTCTTCAAATTTCTGATGCCGGCGATCAAGAAATCCTCGGCTTATCAAAAATTTTTGGGATAAACAGAATAAACAGAAATTAAAAACCGTCTCGCGCGGTTTTTTGTTTGCAATATTTGTTTCTGAACGAGTGTATTATGGGCATGGGCATAAGAATAGAATAAGCAAACATATGAAAAAATTTTTCGCGTATCTGTTTCCGATTCCAGCCGTGCTTGCACTGGATCCAGTCCTGGCCTTTGCGCAAGGCAGCCCGGAGTTTTGCGGATTCGGAAACGGAGCAGGCTGGGGATTTGGAATTTTCGGCGGCATCATCACTTTGGTTGTCTGGATCCTGATCATCGTGGGCGTCATCTATCTGATCCGCGGACTGATCCACGGGCCGCGCGGCCATTATTACGGGGGACAGGGTTACGGCTGGAAGACGGAAGGCAGATACAAAGAAATTCTGAAGGAAAGATATGCCAAGGGTGAAATCACGAAGGATGAATATGATAAAATGATGGATGAGATAAATAAAATTTAGCGATACAAATTGTGAAAAATAAAAAAAGGGCGCTAGGCGCCCTTTGGTTTTTTTAGCTTTCTCCTGAGTTGTTTTTTTAGCTCTGTTGATGAATATCTGTTTTTTAGCTTGAAAAAAATATATGTTTTCGCCGATTTATTTAGAATAAAAAAATAAAAATCCTTATTTGGCGTGAAACATATATTTTCTATGTCAAGCGAAAAAAAGTTTTCTAATCCAAGCCAATAGAGCTTCTCACGCACTGCCTTCAGTAGCAGGAGATTTTTTATCAATATCTTGTCGGATGGCTGATAATCAGCCATCACCTCCATTATTTTCGGATATAAGATATTGACCAGTCCTTGCATGTCAGTCGTAAATGTTCTCTCGCTTTTGAAAATGGCAAATCTCCTTCCCTTTTCCATGGTGCCAATTTTACCGTCAGCGATTCCTCCAGAACGCCTATGCCTTATTTCAACAGTAGGGCATTTCTTGATTTTATCCCAGACCTTTTTAAAAAACATGCTGGGTATTACTACTGAAAAAACATCTCTTCCTTCCTCAGTCCTGTCGAGAAATAAGTTATAGGCCTTTTCTTTTCCAAGAGTTTCTCGTAAAGAAATCTGGAGACCGATTATTGATATCTCCAATGAGATTAGGGTCAACTTATCTGGCAGGCATCCGCTTTTTCTCGTTCTTGGCATAGCTTGTTTTCCTCCAAGTTGTAAATTGTGCCCATACATTTTAAAAAACTATCTCAGATATTAATAAAAAAGTAATGCTTTGTCAATCTTAGGACGTGATGGTATTGTATAAACAGCAGCTTTGTGCTAGTATAAATCGTCAATAATTGTATTGCTCTCGTAGCTCAGTGGATAGAGCGCCGCCGTCCTAAGGCGGGCGTCGTAGGTTCGATTCCTGCCGAGAGCACCGCTAAAACGATGATCAAAAAAATCCCCAAGCAGGTTCGTCTCGTCCTGAAAAAAATAGAAGGAGGCGGATTTGAAGCATACATCGTCGGAGGGTGTGTGCGTGATTTGATTATGGACCGGATTCCCAAAGACTGGGATATCACGACTTCAGCCAAGCCGGAAGAGGTCCAAAAGATCTTTCCGGACAGTTTCTATGAGAATGAATTCGGAACGGTCGGAGTGAAGGTTGAAAAATTTGCACCCAATGGCAATCCCGAAAGGGAATATGATGTCATCGAAGTAACGACATTTCGTATCGAATCGAAATATTCCGACAAGCGCAGGCCGGATGAAATTAAATTTGCTAAAAATTTGCAAGAGGATTTGTCGAGGAGGGACTTTGCGATGAATGCGGTCGCCTTGCGCGTCCATGATTCGGATTTTGAAATTATAGATCCGTATCACGGCCGGAAAGATATAGCGGATAAAATGATCAGGACGGTCGGAGATTCCCACGAACGTTTCGATGAAGACGCGCTCCGCATGATGCGCGCGATCCGTTTCCATGCGGAATTGGGATTTTCCATCGAAGAAAAAACTTTCGAAGCTATCAAAAAATATCATGGACACATGAAGCATATTTCGCAAGAGAGGATCAGGGACGAGTTGGCCAAAATAATCCTATCCGACAATCCGGCTGAAGGCATCGATATGCTGCATGAAGCGGGGCTTCTGGATCATATCATTCCCGAATTGGAGAAGGGCGTGGGCGTCGCGCAAAATCGGCATCATATCTATACGATTTACAAACATTCCATCCTGGCGCTGAAATATTGTCCTTCCAAAAAATTGGATGTGCGCCTGGCCTCTCTTTTGCATGACGTTGCCAAGCCGCAGACCAAACGGGGAGAGGGCCAATTATCGACTTTCTACAACCATGACCATGTCGGAGCCAGGGTGGCTCGGAAAATCTTGGAAAGATTGCGTTTTTCCAATGAAATTATCGGAAAAGTTTCTCTTCTGGTCGACAATCATATGTTCTATTACAATCCCGAGGAAGTCGGCGATGCGTCGGTCAGAAGATTGATCAAAAAAGTCGGGCTGGAAAATATGAAGGATCTGATCAATGTGCGAATCGCGGACCGTCTCGGATCCGGCACGCCGAAAGCCAAGCCGTACAAGCTGCGACATCTGGAATATATGATCGACAAGCTTTCGCACGATGCCGTTTCGGTGAAGATGCTCAAGATCAACGGTTCGGACCTGATGGAAGAATTGGGATTGAAGCCCGGTCCGAAGATCGGGGCGATCCTGGATGTCCTGCTTTCTGAAGTCATCGAAGACGCTTCAAAAAATGATCGTGAATATCTTCTGAGGCGCGCAAAGGAATTGGATAAGAAAGATTTGGAAAAACTCCGCGAGATGGCGAAAGAAAAGATAGAAGAAAAGAAGGAAGAGGATGACAAGGAGATAAAAGAAAAGCACTGGGTCAAATGATGATATAATTAGATATGGCTTCACAAGTTTCACATATAATTTACGCTCAGAGATATTTCGAGAAATATCCGTCGAACACGATCGACAAGGACCAGTTTATGCTGGGCTGTTGTTTTCCAGACATCCGGAGGATTGACGAGTCCGTGAAAAGAAAAGATACCCATCTGTGCTATGATTGTTTGGATCTGGATTTTTCAAATATGTCTTCATTTGAAGCTGGCTGGAAATTTCATCTGTATTGCGATATGAAGCGGGAAGAGATATTAAACCGGTATAATTTCTATGCTATCGATGGCACTGCGGAAATGGCCGGATTGGCGGCCAAATTGCTGGAGGACGAGCTGGTTTATGATTCATATAACAACTGGGAGAAGGTACGTTTATTTTTCAATAATCCTCCGGAGATCGGGACAGGCCTGGATGTTTCGAGAGAATCGTTCGAAATGTGGTACGCGATAATTGCAAGATATTTCGAAGAAAGGCCAAATGATAAAACTATGCATATCTTTCTGAGCAAACAGCCGTCTTTAGCGGCTGATGCGGATGCGATTATCGAAGCAGTGGACAAATTGCGTGGAAATGATAAAGTTAAGGATATTTTGCAAAGAGTGAACCAGGAAATCATATAAAAGCCTTGGTGGTGAAATTGGTATACACGCATGCTTCAGGTGCATGTAGTAGCAATACTGTGCGAGTTCGAGTCTCGCCCAAGGCACATCTGTTGAAAATGAATCTTTATCGGAGTGTCGTATAACGGTATTACGCACGATTCGGGTTCGTGTAACCTGGGTTCAATTCCCAGCACTCCGACAAGCTTATGCAACTGGAAATCAAAAATATTACAGCTAATCCCGTGAATCTTTTCCGAAGAGCGGGTTATGTCTTCCAACACAAGACGGAAAAGGGCGAGATGAGCTTCGTGCGTCCTCTGGCGCGCGCGGGTTTTCCCAGGTTTCACATGTACATATCTTTATCAGGCGCGGACATGCTTGTAAATATCCATCTCGACCAGAAAAAAGAGACATATGGAGACAGTACTCGCCATCATGGCGAATATGAAGACGATGGAGCATTGAAAATCGAAGTCGAAAGATTAGCGAAAATTTTGCGTTAAACATGCTGTAAAGCAGATTGGGGATGTGGTGAAATTGGTATACACGCCAGTCTTAGGAACTGGTGGAGCGATCCGTGAGAGTTCGAGTCTCTCCATCCCCACATGAAAAAAATTATTTTCAGCGACCAACAAACGAATGTCAGAATAGACAAGTTCCTCAAGGAGGGATTTTTTTTGGATATGGATATGGCCCGCGGAGAAATAATCCGTGCCATTAAAGCCGGAAAAATAACTGTGAATGAAAAAGTCGTGAAGCCAAGTTATTCGTTGAGGGGCCAGGATGTTATTTCGATAGATTTGGAAAAGAAAAAAGAGGAGTTGTCCTCAAATGCAAAAATAAAGCTGGAAATTGTTTACAAGGACGAAAACATAATCGTAATAAACAAACCGGCCGGATTGCAGGTCCATCCTTCCGCTGTGGAAAAAGAAAACACTTTGGCGAACGGATTGGTCGCGGAATTTCCGAAAATGAAAGATGTGCATGACGATTCGACTTTCGGTTGGATGCGTCCCGGCATCGTGCATAGATTGGACAAGGATACGAGCGGCGTCATGGTGGTCGCGCGGAATCAAAAAACATTCAATGAATTGAAAAGGCAATTTGCGCATCGGGAAATTGAAAAGAAGTATGTCGCTCTGGTGCACGGCCATCTTGATTCCACAGAAGGCGTGATCGATGCGCCGATCGCGCGGGCGGCGAACTTCAAAAAACAGAAGATTGCCGAAGGAAAGATCAAGGGCACTGCCCGGCCGGCCGTAACCGAATATGGAGTCGTGAAAAGGTTTCGTGATTTTGATCTGATAGAAGCGCGCCCCAAGACCGGACGTATGCATCAGATCAGGGTGCATTTCGCTTCGCTCGGCCATCCGATCGTAGGCGATGAGAAATATGCCCGGAAATATCTCAAAAATCCGGCCGGGACAATGAGGCAGCTCCTGCACGCTAAAAGCCTGAAATTCAAGCTTTGGGGCGAAGAGTTTGATTTTCAGTCGGAACTGCCGGCCGATTTCGCTTCATTCTTGACTAAAATTGAATAAAAAGGTAATATGAAAAAGCTAAAAATTTAACAATTTTTCTAATACTCATTGATGAGTTTATTTTAATTTTAAACTCTCTTCCGCACGGCGGCGACAGTAGTATAATAACCATATGCAAAAGAAAGTTATCGAATTCAACAAGGAACAAAGGACAAAACAAGCCTCTGATTTCAAGTCTGGGGATGTTGTGAAAGTTTATCGCAAGATCAAAGAAGGCGAGAAGGATAGGGTTCAGGTATTTGAGGGATTGATTATCGCCGTTAAGGGAAAGCAGAGCTCTTCTCCAACCATCACTGTGCGGAAAGTTTCCAATGGTGTGGGAGTCGAGCTGATCCTGCCGATCTATTCTCCAAGCATCGATAAGATTGAACTGGTCAAAACTGCCAAAGTTCGAAGAGCAAAATTATATTTTTTGAGAGGTTTGACCGCCAAGAAGAGCCGCATGAAATATAAGGAAGCCGCTTCAATCGTTCCGGAAGAAGCTCCGGTTGCGGCTGAGCCGGTTGCTGAAGAAGCTATCGCTGAAGCTAAAGAAGAAAAAATAGAAGAAACAAAATAGTTTCCACGCCTTCGTGGTGCCCGCCTCGCCGAGACGGCGAGTCGAGGCGGGGAATTGGTATATTCACCGCATTCATGTGGGCGGATGGCGGAACTGGTATACGCGCAAGCTTGAGGTGCTTGTGGGAGTAATCCCTTGGAGGTTCGAGTCCTCTTTCGCCCACAATTTTAAAATATTATGCGCGCTTAGCTCAATGGCTAGAGCATCTCGTTTACACCGAGAGGGTTGGGGGTTCGAGTCCCTCAGCGCGCACAGATAAATGAGTCACGAATTGCCTGGATAGCTCAGTGGTAGAGCAGAGGACTGGTTTTCGGTCCATTCTGCAGTAATGCAGTCTTAAAAATTAGGTGAATTCGAGGAAGCCTAAATCTTCACAGATATGGCAATCTCGAGCCAAGCTTCAGCGGGCCTTGATCCTGAAGAAGGTGTAGAGACTAGCGAGTGAGTCCCAACAATAATCTTGCGTGAGCGCCTAACACCGTACTCGGTTACCGAGCGGTGAAGAAATAGTCCGATCCTTGTGGGAAACCCAAGACAAATATAGAGGAAAATCCTCGTGTCGTCAGTTCAATTCTGACTCCAGGCACACAAATGAATATGCTAGGTTTAAGCGGGCTTGCCCGCCGAAGCTATAGCGAAGGCGGGTATCGTATAGCGGCTATTATATTACCTTGCCAAGGTAGAGATACGGGTCCGACTCCCGTTACCCGCTCAAATTTAAAAGACGCATTATGCGTCTTTTAAATTTGAGCGAGGCTCGACCGCTCATTTTAAAAATGAGCGAGTCGGCCCGCTCACGCTATTTATTTTTTAAAAAGTAGATTAAAATTTAGATATGTATTCAACTTATATTTTACAAAGTTTAAAAGATTTAAGAACTTACGTTGGGTATTCGAATGATTTTGAGAGGAGATTTCAAGAACATAATCAAGGCAGAGTTAAATCTACAAAACACAGGAAGCCATTTAGATTACTTTTTAAAGAAGATTTTGAAACTGAAATTGAAGCAAAGAGGCGTGAATTATATTGGAAAAGCGGCGCCGGAAGAAGAAAATTAAAAGAACACTTCAAAAAATAGCTAGGCTCGCCGGTTTATTTGCCGCAAAAGAGAAAGAGGAGCGGAAATCGGCTCAAGCATGAACTTGCCAGTAAAAATTAAGAGTGGTTTAAGTTTACTTAAGTCGCCTCGTGCGGCTTTTTTTGATATGATTAAATTAATAATACCGTAAATTATGCTTCTCGTAAAAACAAAATTAAAGACATCTCTAATTCATGGCATAGGTCTTTTTGCTGATGAAAATATTAAAAAATGACAAATTGTTTGGAAAAAGAATAAGAATTGCAGGTAAATTTCGCAAAATCATATCCCCATTGACATTTTAGCCTTAAATGTTAATCTAATACGATTTCCATAGAAGCTCTTTAAAACTTATAAAAGGAGGCGTTGTGCTATGACTAGAGCAAAGGGTTTTCATAAGGAAGAAGAAATACGCTTAGAAGACGGCGCGGTAATTGTTCCTATCAGGAAGAACGGATCACAGCAAGCGGATACCGAAAAGATGATCGATTATCTTATGAATAGCCGCTGGTCTGAATGCAAATTCGCGGAACGTTGCCTTGAAGAGATCGTGAAGTTTGACAGAGTCATAAGATATGATGGTTTCTCATGTGAAAGATGTCCTCTCAGGGACAGAGAAGAGAATGTTCTGCAAATGACTCCTGAAGTTCTCAACGAGTATGCAATCGGATGTAGTGCACTTATAGCGGAGGCATTTGGACAGTCCATTTAACAAATGAACGAAAAGGAGATTTGCATATGTGCGATACAGGCTTCACTTATATTCTTGTGGGAGAAAAAGAAAGGCATATGATCCTTTGCCGTAACGAGCACTATATTCCTCACCGGATCCAGCGAGTGATTCGGGAAACTTGGCCCGAATTGATTTATCCAGGAGCCATTAAAATTTTGCTAAGGATGGGCATTCTAAGAGTTTCTACGAAAGTGACACACTGTCACAAGGACCATTCTAGCCAATTCGATTTCCAAGTTCTCAAGATGGAGAAAGAAAACGACTGGCAAAATAATCCTTATGTCGCTCTGCAGTTAGTTGGGCGTGGCGAAGGAATTTACTGCGAAGTGGTAAATATTGCATAGTCCTTCAAAAGGATTCCAGGGAGTTTGGGTTAAATACCGAGCTCCTTTTTATTTTGATAATTCAGCGCAAACTCGGTTCTAACCTATGAACTAGCTCAAAAAATAAAAACTCCAGACTTGTTCTGGTGTTTTTATTTTTCTGCTACAATTTAAATATGAGCACGAAATATGAATACCAAAGATTTGATTTCATATTGAAATTAGATGAAGATCTGGCCGATGATGATAAGCGGCAGATGCATGACATGTCTGACATATCTGGATCTAAATAATAAAACAAAATTAGGAATATGTTTGCAAAGCATAAAAAAATAAAAATAACCGGCATCATCATCTTAGCCATAGCCATGCTTTTTGTCCTGCAGGATATTTTCTTGGCTCCGCCGGACAAGAAGTTTTTGTTTCGTCCGGAAAGCATTCAGACGGCACTCCCGGCACAGAATCAAAACGATGCTACATCGGCCAAACCGGCGGATCATGGGATGGATTTTCCTGCGGATGTGACATCATGCGGCGCGAAGAAAGACATATTTTCCGTGTCGCCGATCAAGCCGTCTTCGATATCCTACATCGAGCCGTTGGGGCACGTGAATCCTACCGGGCATGTTTTTCCCATTAACCATCTGTATATGTATCTGCCGTTGGATGATCAGAGGACCGCATTGAAGACCGATGTTTTTTCTCCGGGAGATATCACTGTTTTCAAGATAGAAAGATTCCGATATTTCTCGGATCAAAGCCGCAAAAATCTCCTACGGACGGATTATACTTTGAGCTTCTCTCCTTGCTCCGATATCTCAGGATTTTTTTATCATCTGACTTCTTTGTCCGACAAGCTCCTCAACTCTTTCGTTTCCCCTTTCGATTATTGCAATAATGTGACTGCCGGCGATGAAATTTTCGAATCATGCGGAAAAAGCGTCGACATCAAGCTTAGCGCCGGCGAAAAGATCGGAACTGCGGGCGGAGAGCAGCGAGGCTCGCAAGCGCTGGACTGGGTATTGGAAGATTTCGGCGCGAAGCCCTTGGAATATGCGAATGATTCAAGATTTTCTCCGATAACCGGCCAGAATTATTCGCGCCAAATCGTCTGCCCTCTGGATTATTTCACTTCGGGGTTGCGCAATTCTCTTTATAGATTGCTTGGCGGATATCCTATCGACAATCCATTTACCGCGATTTCCAAGCGGACTGCGGCTCCTCTTTGCGGAACGACCGCGCAAGATGTTTCGGGAACGGCGCAAGGGAATTGGTTTGCGGAAAAGACGCCTTCTTCTAATTTCAGCGAAGATCCGAATCTGGCGCTGGTGCATGATGACGTGGATACGAAGATCGGAGTTTTTTCCATGGGGACCTCGATGTCTTCAAAAGGATTGGAAGGAGGAGCTTATTATTTCACGCCGTTGCACTTAGGATCGGTGAATAGAGATTTTGATGAAGTAAAAGCAGACGGAAATGTATATTGCTACGATGTTAATAAGAAGCTATATTCGAATGTCGATGCCGCGCCTCCGAGATCCGCGGTCATATTGCAGCTCATTTCTCCGGATGAGATAAATGTGGAACGTCTGAATGCCGATGCTTGCGGCTCGGGCCCTTGGAAATTTTCATCGGCATCCCAAATTTATTACCGATAACGCCTTTGATCATAAAGCACTTTTCTAACCGTGTGAACTTCCCCGCTCACAGTGTCAAAGCGGTCTTGCAAGAGGCTGTTTTTTGTCTGAAGCAAACCTTTTGAATTTATCAAAACTTTTTTGAAAGAATGTAAAATCTTTGCTGTATTAGCGGACATGGAAAAATCCATATACTTACAAAAAATCGTTAAAGAAATATTATCGCTGGCCGGCGATCATTTTCTGGCAAGAAAGATCGGACAAATAAAATTCGATGGAACGGACTATCCGATTTTTATCGTTGAAAGCAGGTTCAAAAATCCTAAAAGTAAAAATATATTTATTTCTGCCGGTTTGCACGGAAATGAGCCAGGCAGCGTATATGCCATAATAAAATTTTTGAACCGCAACGGAAAGAAACTGTCCAAAAAATTTAATTTATACATTTCGCCCTGTCTGAATCCCACGGGCCTGGACATGGAATGCCGATATAATTTCAAAGGCAGGGATCTTAATCGTGATTTTCGAAAAGTCAGGACACAAGAAGTCCTGATGCTCAAAAAATATTTGGAGAAGAAAAAAATCAAATACGATCTGGCCTTGGACATGCATGAAGACAATACGTTTTATGTGATCGAAGGATTTTCCTTGAAAGATAATCCGCGCGGCCTATATTTTTACGAAGTGTACAGGAATAGGAAAAACTCCGATTTTGGCAGGAAGATAGTTTCAAGCTTTGCGGAGTTATTTTCAAATTTATGGCTTACATAAGCCTAGAAAAAGATACAAGTCAAATTAAAATGCTTTATCTAAGCCAAAATTACCGAGAAGCTTTTGACAAAGGTATTATCATTTGCTATACTTTCCAGTCATGCTGAAAATGACTTTCGGCGGGCAAATTAACAAGTAAAAATATCGAATGCGTATCATTAGTATGATAGTGATGCTGCCTATCGTCTGGGTGACTTTCATTCCAGGCAGGGCAATGGCGGCACCCATCGTGGACACTAATGAAACCAAAATAAATTTTAAAATACAAGATAATATAAAAGTGACAGATGGCATCGCGCCTGCGGATTCCGACATCAGGATCCCTTTCAATTACAAAGGCTATGCTCCGGTACGGAAAAAGGAAGATGACAGGGATAAATTTTTGGCCAAATTCGCTGGCCGGTCAGAAGATATCATTCTGCCGGAAGGCAAGTTTGCCATCGATGCTTCCGCCTATACGGCCGCTGCCGATGAGTGCGGCAAGAAGGACGGAATAACTGCCAGCGGATTGCGCGTTATGGAAAATCGCACGATCGCCTGCCCTCCGCGCTTTCCTTTCGGCACCAAAATACGGATTGACGGGTATGGCACGTTCGTCTGCGAAGATCGTGGGGGTGCGATCAAAGGCAATCACGTGGATATCTATATGCCGACAAAAGCCCAAGCTTTCGCTTTCGGAAGAAAGACATTGTCGGCAGAAATAGTGGATTGATTTTAAAAACAAGAATGCCCTTGCAGGGGCATTTTTGTTTGACCAAGGGTCTTCTTTTTGATAATCTATCTTTGCTATCTTTGAATTTTGGTCGCGTGGCCGAGCGGTTAGGCACGGGTCTGCAAAACCCTTTACCCCGGTTCAACTCCGGGCGCGACCTCCAAATAACAGCGATTAAGAATGCCCGGGTGGTGAAATGGTAGACACAAGGGACTTAAAATCCCTCGGCGGCAACGTCATGCGAGTTCGAGTCTCGCCCCGGGCACAAAAAACGAGGCTATCCCTCGCTTTTAATTTTTTCAATTATTTTTGGAATGCGATTGAAATCCTTGATCAATATCTCTCGCATCGAACCGTTGTAGAGCGCGGCGGCCGGGTGATAGAGCGTGTAAAAATTCTGACGGCCGATCCCAGCGATCGTCTTGATGACAAGCGTTCCGTGGATCCGGGAAATCTTTTGGCCCTCCAAGAATCTTTCCATGCTGTGCCGCCCTAATGTCACTATCAATTTTGGCTGGATGATTTTGATCTGCTCCAGAAGCCACGGCCAGCAGGCTGACACCTCTTCCGGTAATGGGTCGCGGTTCTGTGGCGGGCGGCATTTCACGACGTTGGCGATGTAGACATCTTCTCTTTTCAGATTTATAGAAGCTAACATTTCATTCAAAAATTTTCCGGCCGCGCCCACGAAAGGATGGCCGGTCTCATCTTCTTTCTGTCCAGGCGCTTCGCCGATGAACATGATCTCTGCCTCAGCATTTCCTTCGCCTGGCACGACGCGGCTGCATTGCATGCGTAAGACGCAGTCAGAGCATTGGGACATGTCGGCATTCAATATATCTAGTTGTTGCTTTTTATCTTTCATCAAATTTTTAATTTTTGAATTTTTAATTTTGTAAATCAATCTAAATTTTTAATGTTTAAATGTCTAGAAATTAAGATTTAAAAAATTATTTAAAAATTACAAAATTAAAAATTATAAAAT
>JAJYGF010000021.1 GCA_021785125.1 bacterium | reverse complement strand
AGACGAGATGATAGATCAAAACAGTAACATTATGTCTTTTGTGTATATAGATGCTCATGCATCCATTATACTCTCGCGGCAAGCCGCGAGGAATTAGACCCTAAAACAGATTAAACATGCTGTGTATTTTATGATTATTGATTCACATGTTCATATCTCTCTATATAATGACAATGCGAAATCGTTGCCAGATGCTTTCGGTTTGTTTTTGCAAGAAATTGAGAGAAATGAAATAGGTGCTGCGATCATTATTCCGGATAATATTAAAGGCAGCGAAAATATCGCGGATTTGGAAAAAGCTATTGAGTTGATTGGAGAGCGCAAAAATTTGTTTTTGCTCGGTAGTCCGCAAATAATTCAAAGAGGTTCAGGTGAACTGGAAAAATACAAAAAACTTTTAGAAGAAGGAAAAATAAAAGGAATAAAATTTTTCCCAGGTCACGACCCATATTATCCAACTGATGAAAGATGTTTGCCATATTATGAATTGTGTGAAAAATTGGATGTTCCAGTCTTGTTTCATACTGGTGAAAATTCAGGCGATAGCGAATGCGCCAAATGGAATGACCCGAAATATATTGTGGAAATTGCCCAAAAATATCCGAAACTCAAAGTGATTATCACGCACTACTATTGGCCAAAGATGGACTACTGTTATGAAATAACGAAAGATGTGCCGAATATCTATTTTGAAACTGCCGCTATGGCCGATGCTGAAGTAATTGAAAAAAGCGGAGGGATTGAAAAAGTAAGAGAAATATTGCAAAAAACCATTGCCGATCGGCCGGATAAAGTTATCTTCGGCACTGACTGGCCAATGTGTAAAATTGATGATCATATTAAATTGGTGAAATCACTCGGGTTGGGTGTTGAGCTTGAGAACAAGGTATTTAGCGAAAATTCGATAAATATTTACAAATTGCTAGTGTAATTTGCAAAATTATCGGATTGATATTAAGCTGTATAAATTAAATTTTTTATTAACAATGTTATGAAGTCACAAATCTACAATCAGGCGAAATACTATGAAATTGCATTTAGCTTTATAGATGCAAAAAAGCAAGGTGATCTTTTTGAAAAGTTTATAAAAAAATACAGTAAAACAGATGTAAAATCAGTTTTAGATTTGGCTTGCGGCACTGCTTTGCAGTTAAGAGAAATGGCAAAAAGAGGATACGAGTCGATTGGTCTTGATGCTAGCATGAAAATGCTTGATTATCTAAAAAGCGAGTCAAAAAAGGAAGAGTTGAAAGTGGAAACATTAAGGGCTGACATTAATAAGTTTAAACTTACGAGAAAAGTTGATTTTGCGTATATAATGATGGGATCGATTATATATGTTAAAAATAATGAATTGTTTCTCTCTCATTTGAATTCGGTGGCTGATTCACTCAACAATGGCGGTCTGTATCTTATAGAAAATTTAGCTATAAATTGGGCAGATCCTTCTTTTTTTAAACCGCAACACTGGATAATGAAAGAAGGCAAAATTAAGGTAAAAACAACTTATCAAATAATTCCGAAAAATCCGCTAAAACAAACAGTGACACAAATATTAAAGATGGAAGTAGATGATAATGGGAAAAAGATGGAATTTATTGATAAGGATGATCTCAAAATAATTTTCCCCGAAGAGCTGAAACTTCTTGTGGATAAAAATAGTAAGTTTGAGTTAGTTGGTTTTTTTGAGAGAAATGACGCGAAGCTATTAAAAAATGTTTCGCCAGATAATATTGTTTTATTGAGGAAAAAATAGTTTTATTTTAAAATTGCATAAGGAAAATGACCGGCTTTTCAGTCGGTCATTTTGTTTTGTGAAGATTCTCACAATGATGCCCTGCAGATTTTCAGCTTTTTTAAAGCTGGGTATACACCGCAGTGGTTGTTAGCCTTGTATAGGTGGCTGGACATTGCCATGTTTTGCAAATCGCAGTGTCCGCCAGATTTGAGCAAGGAGCAGTCGATGCATCCGGCAAAGGTATCGATTCGGAGTTTTCGTTCCTCTTCAAAGGCTTGAAGCCATGCGTCTGAAAATCTTATATAACGAAGGTTATATTTTGATTTCCAGTTTTCCGCGGCATAATAATTGTCGGCATACAAAAATCCATCCGAACTTACATATGCCACAAAAACGCCTGGTTCCGGCCTCCCAGTTGCCCTGACCAATGCCGAAATGGACTGGTAGATATCGGGATTGGAGACTGGATATTCCGGAAGCGAGATTGATCTGATTGCTTCATGGAGTTTCATGGCTTTTTCAAGATCCATGAGTTCAGGAAGCTGGCTCTCGGACAGAAGAAGCTGCTTGTTCTTCTTGGCTCTTCCAATCGGTAGGATGTCATTGAGAGAAAAGTCGATGCCACTTCTGGTGCACCATTTCGCAACATGTATCATCTCTTTGACATTGTCCCTGAAAATCAGCCCTTGGATTGCGAATGCTCTTTTTCTCGACATGAGCATATCGATTATGTTCAAAATCCGATTTCCGGATACATGTCGTAGAATCGACGTGCCATTTTCACCATCGAAACTTAGAACCAGGAAAACATCTTTGGGGATGTCATCCACGCTGATGTTTTTTTCAAGTTCTAGTCCGTTGGTCAGGAGGTTGCAACTCATGCCGATTTTTTTGGCATAAGTTACAATTTCCAAACAGTCTTTTCTCAGCAGTGGATCGCCGCCGGTAAAATACACGCTCAGGACTTCCAGATCTCTGAGTTGATCAAGAATGTTTTTCCATTCCGTAGTGGATAGCTCTGATTTTCTTGGTTTGCCGGCTGAAATGTAGCAATGTTTGCATCGCAGACCGCAATGTCGAGTGAGTTCCAAGTGCACTACGAGCGGAGATTTCAGTGGGCAGCCGAGGGTTGTTAATATCGAAGACGGATATTCCGGTAACAAACAAGTCTGTGTCTCGTATATATTTTAAAATCGATATCTGCTTTTATTTTATAAAGATAAATATCCGCACGATAAGGACCTGGTCGATTCCTTATCACTTTGGAGTAAATCAATAAATAAAAATATGCAATCAAAAAAACTTACAATAATCATCGGGAGCCTAACTGCGGTCGTGGTTGTTATCATTGCGATTTTTGCGATGCACGACAGCATCCCAGCTCCTACTCAAACTGCGGAAATAATGCCGCAAAATCATAACAACGGCCAGGCGCAAAATCAGTCCGCGCAAGATCAAACTGCCGACAACAACCAATCGCAGGCCGCCCCAACCATAACCACCAACGTTGGTTCGGTAGCTGGCATTGATCTTAGCGAACTGGCCACAGAAGCCAACCAATCAGCGTCTTTGTCTTCACAAGACGGGTCGAATGACGCCAAAACCATTTCCAATGATGGACAAGCCATCAACTCTACTACCGATTCAGTAAATAATCCAATACAATGAAAAATATTAAAATAATCGCCAATTTATTTACCCTGCTCGCACTTACGGTTTCGTTTTCTTTTGCTCCGGCAGCTTTGGCCGATAATAGCAACATCGCCAACAACACTAGTGCCGGCAATACAACAAAGGGTCATGGTCTTGGCGCAGCCACGGCCGGCATCGGTTCCCAGAATTTTTGCACGCATTTTTCTACCTTGTCGCAGAAATACGAAACAGACATGAATAAGCAGACCTCGAGTCTGCAAAATAAGGTGGATAGTGAATCCCAAAAAATTCAGAATAACCAACAAAATTCGGACAATACTTTGCAACAAAACAGGGCCAAATGGGCGCAAAATCGCCAGAATATTTATGCCAGACTTAACAGCAAGGCCACCACTGATTCTGAAAAACAAGCGGTAACTACATTCCAAAACGCTATCGAATCGGCAGTAAAAACAAGGGAGTCCGCCATTGACTCCGCCCGCACCACTTTTCGCACCGCGGTCAAACAAATCGTTTCCCAGCATCAGTCCAATGTCAAACAAGTGTTGTCAACTTTCCAAGCCGCCATCCAGAGCGCCATCCAGCAAGCTTCCGCCCAATGTTCTTCGGGCACTGCCGCGGCAACTGTGAGAGAGACTTTCCGATCGGCCTTGCAAACAGCCAGGACCGCACGGCAATCCGGAGCTGCTCAGATCGATAAAGTCGGTCCGCAAGTAGAGCAGTTGGCACAAACAAGAAACGCTGCCGTCCAACAAGCCATGCAGGCCTATCAAACTGCCATGCAATCAGCGGTAAGCGCCTTGAAAACAGCATTCGCGCAAAACACGAATAGCAACAGCACATCAGGAGCAAACACCAACACCGGAACCACTGCCACGACAAATCAATAGTAAATGGCAAAAAATCCTGTCACAAAGCCGGAGATCATTCCGGCTTTGTCCATTTAAGGATCCTGGCGGCATCCGGCCATGAAAACAGCTTGTCGCTTGCCGATTGATTTTTTCAAGGCTATTGACAAAATCCGTCAAAGATATATACTTAGACTATCTAATAATTAAATAGGCTAAGTAATGAACAGGAAAATAGACGAGATAATTTCTCTAATCTTCGCCACTCGAAGGATTCTACATGAACAGCTGACCGTGCAGACAGGTGAAAATTTTTCTTTTCTTCAGTTCACAACTCTGCGCTTCATAAAAGAAAAAAAGCCGCTGATGAAGGAAGTGGCCGACTTTTTGGCGATTACGCCACCTAGCGCGACTTCGCTCATAAGAACCTTGGCGCAATCCGATATGATACGCCGCAATGCCGATAAGAACGACCGCCGAATAATCAGATTGGAAATAACTGTAAAAGGCGAAGTCCAAATGAAAAAATGGCGTGAAAAAATGGCAAAGCACATGAAAAACAATTTGAAGAAATTGAATGCCAAGGAACAGAATGAGTTGATAAAAATATTGACCAAAATAACCCATAATTAATCGGACATCAAATATATGCACAAAAAGATAATCATAATCTACGCGCTTATTTTGGCGATAGCCGGTTCGATAGCCGTACTATTCATCAACTCAAACCTGGTCAACCATTTTCCATCCGAAGCAAGCCTGGGCCTGCCCCCAACGGCGAATTTCGATGAAATATCATCGAAAAAATCCGACCTGGGGTTCGGAACCAGCGGCAAGGTCGTATCGATCTCAAAAAAAGTCGGCGATTCAGTAAAAGCGGGCGACATATTGGCCCGGATCGATAATACCGGAGCATTGGCACAATATGAACAGGCGCAATCCGGAGTGTCTGCCGCCCAATCAAACCTGGCCGCATTGCAAAATGCGCTCAAGACTCAAGAGCTTAAATTGAAGGGTCTCCGTTCAAATGACAGAAAAATCCAAAATCAGCAGATCAAGCTGGCGCAAAACAGTGTCGATGCGCAAAGTGCCGCCGTCCAACAAGCCATGGATAATCTGAATAATGTCAAAAGCCAGCTTGATAAATATGTAATCAAAGCCCCCTTTGATGGAATCATAACAAGGCAAGACATTGAATTGGGAGAAATCGTCAATCCGAACGTTCCAGTTATTGTCCTTGAAGCGGAATAACAAAGTTTAAATTAAAAATATGGAAAAACCTACGGAAAAATTCGAATCGAAAAACAACACCGCCTCCAAGAAAAAAACTATTCTTGCCCTGCTCGTTTTGACTCTTGCGGCAGCCGGAATAGTCGGTTTTTTCTATTGGCAGGCGACTAAGAACCAGATTTATACCGACAATGCGCTTGTCTCGGCACCGACGATCGCCCTGTCATCGACCACCGGCGGAGAATTGAAAGCGCTTTTTGTCAAAGAAGGCGACATGGTACCGGCCAATTTCACGGTAGCTGAAATCGGGAATGAAATGGTTACGACAGCCACCCCGGGATTGGTCATCCAGGTAAAAAACAGTCTGGGAGAGAATTTCACTCCAGGAGAACCCGTGGTTACAATCATAAATCCGCAAGATCTGCGCGTGGATGCGCAAGTTGAAGAAGACAAAGGCCTGGCCGACATCAAAACAGGACAACGGGCCGTCTTCACAGTGGACGCTTTCGGATCGAAAAAATTTTACGGCATCGTAGACGAAGTCAGTCCGACTTCTCACGCAACCGACGTCGTCTTCAACATATCCGACCAGAGACAAGAAAATAATTTCGATGTAAAAATAAGATTCAACACCGACCAGTATCCGGAATTGAAAAATGGCATGTCGGCCAAAGTTTGGATAAGCACGAAGTAAATCAGCGATGGAAGATAAGAAAGATAAAAAATTAAAATGGCTAATCCTTCTGACTGTCATTGTGGGAACTTTTCTTGGGCGGCTCGATCAGACGATCGTGAACTTGGCGTTGCCAAAGATTATTAATGATTACGGCATTACGGTATCTTCTGCCGGCTGGATAGCGACGGCCTATATTCTGGCCAATGCGATCTTCGTTCCGATCTGGGGGAAATTGGGTGACACACTTGGGCAGAAAAGAGTGTATATGATCGGGTTCAGCTTGTTTATTTTCGGGTCGGTTTTGGCGGGGCTGGCTTGGAATTTGACTTCGATGATCGCGTTCCGCGTCATCCAGGCGATCGCCGGTTCGGCGGATTATCCGACGGCTATGGCGATCCTGGCTTTAAATTTCAAGCCGGGCAAAGAAAGGGCTCAAGCGCTGGGAATCTGGTCATCATCATTTGCGGCTGCTTCTGTTTTCGGACCGCTTATCGGCGGGCCACTGATCGACAATTTCGGCTGGCGTTCGGTATTCATGATCAATCTGCCGGTCGGCGTGATTGGTATGCTGATGGCAATGGCATTCATCCATGAATCCGACATCAAGCGCAAGAAAGACCGATTTGATTGGTGGGGCGCAATCACTTTGGGCGGGGCACTGACGTCTTTGGTCCTGGTCTTGGACAGGGGTCTGGACTGGGGCTGGATGTCAGCAAACAGCATGCTGACTTATCTGAGCACGATCATTTTCTTCCTCATCTTTATCCGGATCGAAGCCGGGCATAATGACGGAATAGTAGATTTGAAATTTTTCAAGAATAAAGTTTTTGTGAACGTACTGATCAATAATTTCATCGTTTTCATGGCGATGATGGGATCTGTCTTTCTGATTCCGGTCTTCGCCCAGACCTTTCTGGGATATGATGCGACGCAGACCGGGTTCTTGTTTATGCCGATGGCGTTTGCCATGATGATTGCAGCTCCCATAGGCGGCAACCTGGTGGGCAAGGTCTCGGCGCGTTATGTTATCATGGCCAGCACTTTCGTCGCGGCTGTCGGCCTGTATATGTTTTCGTTCTTGGATCCACGCTCGACTGCCATTAACATCATCGTTCCACTGGGCGTCATGGCGTTTGGCTTGGGATTCGGCATGGCACAGAGGACAAATATAATTGCTTCAGCCGTGCCGCAGAATGAGGTGGGCGAGGCCTCTTCAGTTCTGGCGCTGGCAAGGAATATCGCCGGAGCGTTTGGCGTGGCCGTCTTCGGCACAATCCTGCAGGATGCGACCAACAGTAAAGTTATGGACATCGGAAAATACACCGTCATCCATTCACATGATTCGAAAATAATCCAAGAGGCGATCTCACTCATCATTCTCCGAGCTCAAGTTTCAGCCTATGACACGGTTTTCATCATAGCCGCCATTCTTACTGTTATCGGAGCCATGATGGCGTATTGGATCAAAGTGCATCACGAGGTCCATCAGGAAGTTTTCGTGGAGTAAAGATTTAAAAATTTCTCAGCTGCCCTTCGGCAGCTTTTTTTGAGCGCTTTGACATTAAGAATAAAGAAAACTAATTTCTGTAATAATTGATATAACCATAAGGAAGGGGGTGAAAGATATGGACGCGATCAATTATAAAAAAATTTTGGGCATCACAATCGCTTCTTTTGCCGCATTGGCTTTCTTACTGATTGTCCCGGCGGCGAAAGCGGACGATGAAAACACCGTTGAAATGCATGGCGCCGGACCAAAAATCACCGACATTTCCGATATAAGAGCGACTTCGGCTGTCATTAATTTCCGATCACACGGCCACAAATTCAGAAATCAGACAGTTACGGCCATAATTTCCATCAAAAACGAGTCGACCGAGATACTGAAAGAAAGGGCGGCCAGGATCATGCTGAACGATAACGGGGAGGGTTCGGTCAGGGTGACAAAACTGCTTCCGGGAACCGATTATTCATTCAAAGTCAGGATACTTGAATCGGGAGAAACAAATGAATCCACCCGAAATTCGGAAGACAAAGATATCACAACAGCTTTCTCAAACTCTTCTTCGATCATCAATCCGAGCGTTTCTGCCGATAGTCCCAATTAATTTGCCCAACTCAACTCTTCAATTCAATTTAGCTTATTAGCTTAGTCTAGAAAACCCCTGCAGGGTTTTTCTAGATTTAACTTGACAAAACTTTCGAAAACACTGGTATTTTTTTATTTTCAGGTGTATAATTGTAATTGTTAATAAAATAATACTAAAACACTATGGCAAAGATGACGAAGTCACAATTGCTAGCCGGTCTTGCTGAAAAGTCAGGATTGGCAAAGAAGGATGTCAAAAACTTTCTTGATGTGATAGCCGAAATGGCGTACAAGGAAGTGAAGAAAAACGGAGAATTTGTTCTGCCGGGATTCGGAAAGATGGTGAAGGCCAAAAGAAAGGCGAGAACCGGAGTCAATCCAGCAACTGGCGCCAAAATCCAGATACCTGCCAAAACCGTCGTTAAATTCAGATTGGCCAAAGCCGCAAAAGAAGCGGTTTTATAGAGAAATCGCAAGTTTCATCGATAAATCGAGAATATAAAACGGACCATCCGGTCCGTTTTATATTCAGCGCATATTCTATTTTTTCTGAAGTTTTTCCGCTACGACTGAAACAAATCTCTTTTTTTCCAAGTTTCCGGTGAAAGTCCGGACTTTCTTTTTGGCGAACTTCACGATTCCGTTCGTCATCGCGTACAGAGTGTCATCCTCGCCGCGCTTTACGTTTTTTCCGGGTCTCCATTTTGTGCCGCGCTGCCGGATGATGATCTGGCCCGCTTCAACTTTTTGATCTCCAAAAATTTTAACGCCAAGTCTTTTCGATATCGAATCGCGGCCGAGTTGGGTGGATCCACCGGCTTTTCTATGTGCCATAATTGTTTACGAGCGAAGCAAGTAACTACAATTATGAGCACCCGCTTCGATTCTAAAAAATTCTTAAATAAAAACCAGGCTGAGCCGCTAGGCGATACCGTGAGCAAATCTAGGTCCATCACCCTAATTTACATGGAATCGATGCGGGGTCGCCATATTCAAAATACAAAATGAATTATAGCAGAATATGATATAATGTCAACATGATCGCTAAACTAAAGGCCTTCTGGATAAAGAATGAAAAGGAGCTTATTCTAGGCTTGGGTTTGATCTTGATTGCCGCAATTTCTTTCGAGTTTGGCTATGTCCAAGGCAAATCTGGCAAAACCAGCCCGATTGTCATTGAAAAGGCCTCTGGGAGCCTCAAAACTGGCTCAGAAAGCCCGGTTGGTGCTACAATGGGGTCAAATACCACGGCCGCTCCAAAAGCGCCTATCCAAGCCGATCCGATTCCAGCCAATTGCGCATTTGTTGCCAGCAAGAATTCCAACAAATTCCATGAGCCAAACTGCCAATGGGCGAAAAAGATCAAACCGGAAAATCTGGTCTGCTTCAAATCCGCGGAGGATGCGGCCGCTCAAGGCCGCGTGCCGGATAAGGGATGTGTTAAATGATGATTATGAAAAATAAAATTGCTTTTATTATTCCAGGATTCACTGAGGACTCGAAGGAGAAAAAATACCAGGACATTGCCAGGATGTTCCAAAAACGGGGGATCAAACCTATAATTGTTGGTATTGATTGGAAAAGGAAAGTGATGTCTGATTATGTGGCGCAATTTTTGAAAGAGGCTGAAAAGTGTGATGCAAAAGAAATTTATATCTTAGGCTTTTCTTTTGGAGCGGTAATATCCTTTATAAGCTCACAGAAAATAAATCCCAAGACTCAGATACTTTGCTCGCTCTCTCCTTATTTTAAGGAGGATTTACCTCATATTCGGGCACGCTGGAAAAATTTCATGGGTAAGAAAAGAATAGCTGATTTTGAATGTAATTTCTCAGCCAAAAAGATTGCAAAAAGCACGAAATGTAAAACTTATTTGCTTGCCGGAACAGAAGAGGGAATTGAAGTTGAAAGAAGATTTAAGGCAACAGGAAAAGAAATAAAAAATTGTGAATCCATAAAAGTTCACGGTTCAAAACATGACATTTCAAATCCTGAATATTTAAATGAAATAAGCAAAATTATTAAAACACTCTAATGAACTGGTTTTTTATTGCATTGATATCGCCGGCATTGTGGGCAATGTCAAATCATATAGATAAATACGTAATCTCTAAATTTTTTAAAAACGTTGGAACCGGGGCTTATATTATTTTTTCCGTTTTTATCGGACTCATAGTGCTATTGGTTATTCCAATTTTTGAGCATAATTTGTTTTCCATAAAGTTACCTGATGCGATTCTTATAATTTTTAGCGGTGTAATTTACATATCAACCTACATACCATACGCATACGCACTTAAGGAAGCCGAAACCTCAGTTGTCATACCTTTATTCCAATTCATTCCAATTTTCGGCTATATTTTAGGATATTTATTTTTAAATGAAAGATTGTCTTCACATCAGATTTTCGCGGGGTTATTGATAATATGCGGTGCGATTGGAATTTCATTAGAAATAACTGGAAAAAAATTTAAAGTAAAACTAAAAGTCTTACTTTTGATGCTTACCGCTTCTTTTTTGGGCGCTTTAACAAGTTTTATTTTTAAATTTGTCGCAATAAAAGAAAGCTTCTGGGTAACGTCATTTTGGGAATATGTCGGATTTACTTTGGCAACACTATCAATGCTGCTTATTCCGTCATATCGAAAACAATTTTTTCGCGTGATTAAGAAATATAAATATATTGTCATAAGCCTTGATCTACTGAATGAAACTCTTAATATCAGCGCCAGGTTAATTTTTTCATTTGCCTCACTTTTAGCCCCGCTTGCCCTAGTTTGGTTGGTAAATGGCTTTCAGCCACTTTTTGTTTTCTTATACGGAATAATTTTGACGGTATTTTTTCCTAAAATTGCTAAAGAAAGTTTAACAAAAAGACACTTAGCACAGAAAGTTATTTCAATTGCAATAATGTTTGTAGGCGTTTATTTTTTAAATAGGTAAATATGCATAAGAAAACCGTCATCATATCCCTTGGAGGATCGTTGATTGTGCCGGAGGAGATCGATTGGAAGTTCGTGAAGAAATTCAAGGCTCTGATTGAAGAAGAGATCAAGAAAGGCTATAAATTCATCCTCATCACCGGCGGGGGAAAGACCGCCAGGAAATATATTGAGGCCGCCGCCAAGGTGGACAAGATCACCAATGAGGACAAGGAT
>JAJYGF010000008.1 GCA_021785125.1 bacterium | reverse complement strand
GTATTGCGATAGCTGCTATGGCCAAGATGGTGGCTATTGCTATGTCGTGACCTATTGTC
Source organism: bacterium (assembly GCA_021785125.1). Lineage (GTDB taxonomy): Bacteria > Patescibacteriota > Minisyncoccia > Moranbacterales > UBA2206 > JAJYGF01. The sequence goes on along the minus strand of JAJYGF010000008.1, from coordinate 47,754 downwards.
AGGTAACTGACATACGGGATTTTAAACCGCCATGTTAATGCCGCATCCCAAAGAAACAGGAATGAGACATATCCTAACAAAAAAACTATTATTTTCTTTAGCATGGCATTCTCCTCTTAATAAAAGAGCAAGTTTATAATAAGAACATGTAATCGAAACTGATTTTGTATTCTATCATAAGTTTATTAAAAAGTCAATGCCTATGCAAAATTCAGCCGAAATAAGCCATATTTTAGGGGTAGATTTTGGAGAAGCCAAGATTGGATTGGCCAAAGCGGATAGCGAGACCAAAATTGCTTTCGCTTATGGCACTTTGGATAATGATAGAGCTTTGATTGATAAGCTTGGAGATATTTTTGTAAAAGAAGCAATTGAGACGATCGTCATCGGTAAGCCGAAAGAGTCGGAGAAATTCAGTTCTTTGAATATTTCCAAATTTGCCGATGAGATCGGGGATTTTTTTCCGATGGTCCGGGTGGAATTTGAAGATGAGGCGTTCACAACTAAGATGGCTGAAGACCGGATCAAAGAGACCGGCAAGAAAAACATCAAAGATCTAGATAATCAGGAAGCGGCCAGAATAATCCTGCAAAGCTGGCTGGACAGGCAATAATTTAAAATTTAAAATTTAAAATTTTAAATTTAAAATTCCCAGCTTGCTGGGTTTGTGCTATAATTACCGCAATCGGAAGTATGCCTTTTAACTATTGATAAAAGCCTAAAAACATGGAGCAGAAACCTTATCTGTCGGTCATCATTCCGGCTTACAACGAAGGCAGTCGCAAAGGCAATGAGCTTGAAAAAAATCTTCAAGATATCGGCACGCATCTTAAACAAAAAGGCATAGATTATGAGGTTATTGTTATTAATGATGGATCGAAGGATAATACGGTCGAATTTGTGAAGAGCCTTTCTGGGCTTGTGAGTAAGATAGAAATTATAGACAGGAAAGAAAATAGGGGGAAGTGGTATTCCGTCCGGGAAGGCCTGCTCAAAGCCAACGGAAAGTTTAGACTGTTCACCGATGCTGACGGTGCGACTTCCATCGTTAACATGGAGAATTTTTGGAGAGAGATGAAAGATGGAAGAGATGTCATCATAGGATCGCGCGATATGAAGGAGTCGAAGATTAAGAAACATCAGCCGAAATGGAAGGAAGTGCTGGGCGACGCCGGAAACTTATTTATTCAATTTTTGATGGGTCTTCGAGGGATCGAAGATACGCAGTGTGGCTTCAAGGTCCTTTCCGAAAAAGCGACGCTGGATATAATTCCAAAGATGAAAGTCGATCGCTGGGGCGGAGATTTCGAGATGCTGATGCTGGCCAAAAAGATGGGATATGAGATTGTTGAGATTCCGGTGGTGTGGGTGGATGCCGGACAGAGTCTCGTAAATGTTAAAGCTTACATAAACACTCTGAAAGAGCTGATGCAGGTGAAGTGGCGGATGTTGACCGGGCAATATAAAATAAAAAATAAATAATCGTTTTGGCTTCGGCCAGATAAAATGGAGGAAAAAAATACAAAAAACAAAACACAACCAACCGAATTGCGGCAGGATCTGGTGACCGGAGATTGGGTCGTCATCGCGACCGGGCGTGCCAAGCGGCCGGAGGATTTTGCGAAGAAGAGGGCGCCGATCGAAGAGGATCCGAACAAGCCTTGTTTTTTCTGCTATCCGGAAGAGACGGGCCAGGAAAAAGACGTGCTCATGTATGAGCGTGCTGACGGCGATTGGAGCTTGCGCGTCTTTCCGAACAAATATCCGGCCTTCGAGCCTGAGAAAAAAGTGAAGCACAAAGAAGAGGGTCCGTATTTCGCCATGGACGGTACCGGCTATCATGAATTGATCGTGACGCGGGACCACCACCGGCAGATCGCCCAGATGAACGTGCTGGAGGTGGCGGAGATCGTCGACGCATATCAGGAAAGATACATCGACCTGATGAATAAGAAGAGCGTGAACTATATCGAGATCTTCCATAATCACGGCAAGGAAGCCGGAGCTTCCATCGGACATCCGCATTCCCAACTGATGGCTATTCCGGTGATTTCGCCGTATGTCCAGGGAGAACTGGACGGAGCGGAAAATTATCACAAGGCCAACAAGCATTGCGTCTATTGCGCCATAATCGAATGGGAATTGGAGCACAAGAAGCGGGTGGTTTTTGAAAACGAGCATTTTCTGGCGTATTGTCCATTCTCGTCGCGTGCCGCTTTCGAAGTCTGGGTCGTGCCGAAAAAACATAAGCCGTATTTTGAAAGGACGAATGACAAGGAAAAAATAGCTCTGGCCGAAGCGTTGCAGATCTCGATCAAAAATATTTTTAAGGCTCTGGATGACCCGGCCTATAATTTCTATCTCCATACATCGCCATGCGACGGCAAGGATTATCCGCATTTCCATTGGCATATTGAGATCCTGCCGCACACCGCGAATTGGGCGGGATTTGAGCTTTCGACCGGAATTGAAATTTCCACTATTCAGCCGGAGGTTGCCGCTGATTTCTTACGAAATCAGTAACCAAAAAACATAAGACATATAAATTTATGCACGATTTTATTTTCCATCTGTTTTCAAATTTTCCAAAGCCGCTGGCGACATTCTTGATCGCGGCCATTCCGGTGACTGAACTGCGCGCGGCTTTGCCGCTGGCGTATAAAGTTTACGGCTTAGGCGCTTTCTGGTCCTGGTTTTATTCTGTTTTCGGAACTTTTTTTGCCATGGTAATCATAATTCTGGCTCTTGATCCGATAGCCAAATTCCTTTCAAAACATATTTCTGTTTTTGACAAATTTTTCAAATGGCTGTTTGAACATACTCGCAAAAGGGCGGATAAAAGAATGCAGAAATACGGTTCGTGGACAATTTTTATTCTGGCTGCCACGCCCATTCCGCTTATCGGCGGCATGACCGGAGCTTTGGCGGCGTTCATTTTTGACATACCGCTGAAAAAATCCCTGCCGCTTTTGCTTTTGGGCACGATGGTTTCGGGGCTGATCGTGTTGGGTGTCACCATGTATTTGTAATGATATGAAAAAAATTGTCATAGGCAATCTCAAGATGAATCTGCAAAGTCCGGCGGAGCGGGATAAGTATTTGCAATGGATGGAAAAAGAGCTGGATGGCAAGAATCTTTCCTATTCCGAAATTGTCTTGTGTCCGCCATTCGTGCATCTGGAGGGCTTTGCCGGAATGAAAGACAAGAAATTCAAGCTTGGCGCGCAAGATATGTTTTTTGAAGGCGAAGGTTCGTATACCGGAGAAATTTCTCCGGCCATGCTCAAGAATTTCGGCTGTGAGTATGTGATTTTGGGCCACAGCGAAAGAAGAAAATATTCCGGTGAGACCGATGCCGCGATAAATGCGAAACTTCTGGCGGCTTTGAAAAACGGACTGAAACCCATATTATGCGTGGGCGAGGACAAAGACCAGATCGGTGAAAATGTTATCATGCGGCAATTAAAAGAATGCCTGGCCGGAATAAATAGAGTAAAAATAGAAAGTATCATAGTTTGTTACGAGCCGGTATGGGCCATCAGCTCGAACAATCCCGATCATCTTCCGACAACGAACGAAATAATGAGCGCCAGACTGCTTATAAAGAAATTTCTAGCGGGAGAATACGGCTTGAAGACCGCCGAAAGAGCGATGATCATATACGGAGGATCGGTGGCGCCTTCCAATGCGAAAGAGACTTGCGTCGATTCCGGTATGGACGGGGCTTTGGTGGGAAAAGAGAGTTTGGTGCCGCATAGCTTTGTGAAAATCGCGGAAATAATAAACGGAAATTTTTAATTTTAAATTATAAATTTTAAATCAATTTTAAATTCCTAAGTTACAAATATTTAAAATTTAATCATTTAGATTTCATTTTAAATTTAAAATTTAGACTTTAAAATTTTTAAGCATATGATTGTCAGCGTCAAAGAAATTCTGGAAAAAGCCAAGGCGGGCGGCTATGCGGTCGGCGCCTTCAATACCACCAATATGGAAACGACCCGGGCGATCGTCGAAGCGGCCAAAGAGACCAAGTCTCCGGTCGTCATCCAGATCACGGAGAAGACCATGGAATACGCCGGCGGCCGCATGCTGTATAACATCGTGAAGAACGACGTGGAATTCTATGCGCCGGAAGTTCCGGTCGCGATCCACCTGGACCACGGCAAAAGTTTTGAAATAGTCAAAAGAGCGGTCACCATCGGATTCAATTCCGTCATGTACGACGGTTCGCGCAAAAATTACGAGGATAATGTCATGGTGACCAAAGAAGTCGTCGATTTCTGCCATGAAAAAGGGATTCCTGTCCAGGGCGAATTGGGCAATGTGCCATACTTGTTCGAACATAAGATGGGCGCCGTGGATTGGGATAAGTACATGACCGATCCGGAGCAAGCCAAGGATTTTGTTGAAAAGACCGGCATCGATACGTTGGCGGTGGCTATCGGCAACGCGCATGGGTTTTTCATAGAGAGAGAAGTGCCGGATTGGGATAGGTTGAGCAAGATACGTGAAATTGTCGATGTGCCCATCGTTTTGCACGGAGCGTCGGATTGGGAGGATGGCAAAGCGACTGAGGCGATCAAGCGAGGCGTGAGCTGTTTTAATGTTGATACCAATACCAGGATGGCGTTCGTGAACAGCTTGAGCGCGACTTTCAAGGGGCAAAGTGATCCCGGATTTGATATCAGAACAATTTTGGGCGAGGCGCGCGAGGCGGTGAAAGAGAGCGTCAAGCACAAAATGAATCTTTTTGGAAGTGTGGGCCGGATATAGCGAAGCGGATCTGGGCGGAGTGGAATATCTTCGCTTTTTATTTTACGTGATATAATCTACTTATGAATGTCACAACCGAGAAAATTCTTTTGGAATTCGATCCGGAGACGAAAAATTTATTGCCGGTGCTGAAAAAAATAAGCGCCAGATTCGGCCATGTGGCGAAAGAGGACGCGCAAAAAATAGCGGATTATTTTTCTCTGCCGTTATCCGAAGTTTTTGAAACGGCCAGTTTTTATGATCTGGTCAAGACCCAAAAAGATCCGCCCCTAGTCATCCAAGTCTGTTCCGGCGCGAATTGCGCGATTAAGAGCGCCAATAGAGTCATACGCGAGATCGAAAATCAGTTGCATATCAAAGCGGGCGACATGTTCAATCCGAAAGTCAAATTGGAAATCATCAGTTGTTTGGGCCAGTGTGGCAGCGGTCCGGTTGTGGTGGTGAACGGCAATGTTTTTGCCAGAGTTGCGCCGAATGATGTGGATGATATTCTCAGGAATTATGTTTGATATTTTTGTTCAGGATATTTTTATTTTCAGCCGGAATTGATAAGTATAAAAACTCTATTTATATTTTTGCAATTAGCCTGAAAATAAAAATACCCTTCACTTTCTAAATGGAAACTGAAATAAAAATCATCACCCAGAATTGGGGCCGGATAAATCCACAGAGTATCGATGAATACATCGCAGCCGGCGGTTATCAAGCGCTTTTCAAGTTTATCAAGGAGATGGATCCTGAAATTGCCGTGGAAGAAATAAAAACCTCCGGCCTTTGCGGCCGCGGGGGAGCCGGTTTTCCGACTGGTTTGAAATTGGAATCGGTGCAAAAAGAAAAAGTGACAGAAAAATATTTCATTTGCAATCTGGATGAATCCGAGCCGGGGACATACAAAGACCGGATGATCGCGGAAAATGACCCGCATATGCTGATCGAAGGCATCATTATCGCTTCGCTCATTGTCGGTGCCAAGAAAGCTTTTATCTACATCAACGGAAATTACAAAAAGTCGGCGGAAATTTTGGAAAGGGCGGTTGGGCAAGCGAAGCAGAAAGTTTTTTTGGGTCCGGCAATTTTGCATTCGAGATATGGATTGGAAATCGAGATTTTTGAAGGTGCTGGCGCGTACATCTGCGGCGAAGAAACGGCGCTCATCAATTCGATCGAAGGAAAAAGGGGAGAGCCGAGGATGCGTCCCCCATTCCCTACTCAATCAGGATTATTCGGTAAGCCGACGGCGGTGAACAATGCGGAAACGATCGCCAATATTCCATGGATAATTGAAAACGGCGGCGCGGAATTCGCCAAGGTCGGATCGAAAAAATCTCCCGGCACGAAACTATTTATTCTGGACGGCGCGGTCAAAAATAGGGATGTTGTCGAAGCCCCGTTGGGGATAACTCTGAAGGAATTGATCGACAATTATGGTGGCGGCATATATGCGGGAAAAGAGTTTTGGTTCGCGCAGGTCGGCGGCTCATCCGGAAGACTGGCATTGGAAAAAGATTTGGAGATGAAATTGGAATACGATCGTGAAGCTAAAATTCCGTTGGGCTCAGGTGCGATTCTCGTGGTCGATAAAATGGCGGATATCCATGAACTGCTTTTGTCTTGGGCGAGTTTTTTCCGAAGAGAATCCTGCGGCAAATGCGTGCCGTGCCGTGAAGGTACTTTCCGATTGTGGGAAATTGCCAAACGCCTGCGGGACGGGGAAATTTCCGATCGTGACAAAGCGGCTATAGAAGATATTTTGTGGACTTTGAATAATACGACTTTCTGTCCGCTCGGCAAATTCGCGGCCACGGCATTTGGTGATGCGCTGCAATATTTTCCGAAGGAGATTTATAAATTATCCAAATGAAAATAAAGATAAACAACCAAGAATACGAAGCGCGGGCGGGAGAAACGATCTATCAAGTCTGCCAGAAAAACAGAATCAAGATCCCGACGCTTTGCAGTCTCAAAGATTTTCATGAGGGATTGTGCCGAATTTGCGTAGTAGAACAAAATGGAAAGTTGATCACTTCTTGCAACAAGCAGGTTTCCGATGGGATGGAGATTGCGACCGAAAGTGAAGAAGTTTCCCGGGCTCGCAGGATAAATCTGGAACTTTTGTGGTCCGACCATGCCGGAAAATGCGTGACCTGCAAGAAAAACCGAAAATGCGAATTACAGGATCTGGCGGAAGAATATAAAATTGAAAATTTCCATTTCGTGCCGAGAAAAGAAGAGCTGACGATCGGCGAAGAGCTGGATCTTTTGAAGGATAATCGTCTACGCGTGGTGGTGGACGAGGGCAACCCGGCCATCTCCCGGACGACGGAACTGTGCGTGGAATGCCGGCGCTGCATCAATGTCTGCCCGACCAAAGAATTCGGGTTCAACAATCGGGCGGGCGATGTCGTGGTCGGAACGCCGTATGAAAAACCGCTGGATTGCATCTTTTGCGGCCAGTGCGTGAAAGATTGTCCGGTGGGAGCGATTACGGACAAAAATGATCTGCCGAAAATCATCGGGGAGCTGGATGATCTGAAAAAGATGGCCGTGGCTTTGGTTGATCCGGCGATCTTGGAAAGTGTGGCATTTGAACAAGAAGAGATGGATTCAAAAGAAAAGATAGTCGGAGTTTTGCAGGCGATCGGCTTTGAAAAAGTTTTTGATCTGGGGTTCGGGATGGAACTGATGTTGGAACAGATGGAGAAAAAGATAAAAGACAGTCCTGGCAAAAATATTATCCTCGGCCATTGTCCGTCTCTGAATCTGTATATCCAAAAATATTATCCGCAATTTGTCGAAAATATTCTGAATGTCGCCAATCCGGATGAAATCATGGCGGAGCATATCAAGCGGGATTATGCGCGTGAGCAGAAGATAAATCCGGATGATATCGCGGTGATTTCCATCTCCTCTTGCACGGCCAAGAAAGTTTCTAAAAGCGAAAATTTGGATTATGTTATTACCGTTAGGGAGTTAGGACGTATAATTCGTCAAAAAAATATAAAATTGGCAGATATAAAGCAAACTGATTTTAATAATGAACTTGTTAGGAGCTTAGCTCCTCCAGGAGCTAAGCTCCTTTTGAACGGCAAATCTGCAAAGAACATCATTAGAACCGGCGGCGCGGCTGAGATCTTGGCCAAAAAAACCAAAGCCAAATATGTCGTGGCGGACGGCATCGAACAGATAAAAAATATTTTAAATAACTTGTCCAAGAGCAGGATTGAGACGAAAATCATCGAAGGCATGGTTTGTCCGGGCGGATGCGTGAATGGCGGAGGACAATCGCGGAATTTTAAATTTTAAATTTAGACTTACTTTATGTGCTTAGCCATTCCGGGGAAAATACTTAAAGTTAACGGCCAAATGGCGGAAATTGATTACAATGGCATCAAAAAGGAGATCAATATTTCCATGGTAGACGTGAAAGTCGGGGATTTTGTCATGGTGCATGCCGGTTTTGCCATCGAGAAGATGGATGTGGATCATGCCAATGATGTTAATCGGTATTTGGCAGAAAATAAATGAGCTTGATTTCGGAAATCAATGAGAAGGCTAAAAAGATCGGACGTCCGCTGCGCTTCATGGAACTGTGCGGCACGCACTCGCAGACGATCGCGGAGCACGGGATAAAAAGTTTGATGCCGAAGAATATCAAGCTGGTTTCCGGTCCGGGCTGTCCGGTGTGCGTGACGGATCAGAGTGACATCGATATCGTAGTTGGCTTGGCTTTGGAAGGAATTCCCATCGCGATTTACGGCGATACAATCAATGTGCCCGGCAACCTGATGAGCTTGGAAGAAGCCGGAAGAAATGGGGCGGATGTCCAGGTGATGTATGATATCACGGAAGCGGTCGAGATGCGGAAACAAAAACCGGGCTTAGTTTTCTTCGGGTTGGGCTTTGAAACAACGGCCGGCATGACGGCCTGGGCGGTCAAGGAGGGCCTGATTGTTTATTCGGCACATAAGATTTTTCCGCCAGCCATGGCCGCGCTTCTGGCGAATAAGGATATCAAAGTGGACGGATTCATCGATCCGGGCCATGTCAGTTCGATCATCGGTATGGAGCCATACAAACAATTCAGGCTTCCGCAGGTGATTGCCGGTTTTGAGGGCGAGGATGTTCTTTTGGCGATCAACATGCTTTTGGACCAGATTTTGTCCGGCGAAGCCAGGGTGGAAAATGCCTACACGCGCCTGGTTAAAAAAGCTGGCAATCCCAAAGCCAGAAAATTGATCGAAGAAGTTTTTGAAATCGCGGACGCAAAATGGAGAGGTTTGGGTGAGATCAGGGGTTCGGGCCTGAAGATCCGAAAAAAATATCAGAAACAGGATGCGGAATTTGTGTATAGAGATTTAATTAAAAAAATAAGGCAAGAAATAAAACCCAAGCCGAGCGCTTGCAAGTGCGGGCTCGTCCTGCAAGGACTGATCGAATCGAAAGACTGTCCGCTTTTCGGCAAGGTCTGTACGCCGGACAAGCCGCAAGGAGCGTGCATGGTTTCGGTGGAAGGCTCATGCAATGTGGAGTATCGTTATAATAGAAAATAATATGACACGGGATAAAACAATTGAACTGGAGGCTGGAGCCGGCGGAGAAAAATCCAACGGTTTGATTTCGGATATTCGAAAAAATTTCAAAATTCCATCCAAATGGAAGAATCTTGAAGACGACGGAGCTTCATATGAATTGGGTAAAAAAAAGCTGGTTTTTACGACCGATGCTTTTATTGTGGATCCGATCTTTTTTCCTGGCGGAGACATCGGCAAGATTGCTATGTGCGGAACAATCAACGATTTGTCAGTGATGGGGGCGAAACCGATCGGCATTTCCTTGAGCCTGGTGATCGAGGAGGGATTTCCGGAAGAGGATTTGAAAAAAATAATCGCCTCCATTTCAAAAGTTTCCAGAGAGACGGGTGTGCCGATCGTGACGGGCGACACGAAAGTGACCGAAAAAGGAAAATTGGACAAGATTGAAATTACGACATCCGGAATCGGCCTGGCTGGAAAAATTATTTCTAATAATGGTGCTATGCCTGGCGATGTCGTTATTTCTTCTGGCAATTTAGGCGAACACGCGGTGGCGCTTTTGGCTAAAAGATTCAATTACAAGACCAAAATAAAAAGCGATTGCAAACCGTTAAACAAAGAGATTCAAAGCGTTGCAAAATATCTGACAGCTGCCAAAGATCCGACCCGCGGGGGTGCGGCGGAAGTTCTGAATGAGATCGCGGAAAAATCGAAAGTAAAAATCGTGCTGGAGGAAAATAATCTTTCGTTTGCCAAAGAAACAGCCGCGCTTTCGGGACTTCTGGGCATCGATAAATTTTCCTTTCCATCGGAAGGAAGATTTTTGGCGACTGTTCCGCAGAAAGACGCTAAGAAAGTTCTGGCTACCTTAAAGCGTTTTAATAAAGAGGCTAAAACAATCGGAAGAGTGGAAAAAGGCAGGGGCGTTTATCTTGAAACAAGCATCGGAGGGTTGAAAAAGATCGATATGCCGAGAGGCAAGCTAATTCCAAGGATTTGCTAAGTGGTACAATATTTGTCCAAAAGAGATTCCCGCGTCTCCACGCGGGATTTTTTTATTTGTATAGACGCCTTTTGATTCTAAATATTTTGAAATAATTTTGTTGTTGGCGATGCCGCCGGCGAAGAAAACGTTGGACATCAAATGTCTCTTGCTTTTCTTGCTTGTTGGACATCCGATGTCTTTGCAGTGATTTTCTGTTATTGTCCACAACCCTTTGGCAATATATAATTGGGCGGTGGCAGCCAATCTATTTTTATCTTTGTCGCTATTTTTTATCAAATATTCAAAAAGCGGCGTGGTCATCAGAATATTATTTTTTACTACTGGCTTGATCGTATAAGGTTTCGTAGAATTTTTTTCTAAGAGATCAATTGTTTCATGCTTGTAGTTTCTTTTATTTTCGCAAAAACCTAAAAGTAAAGAAACGGCATCCAAGATTCTGCCGGTGCTGGAAGTTTCGAGGCAATTGAAATTTTGTTGCAATTGGTTATATAGAATTTCAAATTCTTGTTTCGAATAATATTTTTTTACATGTGCATGAACTTCTTTTTTGGTCAGGAATCTGGAAAGGATACTGATCAGCATACGTGCAGGTTCTTGAATGGCTAATTCGCCGCCTAGCAGGATTTGATTTTCAAGATATCCAATCCTGTCAGTTTGTAGTTTGTTGTTTGTAGTTCGTATTCGAAAAATTTCTCCGCCCCAGATTTTGCCGTCTAATCCATATCCGGTACCGTCGCAGGCAATTCCAATCGCAGCTTTTAGCTTATAGCTTTTAGTTTCTAGAGATTTTTCTCCAATAGCAGAAAATATATGCGCGATATGATGTTGGACCTGAATATGTTCGGCTTTGTATTTTTTCGCTAATTTTTCCGCAAAATATGTTGCGATGTAATTCGGATGGAGATCGGACAAAATAATATCAGGTTTAAATTTATTTTTCTTAATGAAGTCTGATAATTCTTTTTTATATTTTTTAAAGTTGGACTTATCTTGCAGATCGCCGAAATCTTCGGAAAAATAAATTATATTATTCCAAAAAATAGAAAAATTGCCGTTGGATTCCGCGCCCAGGGCCAAGATATTTTTGTGATTTTTAATTTCGCATCCAAACAGGTGCATACTAAGTGACCTTATAGAGAAGGGCTGGAATAAGAGAAAGGACGAAAGTTATCAGGTAAAAAATCACGGCTACGACCATGAGTATCGAAGGAGTTTTTAAATTTTTTTTCGCGATATACCGGAAACCGAAGTTGGCATACGCGGCAATGTAGAGGATTATGGAGGACAAATACATCAAGACATAACCGAGCGGCAAGGTGCAAAGGATGTCCAGTCGGGTGAAACATCTGTGCGGGATGGCGGAATGCGCGAAATACGCTATCAATACGGGCAGGATCGAAGTGAATACGACTGCCATGATCAGCGCCTCGATCTTTTCCTCGTCTGATATGGCCGGCCTGGGAATCTCAAGGTCGCATTTATAGATGATCGGATTAAGGCTTGTTCCTACGCAAACTTTGGACATATGTGCACAAAAATATCATAACTCTATTTTAATACCAAAATGGCGATATTCAAAGAAACAAAATTGTGCTAAGATTACTCTATTAAAATACTATGGAAGAAAACAAAAATAAAAAGCCCAGAGTAGCTATCGCAAGCCTGACATCCTGCGAGGGTTGCCAATTCGCCCTTCTGGATCTGGGCGAAAGATTCCTGGATTTTGTCGGGAAGATCGAGATGGTGGACTTCCGCTTGTTGGAAGACGAGGAGGATCCTGGAGTGGATCTGGATCTGGTTTTGGTCGAAGGCAATCCCGTTACAGAAGACAATGTGAAGACCTTGGCGGCTTTGCGCAAAAGGAGCAAGCTTTTGGTGGCGCTCGGCAATTGCGCGGCGATGGGCGGCGTGCCGGAGATCAAAAATTACCACGAAGGCGCGAACACCATCAAACATGTTTACAAATATATCAACGGCATCAGCAATCCGGAGATCAAAGAGTTGGACAATTTCGTGAAGGTGGACTTCGTTTTTCCGGGTTGTCCGATTTCGGGCGAAGAATTTTTGAAATATATTCCGGAACTTTTGGAAGGGCGAATTCCGGCCATTCCCGATGCTCCGGTGTGCGTGGAATGCAAGGCGGCCGGGAACAAATGCTTGCTCCTGGAAAAGAAACCGTGCTTCGGGCCGATGATTCTGGGCGGCTGCAACGCGGTCTGTCCTACGGCCAGGATGACTTGCCAAGGCTGCCGCGGCTTGCGACCGAAAGGCAATGTGAAAGCGATGCGAGCGACGCTCAAAAACATGATTCCGGATGAAAAGTTCGAAAACATCGCGGAAATATTCGGTTTGCGCGACGACATTGAAGCCAGAGAGAAATCTGCCGGGTAAAAATTATGAAGTTTTTGAAAAAAATATTTCTGTGGCTGCTTTTCGCGGCGGTTTTGGCTGGACTATTCTGGATATTTTTTAATAAATTTATCGAGAAAGACCGGAGTTTGTTGTCTTTGTCCGCCGCTCCGGCCGCGCTGGACAAGCCGTGTAATCGTCCACTCAAATTCGCAATCGGCTCGGTGGATCCACGATTCAACATTACGGCAGATCAAGTCAAGACGATCGCGGTGCAAGCGGCAGACATCTGGAATAAGGCATCCGGCCGACAGCTTTTGGAGTATGATCCAAATGCGAAACTGCAGATAAAATTGGTGTATGACCAAAGACAGCGGGAATCCGACGCAGCAGACCAGCTGAACGCGGACCTTGAAAATTTGAGCGTCCAAAAAACGACTCTGGACAAACAGTACGGCGGATTGACGCAGAAATATGACCAAAGCCTGGCCGATTTCAAATCCAATCTGGCGGATTATCAAAAAAAGCTGGATTCATATGATCAGGAAGTGGCCAAATGGAACGCCCAAGGCGGAGCGCCGCCGCCGGAATACGACAAATTGACCCATGAGCGGAAAGATCTCGATTCTGAATTGAAAAATTTGCAGTCGGAGGAAAGCGACCTCAAACATCTGGCTGACCAGATCAACGGTATCGCGGCCAAGGAAAATAACATCGTAAGCAATTATAATTCCCAAGTATCCACTTTCCAGAGTGAGTACGGCGGCTCGCAGGAATTTGAAAAGGGTGTTTTCAATCCAAGCCAAGGCATAGATATATATCAATTCAGGGCGGCGGACGATCTGCGCATGACCATCGCACATGAACTGGGGCATGCGCTCGGCATGCAGCACGTGCAAAACCCGAAATCGATCATGTATTATTTGATGCAGGATCAGGACTTGAAAAATCCGGCGCCGACCGCGGAAGACATGGTGGAATTGAAATCTGTCTGTAAATTAAATTAAACAAACACAAATATGGCGGATATAAAAATAAATCATATAGCCAAGATGGAAGGGCACGCCGGGTTCATGGCCAGCGTCCTTAATGGCGATGTCAGATCGGCCAAGGTCGAGGTGCAGGAAGGCATCCGTCTGATCGAGGGTGTCCTGATCGGGCGGCAATATGCCGACATGCCGACGATTGCGCAGAGGATTTGCGGGATCTGTCCGGTGGTGCATAATCTGACGTCCATCAAGGCCTTAGAGGCGGCGATGAAAGTGGAGGTTTCGTCGGAAACCAAGAAACTGCGTACCGTTTTGGAGTTGGGTCAGATCGTGCATTCGCACGCGCTGCATCTTTTCTTTTTGTCGCTGGCCGATTTTTTGGACATGGATAATGACATCCAGTTGGTTACGAATTATCCGGAGGAGACGAAAATCGCTATCCGCTTGCGCGAATACGGCATGGACATCGTGCGGGTCATCGGCGGGCGCGTGGTGCATCCTTTGACCAATGAAGTCGGCGGCTTCAAAAAGGCGCCGGATGCGGAAGCTCTCCGCAAGATTTTGATGGATAGCGAAGCGAGGCTTGCGGATGCTTTGGCGCTCGGAGAATTTTTCCGAAAAATAAAAATCCCTGATTTTTCGCGCGGGACGGAATATGTCTGTCTTGGCAAAGACAGAACATATGCGATCTATGAAGGTGATGTGATTTCTTCGCAAGGTCTGCATATTCCGGTGGAAAAATTCGAAAGCGATTTTCACGAATTGCAGAAACAGCACGAAGTGATCAAGAAAGTTGACCACGCTGGCCACAGTTATATGATCGGTGCTATCGCGCGCATCAACAATAATCGCGATAAACTTTCATCGAATGCGGCCAAATATCTGGAAAGCTTGAATCTGAAATTTCCGGATTACAATCCGTTCCACAACATCTGGGGACAAGTAGTGGAAGTCATTCATTCCATCGAAGAATCGGCCAAGTTGATCAAGGAGCTTCTGAATGCGGATCTCAACAATGTCGTGACAAAAGAGTACAAGGTCCGGGAGGGTGTCGGCATAGCGGCCGTAGAAGCGCCGCGCGGTACATTGTATTATCATGTCGAAGTCGATGGCAACGGCTATGTGAAAAACGTAAACATCATCACTCCGACCGCGCAATTCTTGGCCAATCTGGAGGATGACGTGGCGGACTATATCAAAGAGATAATCGATCTGGAGGATAAGGATAAGCAGAAAAAATTACGCGGCTTTATTCGGGCTTACGATCCTTGTATAAGTTGCGCCGTACATTAGGAGTTATGTCCCAGCACTAACTCCAATTGAGCTGGTGGTATTGTTTATTTAGTGTGCGAATTCGCCTACGGCTATATAAGTGGTATTAATAATTTAGAAGTGCGAGTTAGTGCGGGACACTCAATTTTGTTCCTGCTCATTCTTCGCAGACAAAATTAGTGCATGATTTTATGCTAGCCAAAGAGATAGTGGATGTGCTATTGTCTGCGGCAAAAGAAAAAAATTTAGCCAAGATTGATTCGGTTGATCTGGAAATAGGTTCGATCGCTTTGGCGCATGATGGGTATCCTGAACATACTGAAGACATCAGCATCGAGAATCTGGAGTTCGGTCTGAAATCCATCGCGCATAATACTTTGCTTGAAAATACTGTTTTTAATATCAAAAAAGTGGCAGGTGATAATTGGAAGATAGCCGGTATTGGAGTAAAATAAAAAGCATAAAATATAAATAAAAAATATATGGCACGCATCGCAATCAACGGCTTCGGCCGGATCGGGCGCATGTCGCTCAAAATCGCTCTAACAAAAAATGATCTGGAAGTGGTGGCTATCAATGACTTGGTCGATATCAAAACAGTCACGCATCTTTTCAAATATGATTCCTCTTATGGCCATAGCGGCCACGGGGTGTCTTGTGACGAACTGAATTCGGAAATTATCGTCGATGGAAAAAAGATAAAATATTTCTCGGAAAAAGATCCGCAGAACCTGCCGTGGCACGATCTGGACGTGGATATTGTGCTGGAATGCACCGGCATATTTACCGATCGGGAAAAAGCCCAAAGCCATCTTTTGGCCGGAGCCAAAAAAGTCATCTTGAGCGCGCCGCCGAAAGACGATACACCGGTCTTTTTGATCGGCGTGAACGAACATGAATATGATCCGGAAAGTCAGAACATCATTTCCAACGGTTCCTGCACGACTAATTGCTTGGCGCCGATCATCAAAGTGTTGGATGAAAATTTCGGGGTGGAAAAAGGCTTTATGACGACGACGCATTCATATACGAATGATCAACGTTTGCAAGATCTGCCGCACAAAGATTTGCGCCGCGCCCGTGCCGCGGCCTTGAACATTATTCCGACCACGACCGGCGCGGCCAAGACAGTCGGCAAGGTTATCAAACATCTGCAAGGCCAGTTGGATGGCATTGCCTTGCGCGTCCCGACCCCGACTGTTTCCATCACCGATTTCATCTGCAATGTAAAGCGCGAGGTTTCTGCCGAAGAAATCAATGCCGCTTTTAAGAATGCGGCACAAAGTGAACTTTTGAACGTCTTGGGCGTTTCGGATGAGCCGCTGGTTTCCATGGATTATAAAGGCGATCCGCGAAGCTCGATCGTGGATCTGGCACTTACTATGGCTAATGGCAATCTAGTGAAAGTTGTCGGCTGGTATGACAATGAATGGGGATATTCTAATAGGTTGGTGGAGATGGCAGAGCTAGTAGGTAACCAGTTGATTTAATTCGTTCAATTTAGCTATGTAGTTATAAATTTTTAATTTCCAATTTTTAATTTTTAAATAATTTCTAATTCTTTAATGTTTAAAAATTTAGATTTATTTATAAAATTATAAAAATTAAAAATTATAAAATTTTTTATGTACGACATCATCATAAAAAACGGAACCGTGATTGACGGGACGGGAGATCCGATGTATCGGGCGGATATCGGCATCAAAGAAGATCGCATTGTCAAAATAGGGGGCTTGCGCGATGAAAAAGGAGATGTTGAAATAGATGCCAGTGACAGGCTAGTTTGTCCGGGGTTCATCGATGTCGATAATCATAGCGACACATATTGGCGTATTTTCTCCGATCCCGATCTGGAAAGCCTCGTCTATCAAGGCATTACGACGATTATCGGAGGAAATTGTGGTTCGTCCTTGGCCCCCATCCTTGGTCCGAAAGCGATCGAATCTTTGCAGAAATGGTCGGATATCAACATGACCAGCCTTGACTGGTCTACTGTGGGAGAATTTCTGAATACCGTCGCCAGAAGGAAATTATCTGTCAATTTCGCCACTTTGGTTGGGCATGCGACTTTGCGTCGTAGCATTTTGGGCGATGACAATAGGCATCTTCTTCCAAAAGAAATCGAATTTTTAGGCGAAAAATTGGCCGAGGCCATGAAAGAAGGCGCCTTGGGAATGTCGAGCGGTCTTATTTACACGCATGCCAGAAATGCCGATGCGGGAGAGGTGTCGGCATTGTCCGCGATCGTGGCGAAACGCGGAGGTCTTTATGTCACTCATTTGAGGAATGAAGAAAAAAATCTGCTTTCTGCGGTGGAAGAGGCGGTAGAAACGGCCAGGCAATCCGGAGTCAAGATGCACATTTCTCATCTTAAAGCAATGGGTGAAAAAAATTGGCCTGCTATGGATGATGCGCTGAACACTGTCGCGCGGGCCAATGAAATCGGTCTGGACGTAACCTTCGACATCTATCCATATACGCATACAAGCTCAGTGCTTTACACTTTTCTGCCGGCCTGGGTATCCAATGGCGGAAAAAAGATGATGCTTCAGCGTTTGAAAGAACCGCAGATTCGCGCCAAAGTAGTTTCTGAAATGAAAAATTCCGACTTGGATTATTCCACCATGGAAATCGCTATTTCTCCTTTGAACAAAACCTTAGACCGCCGTAAAATAATCGAAATATCCGATTCGCAGAACAAAACAGTCGAAGATACGATCATTGATATCTTGATCGCTTCGGATGGCCGAGTGATAGCGTCGTTGGAAGTCTTGGATGAAAAAAATATCGAGAAAGCCTTAAAAAGTCCGTTTGCCATGGTTTCTTCGAATGGATCCGGCTATCGCGAAGATCATGGCAAGACTGGAGAATCGGTGCATCCCAGAAGTTTTGGAACCTTTCCGAGGATTTTGAGCAGATATGTTCTGGGCGAAAGAATTTTGAGCTGGGAGGGGGCCGTACGGAAAATGACCGGCGCGCCAGCGCTGAAATTCAATCTTGTGAAAAGAGGATTATTGAAAGAAAAATATTTTGCGGATGTGACGATAATCGATCCACGCAGGGTCAAGGATCTGGCAACGCCGGAAAATCCGTATCGATACAGCCGCGGGATTGATTTTGTCGTTGTGAATGGCAAATTGGCACTTTCCGAGGGTGTATACACCGGAAAGAGAAACGGGGAAATCATAAGAAAATAAACATCTGCCGAATGTCGCACCTATGAAAATCGAAGATTTGAAAAATAAAAAGATTACCGTCATGGGACTGGGGCTTCACGGCGGAGGAATCGGCACCGTCCGTTTTTTGTCGTCGGTCGGAGCGAAGCTTGTTGTTACCGATCTGAAAAGCAAGGAAGAATTGGCACCGGCGCTGGAAAAACTGAAAGGATTGAAAAATGTCGAATATGTCTTAGGACAGCATCGCATCGAAGATTTTACAGACACAGACATGGTGATCAAGACACCGCCGGCTCCCTGGACCAGCGCTCCGATAAAAGCGGCTCTGAAAAAAAACATCCCGGTCGAAGTCGATTCAAGTTTGTTTTTTAAGCTGTGCGTCCAGCCGATTATCGGAGTGACCGGCACGAAAGGCAAGACAACCACTTCAACTTTGATTTATGAGATCCTGAAGCAGGCCGGCAAAAATCCGGTCAAAGTCGGCATAGGACAAATTTCTGTACTGGATAAGTTAAAAGATCTGAAAAAGGATAGCGTCGTCATTTTCGAACTTTCCAGCTGGCGGCTTAGCGCCTTGGGCAGATACAGGCTTAGCCCGCGCGTGGCGGTAATTACCAATATTTTTCCAGACCATCTCAATTACTATAAGACCATGGAAGATTATTTTGCCGACAAGAAATTTATCTGCAGTTCGCAGAAGGCTCGGGAATTTTGCGTCTTGAATTGGGATGATCCGAAGTTGAGCGAATTGGAACCGGAAATCAAATCGCAAATCGTAAAATTTTCAGAAAAAACGATCGTTGGCGGGAAATCCGTTTATGTGTCGGAAGGCGCGGTGTACATCAATAACGGCATCGATGAGAAAAAGGTTCTTGATCTGGATGAGATCGGATTGAAAGGAAGGCATAACCTCGGCAATATACTGGCGGCCGTGGGTGCGACTTTCGTGCTCGGAACGGAAATCAAGGATATTCGGAAGGCGATTTATGGATTTGAAGGGATTTCCCATCGATTGGAATTCGTGCGAGAATTGGACGGTGTGAAATATTACAACGATACGGCGGCCACAAATCCGCGAAGCGCCATGGCGGGCATCGATTCTTTTTCGGAGCCGGTAGTTTTGATATGCGGCGGTGCTGATAAAAATCTCGACATGGATGATTTTGCCAAGAAAATTTCAGAGAATACGAAAGCGGCAATTTTTTTAAAAGGCAAAGCCACCGATAAGATTATCGCTGGAATCAAAAAAATATCGCCGAAGGAAGAAGATTTTGCCGTTGTCGATTCCATGGAAAAAGCTGTCGCAGCGGCACGGAGCGTTTCTGTGGAAGGGGATGTGGTCTTGCTTTCGGCAGGCGCGGCCAGCTTCGGATTATTTGTCGACGAATTTGATCGCGGAAACAAATTCAAGGATGCGGTGGCGAAATTGAAATAAGTGGGGAAAAGAAAAAAAATCAAATTCAGATTTAAGCAAAATCTCATTCCTAGGATTTTGGCGGCTGTTCTGGTTGTCTTGATGTACCTCTTCATCGGGGAAATATTTTCTGAAAATCTGCAATGGAGCAGTCCTATTTTGGCGGTGATGCCAGGCAGCTTTTATCTGATATTATCGTATATTGCCTGGAAATGGTCAAAATTTGGCGGAATACTGTTTGCCATTTTGGGAATCGGCCTGGCCATGCTCAATATTTGGCGGGACAGCAGCGTTTTGGCAGTTTATATTTTGGCGCTGGTTACTTTTATGATCGGCTTTCTTTTCGTCAAATTTGATGACAAAAAGTAGCTGGTTAGGGCTGGTATGGACAAATTTATCATGTCTGGTACACTAAATTACAGTTTTTAATTTTTTGGGCCCTTAGCTTAGTTGGTAGAGCGCCTCGTTTGCACCGAGGAGGTCAGGAGTTCGAATCCCCTAGGGTCCACCGTTTATTATTTTCTCGAACTTATTACGGCTTTCTTATCTTAATAAGCCTTCAATAAAGGAAATCTATTTTAAAGCATTAGTTCGAGCATTGGCTTACAAAAATCTACCGTTTTAAACAATCCTTCCATTTACCCCTCTAATAAAACATTTTATAAGTTCGAGGAAACTGCTATACTCTTACACCTGTCTTAGAATTTCAAAATAATCTTTCAACATTGTTTTTATGATATAGAGTATGGATATGCAAAAGTATGACGTAGTTATAATAGGTGCTGGTCCTGCCGGATCATCACTCGCTTACATGCTTGCCGAAGCGGGTATTAAAGTTTGCGTACTAGATAAGAAGAACTTCCCTCGAAGGAAAGTGTGTGCGGGTGGATTACCTGCCAGGATTATCGATCTTATTCCTTTTGATATTAAGAACGTTCTCATAAATGATATAAGAGAAGTAAGCTTAACTCATAACTTGCAGAGAGAATTTTGCAAGCAATATAACAAAACGCTTCTCTACACAATAGATCGAGAAAAATTTGATAATTTCTTGTTGAGTAAAGCTGTTGAATCTGGAGCGGTCCTAATGGAAGGCGTGGCCATTGAGAGCATTTCATCAGATAAAGGACAACAATTCAAATTGGAAACCGCCAAAGGCGATTTTAGTTCTAATATTATTGTCGGCGCAGACGGTGCCAACAGCTTTACAGCGAAAAGCGTAGGCTTGGATCCCATAGATAATCGTCATGTGGCTATCCAGGCAAAAGTGCCCATCGAAAATATTCCAAAGCAGTATAAGGAAAAGATAGCTCTTGATTGGGGGTTTATGAAAGACGGTTATGGTTGGCTCTTTCCAAATGGTAGCTATGTTTCCATAGGCGTGATGGGGCCTCAACTTTCTGGACTAGCAGTAAAATCTTATTTCGATGAATGGCTAACTCGCTTTGGTTTGAAGCCAAATGAATGTGAAGTTGAAGCACATACTATACCGCATAGAATAACCAAACGTCCTATCACTTCCAGTAAGGCCCTTTTGATTGGGGATGCGGCAGGCTTGGCAGATTATTGGACTGGTGAGGGAATTTATTATGCCATAAAAAGTGCTCAGATTGCTGGCAGGCAAATTAATAAATTTTTGCAAGGTGATAAAAAGGCACTAGATAATTATGAAGATATAATAAATGAGGAAATACTTTTAGAATTAAAAACATCCTATTCATTTTCAAAACTTTTTAACCATATTTCTCTTCCTGTTTTTAAAAACCTCAGAAAATATCATTATCCTTGGAATATATTTTGTAGGATTATGAGCGGCGAGCGAACTTTTCTGGATATAAAGAAAAGGCTTCGCCCTGATATATTGCTGTCCAAAATTTTTTTCAAAAGTAAACGAAACCACTAGTTTTATTTTCGGGGATTGATCATGCACGAGAAGCATATTGAAGATGACTCGCTGAAAATATGGCTTGAACAATATCGATCAGTCAGAGAAGAAATTATCACTTCGTTTAAAAATCAACAGAGCACTCTCCAATGGTCTTCTGTTTCAGTTGGCGGATTATTATTGTTGGCATATTATCTTAGAGCGGCTCATTACGAAGTTCTGACCTTTGTGGTTTTCCTCGTATTTCTTCCGTGTGTCGCAATAATGTTCTTGAATATATGGATCGGAGAAGTCGGACATACTATTCGGAACAGTACATTCCTTTTTCATTTAGAAGACATGCTATCTTATCATTTGCCCAAAACTAATAATCTTCCACTGTTCGAGCACTGGCTTAGAAATGGAGACAAACATATAAAAAGTGGCTATATCTCAAGTGTTGCAATATACATGGGGCTTATTGCCACCGGTCACATTCTGGCTAATGTTATGATCTATTCGGATAATATTATTCCCGGGAAATTAGCCTGGAAAATATTATTTACTGGTTTCACGATTATGTTTGATGTATACATAAATATGGGCAGATACGAACTGATCAAGAAATATATTCTAAAGCCTGCCAAATCAGAGCCCTTTCCAAGATTCAAATTATAGTATATAATCCATGAAGAGCTAATTTAGACTCTGTTTTTCAAAATAGCTGCACAGCTTTTTGAATAATTTGTCAAGCTCAGTTCGAGGGCTGGCTCGATACGGGCCACTTTATAAAGCTATCCCTTATTTAAGGCTCAAGTGAAGCAAAATCAGAGTTCGAGGATGAATAAGCAGTTAACTCATGGTCTCCTTTATCCCTTTCCCAAGCCATTATTTGAGTTCGAGCTTTAAAACACCCTTCCGGTATTTACTGAATCCTTAGCCTGTAAAAATTTGTCTCCGTAGGTAAATTGTCCCGTCTTTACCACTGGATTCTTGTCTGCTAAACTGGCCATGCTATACTGGATTCATACTAACTATTATTTTTCAAAATTTATGAACGATCAATCTTCAAAAGAATCTGAGAAGTCCTTCAAAGAAAGTGAAGTCGTGGTAATCTTGGAAGACATCAAGGGCAAATTCGATCTGCTGGCAGAAGGGCAGAAAGATATAAGAAGGGAAATTGATAATCTCCACAAGAAGGTGGATGATAATGCAATTGAGCTAAGAAAGGAAATGAAAGCCGGTTTCAAAGAAATGCACAGTCGCTTCGATCAAGTCTTTGAATATTTATCCAACGTGGAAGATGAGCTTATGGAAGTCAAAAACGATTTGAAGGCTCTTAAAGAAAAACCTGATAAAGAAGAATTTATTAAGTTGGAAAAACGAGTAGCAACATTGGAAAAGAAACTGGAGATGTATAAAATGAAAGCTGCTTAATGGATTGTTGGCGGCTTGGTATCTTCTTCAAAAAAATCACACAGCTTTTTAAATAGGTTGTCAAGGTCAGTTCGAGGTCTGGCTCGATACGGTCCACCAAAACTTGCTTCCAGAGGCAATTTTTCCCTCAAACAAAAACCGCTTAAATAGGCGGTTTTTGTTTTTTTAACACTCAACCTTTAATCATTTTTCCCTCCATAAAAGTAAAGCGCTCAGGAGACTCGAACTGGCTATTTCCCTTTATCCAAGCGCTTAAATATGCAGATGACCACCGATTTGACAGTAAATAACAGCTCAATATAATAAAAACATAATTTAAAAAGCTAAGCCCTCCTCTTCCTTCCGCACTTAACAATTAATTTTTTATCCAATGAGATTCGAATCAATGCTGCTCGACTCCGAGCTTAAAAGGAGAAAATCATTAAATGACAGCCGGGAGCTATACGATGAAAATGTAAAAGAAGAAAAAATTTATGCTAATAATATGGCTGACGTTGTGCTTTACGGAGACGTAATGGATGTGATCGGAAATTTAAGAACGACATTGAAGATCGAAGATATTGTGAAAGCGGATGCAGACAGGATCAATGAGCTAAAAGATAAACAGAAGGCCGGCGAACTTTCCGATAAGGAAAAAGAAGAATTGGAACTGCGCGAACGAGGAGACCTGTTCCTTACCAAAGAAAACGCTAAGAAGGACATCCCGTATCCCGGAGGTGCGGGAGATGTAGCACGCCATCCGACGACCTACGCGCTACGGTGGCAAGAAGATATAATCAATGGGGTTTTGGACGGCCAATCAGTTTTCTTAAAATATGCGTCACGCCCATCGCAAGGAACCAAGGATTTCGGCTTTGAAGAGAAAGCCTGGTACGAAGGACAGGTCGGCGAGAAGGAACTGGAAGAAAATGAAGCCAAGGATCTTTTTCATAAATATGTCGAATTTGCCAGGATGCGCACGCGAGAGATCATGGCTCTTAAAGAGGACAAGGAAAGAGCGAAGCTTGGAAGAACAATAAAAAAACAGGATGACCGAGGGGTAAGGCCTGAGGTTTAGGGATTCTGGCGCATAAAGGTAGATTTTTCAATAAGAGAATAATGTTTTTATACAATAAAATTAAAATATTGAAATATTGTATATTGTAATTTTTTGAGATGTATCTGTTGCTATTTTCTGAAAAAGAGAGGAGTCTGCGATGGGAAAAGAGGGGAGTGTCAAAAGAACGTTCAGCCAGAAGGTAGAAGAGTATTTCGAAACCGTCCTTTTTAATTCTAGATTCCTTGTTTTGTTTGCCGTTCTGGGGATAATGATCCTCATTGTAGAGTTTTTCAAGCAGGCATTTACCATAGAATACAACAGGGTTATTGATTTACTTTTCCTAGCCATAGGAATAATGCTTTTAGCGGGTTCTCTTTTTTTGACTCGAAGAATTTTCAGTGAAAAAGCTGAAGAAAATATGCGTCAGATTTTTTTATTTGTCTCCAGAGGCAATTTCTCACATCTTTTTATCCGTGCTCTTGCCAGATAAAATGACCATGCTATAATAAATTCACTAATCTTATGTCTTAAGGTTTATGAATGACAACGAAGCTTTAAAAAGCGGTGAAAGAACCTATAAAGAAAGTGAGGTTGCTGTAATCCTGGAGGACATCAAGGGGAAGTTTGATCTGCTGGCGGAAGGGCAGGAGGGCATCCGAAGGGAGATCAAAGAATTCAGGCGAGAAGTGGACAGTCGCTTCAACCAAGTCCTTGAATATCTCTCCCGCGTCGAAGACGAGCTTATGGAAGTCAAAAACGATTTGAAAGCTCTTAAAGAAAAACCTGATAAAGAAGAATTTATTAAGTTGGAAAAACGAGTAGCAACATTGGAAAAGAAACTGGAGATGTATAAATTGAAGGCTGCTTAATGGAAGGTTGGAGGTTTGGTATTTTTTTCAAAATAGTCACACAGCTTTTTAAATAGATTGTCAAGTTTAGTTCGAGGTCCGTCCCGATACGGGCCACTACAGAAGATTTTTCACCCTGAAAAGCCTTTTTGTTTGTAAGATAATGGCAGTTTCGTTAAAGGTGCTGGATAAAGCCCATCACAAGATTTTGCTCTTGAAGCGCTGCCTCTGAGCGGCAAATAATTTTATTTGACAATGATAGCAAGATGCTGTAATATTGGATCAATGAAAAGCCGTAGAGGCTTTTTAAAAAGCTTCAAAAAGCAGACGATCAAAAAATAGCTCAAATAAGCCCAATGGACAAGATAAAAACATTTTTAAAAGAAGCCAAAGCGGAACTTTTGAAGGTTAATTGGCCCAATAGGCAGCAAACCACAAATTACACCTTGCTGGTTATCGGAATAAGCATCGCAGTGGCGATTTTTTTGGGAAGTCTTGATTATATCTTCGGTTATTTATTAAGAACTTTTATCATAAAATAATATGGCAAAACAAACCCAACATCACGGAAGGGCATGGTATGTGATCCATACATATAGCGGATACGAAGATAATGTCGCTCGCAACCTGAAGCAAAGGATCGAATCTATGGATATGCAGGATTTGATTTTTGACGTCATGGTGCCGATCGAGAAAAAAATCAAGATCAAGTCTGGAAAAAGGACCGTTGTGGAAGAAAAGATCTATCCGGGCTATGTCTTGGTGGAGATGATCGTAACTGATGCTTCGTGGTATGTCGTGCGCAACACGCCGAACGTCACCGGCTTCATCGGATTGGGAACCACTCCGACTCCGGTCGATCCGGCGGAAATAGAGATGCTCAAGAAAAGGATGGGGATGGCCGAGCCTAAATATAAGATCGATGTCAAAACTGGCGATTCGATCAAGATCGTGGACGGGCCGTTCAAGGATTTCGATGCCAAGGTGGATGAGGTTGACGAAGCCAAGGGAAGAATCAAAGTTCTTGTTTCAATCTTCGGGCGCGAAACTCCTGTCGAATTGGACTTTTTACAGATTCATAAATTATAAATTACATGTGTTTCCGCGCTAGGATGGCGGCTTCTCGGAAATTACAGCAATGTTATGGCAAAAAAAATTAAGACAATAATTAAATTGCAAATCGGAGCGGGCAAAGCCAATCCCGCGCCTCCGGTCGGTCCGGCGCTGGGACAGCACGGATTGAATATCCAGGAATTCTGCACCAAATTCAATGAAGCGACTAAGGACAAGATGGGAGACATCATTCCGGCCGAGATCACCGTTTTTGAAGATAGGACTTTCACTTTTGTACTGAAAACTCCTCCAGCTTCAGACTTGCTGAGAAAAGCGGCCGGCGTTGAGAAGGGTTCAGGCAATCCATTGAAGAACAAGGTTGGAAAGATCAACGAAGCCAAGCTTCGCGAAATTGCGGAAAAGAAACTGCCCGATCTGAATGCGAATGACGTGGATGCGGCGGCCAAGATCATCGCCGGCACCGCCCGGAGCATGGGCATCAAAATTGAAGGTTAATTAATTTTTATTTTTGTGGGAGTCCCGAGTCCTTGAGACGCATGAACCACGCAAATATATGAAACACGGAAAAAAATACCGAGCAGCGGCTGAGAAGATAGACAAAAACACCGTCTACTCTTTGGAAGAAGCTGTGAAGCTGATGAAGGAGAATAAGGTCGCCAAATTCGATGAGACTGTCGAAGTCCACATCAAGACCAATGTTGATCCGAAAAAAGGCGATCAGCAGATCCGCTCGACAGTAAGTCTTCCCCATGGCACAGGCAAGACAAAAAGAGTGGCAGTCATCACCTCTACCCAGGCCGCTGAAGCCAAAAAGGCCGGAGCGGATATCATGGGCGGAGAAGAGATGATCGACAAGTTCGCCAAGGAAATAAACTTTGATGTCTTGGTGGCTACTCCGGAAATGATGCCAAAGCTGGCAAAAGTTGCCAAGATTCTCGGACCGAAAGGTTTGATGCCGAATCCGAAGACTGAAACTGTTACTACCAAGGTGGTTGAAACCGTGGAAGCCTTGAAGAAGGGCCGCGCGGCTTTCAAGAATGACGACTCTGCCAATATCCACCAGGCTGTCGGAAAGCTTTCTTTTGAGGATGTGAAATTGATCGAAAACATCAAATCTTTTGTGGAGGCGGTGGAGAAATCAAAACCGGCCGCATTCAAAGGAAGGTTGATCGCCAACATTTCCGTCTGCTCGACTATGGGCAAGGGAATGAAAGTGAAAATAGCGTAAGGTGCTTTACATAAATCAAAAAACTCGGCTATAAGGCTGAGTTTTTGATTTGGAAAAAGTCCTTTTTCTTGGTATAATTAAGTGTAAGCAGTTAATTTTAACAATAAATGAAGAAAATTATCATCGGATTAGTCGGGGAAACGGGCTCCGGAAAAGATACGGTAGCAAATTATCTGCATCAAAAATACGATGCAAAACTCATGAGATTTGCCGATCCGATCAAAGAAACATTGGCAATTTATTTCGAAAAAGCTTCCAAGCAGGACCAGCAGTGGCTGGCGTTGGAATTCAAGAAAAGATTCGGCAAGGATATCCTGGCCAAGGCTTTGCGTAAAAAGATCGATGAATCTGAAGGTGTGATCGTCGTAAACGGCATTCGTTTCTGGGAAGACAATGATTTTGTGAAGGAATTGGGCGGCCATGTCATGTATGTTACGGCCGATCAGAAGATGCGTTGGCAAAGGACTTCCAATCGGGGAGAAAAAAGCGACGATGATGTGACTTTTGAAAAATTCCAGGAGATCGAACGGGCCGAGACGGAGGTTTTGATTCCGGAAATCGGAGAGAAGGCGGATTTCATCATCCGAAATGAGAAGGATCTGCACTATCTTCTGGCAGAAACGGACGCGGCGATGGAAAAAATCATGCAATAAAATGAAGCGGGGCGCAAGTGCCTCGCTTTTTTGACCGGCAAAAGGAAAAGCGGTAAAATAGAATAACTTAAAAACTTCTTATTAAAAAAATGGAAGAGCAAAAATGTAAAAGGCTTTCATGGGATGAATATTTCATAAATGTTTTGGAGGTCGTTGGGACAAGGGGTACCTGCGATCGGGGCAAAAGCGGGTGTGTCATAACTAAAGACAAAAGAATATTATCAACTGGCTATATAGGCTCCCCAGTCGGCACTGTTCATTGCGATGAAGCAGGTCATGAAATGCATACCGTAAAGCATGAAGATGGCCATGAAAGCAGGCATTGTATACGTACGGCTCATGCCGAGCAGAATGCTATCGTTTCGGCGGCCAGATTTGGAGTGGCCTTGGATGGAGGTACTTTATATTGCCATATGACTCCTTGTTACACTTGTGCCAAAATGATAATCAATGCTGGTATAAAGAGGGTAGTGTGCAACATGGATTACCATGCCGGTGAGCGTAGCAAGGAAATTTTTAAAGAGGCTGGAGTTGCATACGAATTATTGAATCATGAGACGCAAAAATATGCGGACATGTAAAATTTTTTAAGTTTCAAATAAAATGCAAAAAGTAGTTCTTGGTCTGGCGGGGGAAATCGCATCGGGCAAAGGCACGATTGCAAAATACATCGTAGAAAAATATGATGGCAGTACCCATCGTTTTTCAACGATGTTGAGAGATGTGGCGGGTAGGATGTACTTGGAGGAAAGCAGAGAAAATTTACAGAAAATCTCAACTATTTTTAGACAGAATTTTTCTGAAGATATTTTATCCAAAGTTATTTTTCATGATGCCGATAATGATGCTCATCCGGTCATAGCTGTGGATGGAGTCCGTCGTTTTTCAGACATCTTCTATTTAAGAGAAATGCCGAACTTCAAGTTGGTATATGTTGAGGCTGATATCGAGAAACGTTTTGAAAGGATAAAGAAACGAAGAGAGAATACGGATGACGCCGGAAAGACGCTGGAGCAATTCAAAAAAGACCAAGAGCAAGAAGCGGAAGCGCAGATCAGGGCGCTGAAGGAAGGAGCGGATTATGTAGTCGATAACAACGGAGATTTTACGGATTTGTATGCGCAGATTGACAATATAATAAAAAGTTACCAGAGCTAGGGAGAATATATGAGCAGGTCTTTAAAAACCCGGACAAACAAAGAGGAGGAAATGATGATCAAAGTAAAGCTTTTGGCGCATACCGATGCGGATCCGCTGGTGCTGGCTTCGCATGCGGCTAAGGTGTGTTACCAGTCTGAAATGCCGGAATTTGGAAAATTGCTCGACGTAAAGAAGAGACTTTTCGATGTCGGACATCACACGACGCTGCAGCATACCTATTTCACATTCGCGATCGAAGGCATTTCCGTCGGCGATATAACGCTTGGCATGCATCTGGCGCATCCATTTTACAACAGCGACCAGAGAAGCGGGCGCTATTGCGCCAAGATGTTCGAAGAACCGGATTTCGTGGAAATAGAAAAATATGTCCGCCAGTTCTGGCCGCAGGTCAAGGGCGAGCAGCGAAAGAAAGTTATGCGTTATGTTAGAAACGCGGTTGCCATGTACAACAAAAACATTGTGGCGGCACGCGAGAAATCGAAAGTTTTCTTGAAAGCCGAGAGGCCTTATGTGAATGAGGGTTACATCGAGCAGAATAGTCCGAAGATCGCACAGGAACAGACACGTATGTTTATTCCTGTGATTTTTCCGACTGCGTTCGATTACACGATCAATCTTACCGCGTTGGTTGCCATGTATGAATCTGCCTGGACGCCGGCCATGCGTTATGTGACGGAAAAGATGGTCGAGGCGGTGCTGGAAAAATTTCCGGAGCTGTCCTTCATGTTCAATCCGGAGAAGCGAAGGCGGGACGAGTGGGCATTGGAGCTTCCAAAAAAATCTTCAATAAAGATAAGCAAAAAGCCGAAACTGAAGCTTTTGAACATAATCGGCGAAAAGGATTTTTCCATGCCCGAGTCCAAGGATATGCATCCGGTCGACCATCTGCATTTCAAACCGGAGTATATGGATAATTCCTTTGGTGCAATTCTGACCGAAATCGAGCTTTCTTTGGCCACGATGGGCCAGGATCAGCGCCATCGGACGATTGGTAGGAGCAAGCCGCGATTTACCGGAAACTTCTATCTGCCGCCGATCTTGACCAGCATGGGTCTGCAAAAAGACGCTATCGGCTTGATGGAGGAGTGGATAAAGATTTCCAGAGAAATTCCGGCGACTCTGGCGATGATTATCGCCCCGTACGGCGCGATGGTGAAATACAGGAAGCGTGGGTCATTTAATGCAGTAGCTCACGAGCAGGGTAAGCGCCTTTGCTGGTGCGCGCAGGAAGAGATCTATCAAGCGTGCAAGCTTTTGCGCAAGGCCGCCATTGAAAAATCCAAGGGCAAGAATTCCAAATTGTTGAAGATGTTGGAACCGCCTTGCTACCGTACGGGCCGCTGCGCGGAAGGGAATCGATATTGCGGCCGGGATATGAAGCTCAGGAAAAGAGGAGATTATTTTCCGGAAAGGAAGGTGTGACTCACAGGCCGTCCCCCCAACAGGGGCGGCCTTTTAAATTGCTTTTTTATGTGATAAAATGGCATCACATGGGCAAAATCAAGCGTGGAAAATTTATCGTCTTTTATGGAATAAATAATCTTGGGAAAACAACTCAAGCTAAGCTTCTAGTAAAGGCTCTAAAGAAAAAGGGTCGTAAGGCTGAATATGTGAAATATCCGATTTACGATCTTGCGCCGGTTGGAAATCTCATAAACGATTATCTTAGAAAAGGCAATCCGCATAACTTTTCGACACGTGAATTCCAGCTGCTCCATTTTATAAATAAGTTAAACTTCGAAAATACCCTGAAAGATAAATTATCAAAAGGAATAAATGTAATAGCTGAAGATTATTTTGGAACCACTATTGCCTGGGGGGTTGGTACGGGTGTTGATAAAAAACTTCTAGAGTCTTTTTATCCATTTTTACATAAGGAGGATATGGCTATCTTGTTTGATGGAGAAAGATTTATAAATTCAGTGGAAAAAAATCATAAGCATGAGACGGATAAAGGCTTGATGGATAAGGTCAGAAAGACCCATCTTGCTCTAGGAAAAAAATATAAATGGCAAAAAGTAAATGCAAATTTATCCATAGAGGATCTGCATAAAGAAATTTTAAATAAAATTGAAAAAATCATTAAATAATTTATGGAACTTAAAGAATATCAGGAAAAATCCCGCAAGACCGCATTGTATCCGAATGTCGGGAAAAACTTTATTTATCCGGTTATCGGATTATCGGGGGAGACTGGCGAGGTATCGGAAAAAATAAAAAAAGTCATTCGGGATAAGGGTGGTATAATTGATCAAGAAACCAAGGAATCCATCAAAAAAGAATTGGGAGACGTGCTTTGGTATGTTTCGCAATTGGCGACGGAATTAGAATTATCCCTGGATGATATTGCATCAAGCAACATTGAGAAATTATATAGCCGTTTAGATAGGGGAGTTATAAATGGTAATGGAGACAATAGATAATTTTAAATTTTAAATTTAGAATTTTAAATTAATGAAATATATCCCGGTCATCGGCATGGAAATCCATGTCGAGCTGAAAACTGAATCCAAGATGTTCTGCGACAGCAAGAATGGACAAGGGTTGGAAACAGAACCGAACGTGAACATCTGTCCGGTCTGCACCGGCCAGCCTGGAACTTTGCCGGTGGCCAACCAGCAGGCGATCGAATTCGTCCAGAAGGCCGGCTTGGCTTTGAATTGCGATTTGGCCAGGATTTCAAAGTTCGACCGCAAGAACTATTTCTATCCCGACATTCCGAAAGGCTATCAGATCTCGCAATACGACCAGCCGCTCTGCGAGCATGGCCATATCGACATTGAAGGGCGAGAGATCGGCATAACTCGCATCCATATGGAAGAGGATACGGGAAAATTGGTGCATCCGAAAGGCGCTGATTATTCGTTGGTCGATTTCAACCGGGCCGGTGTGCCGCTCATGGAGCTGGTGACCGAACCGGATATCGAGACTGGCAAAGAGGCGAGGTTATTCTGTCAAAAACTTCAGCAGATCTTCCGATATTTGGAAATTTCAGATGCGGATATGGAAAAGGGGCATATGCGATGCGAGGTAAACATATCTTTGCACAAGGAAGGTGAAGACAAGCTGAGCGGGACCAAGGCGGAGATCAAAAATCTGAATTCATTTAAAGTTGTGGAAAAAGCGGTGGATTTCGAGATCAAACGCCAGACGGAAATTTTGGAAAAAAGCGATAGGGTCATCCAGGAAACGCGCGGCTGGGATGAAAATCGCGGCGAGACAGTGGCGCAGAGAAAAAAAGAAAGCGCGCATGATTATCGATATTTTCCGGAGCCGGACATTCCGCCGATGCGATTTTCCGATGAATATGTCGAAGATCTGAAAAGGCAATTGCCGGAGCTTCCGGATGCGAAATACAGAAGATTCATCGAGGAATATAAGTTGAGCAAGGAAAATGCGGAAGTCATCACGGGCGACAAAAATCTGGCCGAATATTTTGAAGATGTTGTTTCCGAGGCGAGGGAGAAAATCCAAAGCGAAGAAATCAAAGCTTCGGAAGACAGGATGGTCAAATTGGCGGCCAATTATATCGTCAGTGAACTGCAGAAGCATCTCGTCAAAAATTATGAAACTATCAGGGATGTGAAAATTACGCCGGAAAATTACGCCGAACTTGTCGGATTTTTGGCAGATGGTAAAATAAACTCAAGTGCGGCCCAGGTTGTTTTGGAAGAAATGTATGCGACCGGAGCCGAGCCGCACCAAGTGATCAGGGAAAAGAATCTGGAGCAGGTCAATGACGTCGGGGAGCTTGAAAAAATAACGGATGATGTCTTGGCAAAAAATCAAAAATCCGTCGAGGACTATAAAGCAGGCAAAGAAAACGCTTTGCAGTTCCTGATGGGACAAGTCATGAAAGAGACGAAGGGCAAGGCCAATCCGAAAGTGGTCATAGATATTTTGAAACAAAAAATAAAATAAAAGCCATGCTTAATATTTTTGAAAGGTTTGAAAAATCAGCGGAAGGCAGGAGAATTACCGAAAATCAGAAAAGAAGCGCACCTGCAACTGCACACGAAGCAACTCAATATCTGATGGAGAAACATTTAGGTTTGGAAGAACCCCATCATGGCGATATTGATCTTGAGAAATTCATGCCGGATGATGACAAAGAATGGATCGATAAAGCTCATTCGGCAGAAATGCCGACAAAAAGAGTGGAGAAAGAGGCGTTGACCGCACTTGAAGATAAGAGAGTCAAGCTGGCCGCATATTTTTTCCAAGAAGACATTGTTAAGCATATCGATGCGATAGATGACAAAGCTTTCAACATACAGATGAACCGCCTGAGAGGCAATATGGACGACAACCTTCCCGGAGGAATGATGCAATGGAACCGCTGTCACAATGCTTTTGTTGAAGATGCCGTGAAGTCTATCGATGCCAGGATTGGGAACGGACTTTCGTATACAAGGGCCGAGAGTCTTAAAGAAATATTAAAAGAAGTGTTCTTAGGGGTTGAAATGTCAAAAATTTAGCGCTAAAATTGCATGGGAGAATTTAAAATTTTTGATGGTGAAATGCCTCAAAAAAATGGAAAGGATGCGACAAGTGAAGCGGAAATCAAAGCGATGTTTTTCAGTCTGAAAGGTGATATCGCTAAGTCAGTCGATGCTATAGTCGAAAAAATCAAATCGCGCCTGGAAGCCGGAAAATCAATCGGAGATTATGACAGAGAATTGAAGTTGCTCAAAACCGATTTTCTGCCGCAAGTTTTTGCTGGTGAATTGGAAAAATGGAAGAACAGGATCGAAACGGCCACCAAAGTGGATCCGGAAAAATATGTCGAAGCTCTGAAGGATCATTTTAATGGAGAATTGATCGAAAGAATGCGTAAATTGATAAGAGAGGTCGAAACTGACGAAGCGAGGCATATGTTGTTGGCCATCATCGAAGAAACACAGAATTTTTGGATATTTGGAAAGAAATAAAAAGTAGGAAAAATCGAACGTTAAAAATTCACTGCCAGAAGAGAGAAAGGAGGCATGTGTGCCGAAACTACAAGTCTTGTCAATAGAAGCACGGCAACATTGTATATGCAAAAAAGAATGCGGATTATGCTATGCTGCTTCCTGTGATGGATGTGATCATCCCATCACTAACAGAACAGAATGTTCTAGTGCTGCCTGCGAGCATAAATAAGAAAAAGTCCCGGTAATTTTGTCCGGGACTATTTATTTATAAATTTTTCAGCTTGTTTTTCTATATCCGAATATTTTTCCAGCCAGATTATCCTCTTGTCTTTTCTGAACCATGTCATCTGGCGCTTGGCATAGTCTTTGCTTTCCCGGAAAAGTTTTTCCTTCATTTCCGTTTCAGAAACTTTTTCTTGCAAATATAGAGAGATCCATCTGTATTCCAGTCCGAAACTTTCCAGTCTTTTCCAGCCCACTCCTTGCGCGTGCAAACTTGCTACCTCATCGATCATTCCGGCGGCAAATCTTTTTTCCAGCCTTTTTTTGATCCGGCCGTGCAGGATCTCTTTCGGCATTTCGATCCCGATCTGCAGCGCTTCATACCGCGAACTGTCAGCCGTCGACTGTGGACTAAGCGGAGGCACTTTGCCCAAGGCTTTGACAATCTCAATGGCGCGGACCAGCCGCACCTTGTTTTTGGCGTCGATATTCGCAGCTCTTCCCGGATCTAATTTTTTTAATTCTTTGAATAATTCTTCAGCGGATTTTAGGGACAAATTTTTCCGTAATTTCCAGTTTGGTTTTACTTCCGGAAAATCAACATTGTCCACGACGGCCTTGATCCAGAAGCCGGTGCCGCCGCAGATGATCGGCAGTTTTCCTCTTTTCAGGATGTCGTCAACAATGCGCATGGCCTTTTTCTTGTATTGTCCGGCGCTGAAATTGGTTTTTGGGCTGATAATATCCAGCATCCAATGCTTGGCCATCTGCTGCTCTTTTTTGGTCACTTTGCCGCTGCCAATATCCATGCCACGGTAAATCTGCCGGGAATCGGCCGAAACGATCTCTCCGTAGAATTTTCTGGCCAAACGGATTGCCGCCTCCGATTTGCCGGAGGAGGTAGGACCGAGGACGACGATAATTTTGGGCTTTTTTGACATATTTGTTGTTTAATATTACTCTTGAAAGGCAGTAATTACAAGTTCTTTCTGAAATCTAAGGAGGTGATTATATGTTGCTTGCCATCGAGCAGTCAGGCTTGTTATGCAGAGAGTGTCAGCGATGTTTTTTTCGTAAGTCTAAGTTCAAGATGCAAGAAAAAATAGGGGAGGTCTTGCGCGAAGCTGTCAGAGTAATTCAGGATGATTATGGTATGGAACACATAGAGTGGGAAGAATATGAATCGCAAAAAAGCATTCTTGCTGGTATCCTGTATAAATGCCTGGATTGCGATGGAAGCATTGCCAAGATATATATCTATTCGAAAGAATTTATACAGCCTGTCAGAAAGGAGGAGGTAATCGGACCGTCTGACAATAAGATTGTTAAATTTAGAAAAAGGGAGTGAAAACTCCCTTTTATTTTATCCCTCCTTCCAAATTCCAGGCATTAGCCTTTGTAATTTTTGCTTTCACAAATTTTCCAATCAAATCTTTAT
Source organism: bacterium (assembly GCA_021785125.1). Classification (GTDB taxonomy): domain Bacteria; phylum Patescibacteriota; class Minisyncoccia; order Moranbacterales; family UBA2206; genus JAJYGF01. The sequence goes on along the minus strand of JAJYGF010000008.1, from coordinate 12,363 downwards.
TAGTGGCAGGTATTTTTATATTTTTCTGAGTGCGGGTCTTGCCGAAATAAAATTCGCCCTTTTCTTTTTCTATCAATATTTCTTGAATTGTATTTAAATATTTTTTATTATTGGTATATGCCGTTTTTTTCAGAATCTCATTCAAGAATTTTTCACGCCTTTCTTTCTCGGCTTTGGAAACATTGTCTTTCATGTTCCAAGCGGCGGTGCCGGGGCGCGGGGAGTATTGTCCGAAGAAAACCATGTCATACTTGGCTTTTTCCATAATTTCAGCAGATTTCAAAAACTGTTTTCTGGTTTCACCCGGAAAGCCGACGATGATGTCGGAAGTGATGGAATACAAAACGCCTGGCTTATATTTTCTGAAAGCAGATCGGATTTTGCTGATGATCCGCATGTATTCTCTGGCAGTATATTTGCGGTTCATGCGGCGAATGATGTTATCGTCACCGGCCTGGATCGGCAGGTGGAAATTTTCGCAGACTTTCTTGCATTGGGCGACCGTCTCGATCATTTCCGGCGTGACGTCTTTGGGGTGGTTCGAAACGAATTGGATCCAAAATTTTCCGGGAATGGCATCCACTTTTTTCAGCAGCCTTGAAAAATTTATTTTGCCGTCATTGTAGGAGTTTACATTCTGTCCGAGCAAGGTTATTTGCTTATACCCTTTTTGGACCAAATCTTTCACTTCGGAGATTATTTCTTCTGCTGGCCGGGAAACTTCTCTTCCGCGGGCATAGGGGACGACGCAGTAGGCGCAGAAATTATTACAGCCGGTCATGATCGGCACGAAAGCTTGGAAGTTGTTGGTATATTTTGGACCGTTGGAAAGATAGGTGATACTTTCTTTATTGGAAATATTTTTTTGTGCCGAAATTTTTAATTTTAAATTTTTAATTTTAAATGAATTTTTAATGACAAAATTTTCAAATGTTTCAAAATTATTTATCGGAAAAAATAAATCAACTTTATTCTTAAGTCTTTTCTGAACATCTGGCCTATTGGATAAACATCCGGTCAGAATAATCTTCGTTTGTTTCTTGTTTCTTGTTTCTTGTTTCTTAATATTGTGGATGTAGCCATAAACTCTGTCTTCGGCCATCTGGCGCACGCCACAGGTGTTGAAAATGACCAAGTCAGCCCCATTTATGTCTGAAGATGGTTTGTATTTATTCTTTTCCAAAAACCCGGCAATCCGTTCCGAATCGCTGTGATTCATTTGACATCCGAAAGTTTTGATGTAATATTTCATAAGAGTTCTTACAAGGTCGGTATCCATCAGGATACCCCAAAATAACGGCGAAATCAAGTCTTTCATCCAATCTTTCGTAAACTGGATTACGGGAGTGGATTGTAATATTAATAGTTCTTAATTATGGAGGTAAAAAATGGAAGATGTAAAAGAGGCATTATCGAGAGTCGGAGAAAAAGCCGTTCTTAAGGTAACTTTAAAAAATGAAAATATTTTTTTTGCCGTATGTCAGAAAGTATTTGAGGATAAGATTATGGTTTCTCTGGTTACGGACGCTCTGCAAGAGATCGCCATTTCGGATATTGACGAAATCCAAGTCTTTTCTTCAGCTGAAATAATAAAAATTTTCAGCAATCTGATTGAAAAGCGCCAAAATCTGCTTCAATCCATGGACGAATTGAATCATGAAATAAAAAATTTTGCTAAGGAGCTGCTTTAGGCAACTCCTTATTTTTTATCGGTTATTTCTTTTTTGATCCTTTCCAAAAATTCATCCGTTTTCATCGTTCCTTCATCACCTTTATCTCGGCTTCGAACAGCCACGCTTTCGGCGTCTATTTCTTTTTGTCCGACGACCAACATGTATGGAATTTTGTTCTTCTGTGCCTCGTTGATACGCTTGCCGAGAGTTTCTGAAGAATCATCAACTTTCACGCGGATTCCAGACGCAATAAATCGCGTCTCTACGGATTTGGCATAATCACCGAATTTTTCTGTTGAAACTGGAATGATTACGACTTGAATAGGAGAGAGCCAGGTTGGAAATGCGCCGGAATAATGTTCGATCAAAACTCCCATGAATCTTTCCGGTGAGCCGACGATGGCGCTGTGAATCATGATCGGCGTATGTTTCTGGCCGTCGGCGCCTACATATTCCAATCCGAACCTTTCCGGCATGTTTAGATCGAGCTGGATGGTCGAAAGCTGCCATTCGCGGCCGATGGAATCTTTGGCGACCAGATCCATCTTTGGTCCATAGAAAGCGGCTTCGCCCTCCGCGCGGACATATTTCAACTTTTTATCTTTAAGAAGCTTTTCTAAAGTTGCTTGAGATTTTTCCCAAACTTCATCCGAACCGAGGTATTTTTCTTTTTGCTTTTCATCGCGCAAAGACAAGCGGATATGATACTCCATGCCATAAGTCTGCATGGATTTTTCAATCAATCCCAAAATGGCATTAAACTCATTTTCGATCTGGTCTTCTGAACAGAAACAATGTCCGTCGTCCTGCGAGAAAGCACGGAGGCGTGCCAGTCCCGAGAGCTGTCCCGGCTTTTCATCGCGATAAAGATTGGCAAAGTCAGCGATCCGTACCGGCAGATCCTTGTAGCTCCGCATTTCGGAGGCGAAGATCTGGGTGTGTTGCGGACAATTCATCGGTTTCAAATAATATTCTTCCTCGGTATAATTCGAAGTCACTTTGAACATATCGTCCTTGTATTTGTCGTAATGTCCGGATTTTTTGAAAAGCGCGGCTTTGTTGATTTGGGGCGTGTGCACTTCCTGGTATCCGATCGATTGCCTAAGTTCATTGGAATAATTTTGGATTTCGCGACGAACAATCGCGCCCTTTGGAGTGTAAAGCGGCAAGCCCGGTCCGACCAGGTCGGAAAAAATAAACAAACCCATCTCTCGCCCAATTTTTTTATGGTCTCTTTTTTCCGCTTCTTCCATCATGTGAAGATATTCTTCCAGATCTTTTTTCGATTCAAAGGTCACACCATAAATCCTTTGCATCTGTTTGTTGTTTTCGCTGGCCTTCCAATAGGCGCCGGAAATCTTGGTCAGTTTGATCGCATCCGGCTTGATCTCGCCGGTCGAATCGATATGCGGGCCGGAACAAAGATCTACGAATTGTCCGGATTTGTAGATTGAAACTGTTTTATGTCCTTCTTTTTCCAAATCTTTGATCAATTCAATCTTGTAGTCTTGTCCGAGTTCTTTGAATTTTTCTTCTGCTTCCTTGACGGAAAGGTCGGCGCGATCAAACGGGTGGTTGGCTTTGATGATTTCACGCATCTTGCCTTCCAGAATTTCCAGATCCTCCGGAATCAGAGTCCGCGGCAGGTCGAAATCATAATAGAACCCGTTCTCAATGGCCGGTCCAGTGCCGAATTTGGCTTCCGGAAACATTTCCAAAACCGCCGCGGCCAAAACATGGGCGGCGGAGTGACGGAGCAAATCCAATTTTTCCTGCTTGTCCATACCGTTAATATTATAAAAAAACATACCGACAGTCAACCGCAAAGGCGCTTGTAACTTTTTCTGTTGTCTTGCGTATACACAAATGGAGCATATTTTGTTCCAACAAACAAGCCCCTAGGCATACGGGGGCTTGTTTTTGTCCGAAAAGGGCGTAAAATTAAACCATGAATGCCTTATTCATGATCATCATTCTGATTGTCCTGCTGGCAATATTGTTCGGAGGCCATTTTTTTATCTATTTTTCTTTGATAAAGTTTTTTGAAATCACCGGCAATAACGCCAAGTTGTGCCTGGGCGTCATATTGGCGATACTGTCGGTCAGTTTCATCGCATCTTCGATACTGGCCCATTATAACGAGAACGGTCTTACGAGAACTTTATATTTTTCATCCGGCATATGGCTGGGGGTCGCTCTGAATCTGGTGATGGCTTTTGCGGTTGTTTGGGCTCTAGTTTGGATTTACGGTTCGGCCGGATCGGCCATATATCAAAAATATTTGGTTGCTCTTGCTATTGTTATCGCGTTTGCGTATTCGGGCTGCGGGATATGGAATGCCTATCATCCCAAGTTGAAACATATCGAGATTAAAATAAAAAATCTTCCATCGGCCTGGAGGAACAAGACGGCCGTGCAGATATCGGACGTGCATCTTGGGCTGGTACTGGGCGCCGATTTTTTGAGAGGAGTTGTGGATCAGATAAATTCGGCAAAGCCGGATGTCGTTTTCATTACCGGCGATCTTTTCGACGGCATGGACGGAAAACTTGATTCTTTGGTGAAACCGCTTGACGACATCAAGGCGCCGGACGGGATGTATTTCGTGACCGGCAACCATGAGACATATCTGGGTGTGGATGAAGCTCTGGGCGCACTCCAAAAAACCCGAGTCAAAATCTTGGATGATAAAATGACCAGCATCGACGGCATGCAGATCATCGGCATTGGTTATCCGCAAAGGATGGAAAAGAAAAATATTGTCAATGTCGTGGATAATTTGCCCGGATTTGACAGGAATCAGCCAAGTATCCTTTTGTATCACAATCCGGATGCGGTCAAACAGGCGGAAGCGGCCGGTGTGAGTCTGATGCTGGCCGGCCACACGCACAAGGGCCAGCTTTTCCCGATCAGCTTCATCGACCGGCTGATATACGGCAGATATTATTACGGCCTGAACCAGGACGGAAACTTTTCAATATACACTTCGGCCGGCGTCGGCACATGGGGGCCGACGATGCGCACGGACGCGACGCCGGAAATCGTGGTAATAAAGTTTGAGAGTTTAAACTAGTTCGATTCTGGCTTCTGGGGCGAGATTCTTGAGATTTTCTTCGAAACCTTCGACATACTTGAGGCAATACGGCGTTTCAAGTTTTTGGTTGTTGATGGAAAGAAAGACTTTCATTTTGCCAGCGTCGCATTTGTCGAAATATTGCGAAAGTTTTTTGAGAGTTTCCTGGTTGGAATTGTTCGGCAGTGTCAAAAATAATTTGGTCGCTTCTTCTTTCGGCTTTTCGTTGGCTTTCTTGGTGGCCAGGATCCGTCTGAATTGCTCCACTTCGTCCTGGTTGACGGTTTTGACGGAATCGCACAGGATCTTGAAATTGCCGTCTTTGTCGGAAATCTTGCCGCTCGCCAAAATAACTTTGTCTTCTTCCCAAACGGAACCAGTCGTTTCCAAAACCTTCGGAAAGACCAGGATCTCCATGTTGGACACCGTGTCCTCGATGGTCACGAACAGCATGGTGTTATGATTTTTGAGATAGATCTTGTGGATCTTCGAGATGACGCCGCCGACGCTGATGTTTCGTCCGACGTGCGAGCCATTGATATCTCTGATCGGCACACCCATCTGGCGGAAATAATCCATATACTCGCGCGCCGGATGATCGCTGATATATAGCCCCATCAGTTCTTTTTCCCAGGCCAATCTTTGTTTTTTGGTAGCCGGTTCGGTTTCAAGCAGTTGGATTTCCGGCAATTTTATGTCAGCATCACCGAACAAACTAAATTGTTGTGAATCTTTGGTTTTTTGGAAATTTTTGGCATGAGCCAGGATGTTGTCCATCGATGCGATGATCTGGTTCCTTTCGCCCAGACCTTCCAAGGCGCCGACTTTCGCCAAGGCCTCAATGGATTTCTTGTTCAGATCTTTGGATTGCACTCTTTCGATCAGATCAGTCAGGCTTTTGAATTTGCCGTTTTTTTTCCGTTCTTCCACGATTTCATGCGCGACGGTGTGCCCGACGTTCTTGATGGCGTTAAGTCCGAAGCGGATGCGGTCTTTTCGAGATGCATTCAATTGCGTCTCTGCAGTTTCATTTTTAATCACCGCGAATTCTTCGAAACTTTCATTGACATGCGGCGCCATAACTTCGGTGCCCATGTCGCGGCATTCGGAAACTTCGATCGCCACGCGGTCGATGTTGTCTTGGTCGGATGTCAGAAGCGCGGCCATGAAAGCGGCGGGGAAATGGGATTTCAAATAGGCGGTCTGATAGCCGATGAGGCCGTAGCAAGCTGCGTGGGACCGGTTGAATCCATAGCCGGCGAACGGTTCGATAAATTCAAAAACTTTTTCGCCGATCTTGCGGTCGATGCCTTGCTTGACGCATCCGTCGATGAATTTGATCTTCTGTTCCTGGATCAAGGCGAAGATCTTCTTTCCCATGGCTTTTCGGAGCATATCCGCTTCGCCGAGGGAAAAGCCGGCCAAATCACGTGCGATCTGCATGACCTGTTCCTGATAGACGGCCACGCCATACGTCTTGTTCAAGATCGGTTCCAGCTTAGGATGGAGGTAGTTGATTTTTTTTGCGCCATGTTTTCCGGCGATGAAATCGGGGATCCAGTCCATCGGCCCGGGGCGATAGAGGGCGCCCATCGCGATGATATCTTCAATGCCGGTCGGTTTCAGAAGTTTCAAATATCTTTTCATGCCGGAACTTTCAAATTGGAACACGCCGGTCGTTTCGCCTTTCTGGAAAAGCTCATATGTCTTGGCATCGTCCAATGGGATCTTGTCGATATCGAGATCCAAGCCATGGGTCTTTCGCACGATGCGCAAAGTGTTTTGAATGATAGTCAAGTTTTTGAGTCCCAAGAAGTCCATCTTGAGGAGTCCGATTTTTTCCACAAAGCTGGATTTGGTCGAAGAGGAATATTGGGTCACGGTTCCGCCGTTCTCGCCGGCCTTAGCGATGTTCTGGAGCGGGGTGTATTCGCTGACCGGATCTTTAGTGATCACGACGCCGCAGGCATGCATGGAGGCATGGCGTACCACGCCTTCCAGACGCATGGCGCTGTCGATCAATTTTCTGGCATCTGCGCTTGATTCATATGCCTCTTTGAATTCTTTCGATTCTTCCAAGGCGTCTTTGATGCTGGAGAATTGCGGAATGAGCTTGGCAGTCTTGTCGCAGAAATCATATGGAAAGCCCAAAGCTCGTCCGGCATCGCGCACCGCCGCGCGGGCGGCCATGGTTCCGAACGTGATGATCTGGGCCACATGATCGTTGCCGTATTTTCTCCGCACATATTGTAAAACTAGATCGCGCTTGTCGTCTGCAAAGTCCATGTCCACATCTGGCATGGAGACTCTTTCCGGATTCAAGAATCTTTCGAACAGTAGATCGTATTTGATCGGATCTATATTGGTTATTCCGGTCAGGTATGAAACAAAACTTCCGGCCGCACTTCCTCTGCCTGGTCCGACGACAATTCCGTTGTTCTTGGCCCAGTTGACGAAATCCTGCACGATCAAGAAGTATGAAGCGTAGCCGGTTTTCTCGATAATATCTAGTTCATAACGCATCCTCTTGTTATGTTCTTTGGTCACGCCGTCTCCAAATCTTTTCACAAGCCCTTTCTCGCAGAGTTTTTCCAGATACGATTGCGCGGTGAAGCCTTCCGGCACGTCGAAGTGGGGAAGCTGGGTCTCGCCCAGTTTGATTTCCAAGTTGCATTTGTCCATGACTTCCTGAGTGTTTTCAAGCGCTTCCGGAATATGCGCGAAATGCTCGGCCATTTCTTCGGGGCTTTTGAGATAGAGTTCGAAATCCAGAAGATTCATGCGATCTTTCTCTTCCACTTTGCGGTTAGTCTGGATGCAAAGAAGAATATCCTGAATGTGGGCATCATCTTTGTTGACATAATGTATGTCATTGGTTGCCACGACTTTGATGTCCAGTTTTTTGCCGAGCTCGATCAGGCCCTTGTTGGCAATTGCTTGATTTGGAAATTTCGGATGGTGCTGGATTTCCAGATAAAAATTGCCTTTGCCGAAAATGTCCTGATATTCCAACGCCAGCTGTTCCGCTTTTTCCATGTTGCCCATGACGATATTGGCTGGCACTTCGCCTTCGGCACAGGCGGAAAGTCCAATCAATCCTTCGGAATGTTCCCGCAAAACCTTGCGGTCGATGCGGGGTTTGTAATAGAAACCTTCCAGATGTGCGATCGAAATCAGCTTCATCAGATTCTTGTAGCCCTTTTCATTCTTGGCCAGGACGATCAGGTGATATCTCTTCCTGTCTTCAGCGGTCGGATTCTTGCTGTGGAGATCGTTTGGGGTGACATACATCTCACAGCCGATGATCGGCTTGATGCCGCGCTCCTTGGCTTTCATGTAGAATTCGATCGCACCATAGAGAACGCCGTGGTCCGTGATGGCGATCGAGTCCATGCCCAGCTCTTTGGCGCGGTCCAAAAGCTGGTCTATTTTTGAGAGACCATCGAGAAGGGAATAGTGGGTATGGACGTGTAAATGTGTAAATCTAGGCTTAGAGGCTTCAGACATTGGATTAATAATTTATAATTAAGAATTTTGAATTTTGAATCAATTTCTAATGCTTTAATTTTAGAATGTTTAAAAATTTGGTCATTTATAAATTAGGATTTGATTGGAAATTGAAAATTAAAAATTGGAAATTAAAAATTTGAGCGAAATAAAAAAGCCACTAATAAATTAAAGGCCTCTTGAAATTATAAAACTCAAAAAATTATGCATATGTTTGTCTGCCCCCATACCCCTGATTGCTCTGTGGGTTTTGCAAGGAAGATTAATATGCTTATAGTATAGCAGACTTTTAGAAATAAAAAACCTCCCGGATTCACACTGTCTAGTGATTATCCGGGAGGCTGCTGGTCATGGCATTATAGCTTCGGTTCCGCTTGTAAGCGAATCCATTGTGATGGAGTCGATGTCGGGGCCACCGTTGTGGAGCCATACGCTTCTTGTCGTTGGTCCAAAATGACCATCGGTCTCAACTCCGAGTTCTTCCTGCAGTTCGCAGACCCCTTTTGCTGTCTCTTCGCCATAGATGCCGTCGGCAAATATGGAGGTGCTGTTATAGCCACCGGCCAGCAAAAGATTTTGCAGGAAAAAAACTGCCGCTCCCCTTGAACCTTTGTTGAGGTACTCTGGGAAAAGCTTCTCTTTCAACTGTTGTTACCTCCTTTCTTTGAAATGAACTTCAATAAAATGAGAATCTACCTTTTTATCTCAAAAAATGCTAGCATAATAAACATGGTAAAGTCAACTTTTGACCTTGAGAAAAAATTAATCTCGGAAGGGTACAAAATCATCATCGGCATCGATGAGGCCGGCCGGGGGCCGCTAGCCGGACCGGTGGTTGCTTGCGCAACAGCTGTCCGGAATTTTCAATTTCCAATTTCCAATTTCCAAACAAATTCCAATGATCAAATTTCAAATGACAAAAGTTGGGATCTGGTCAGGGATTCAAAGGCTTTAAGCGAGAAACAGCGCGAGGAAATTTTTGATTTTATCCATGAAAATTTCTATGTCGGTGTCGGCATCTGTGATCACAAGACGATCGATCGCATCAATATTTTGGAGGCGACATACTTAGCGGCTAAAATAGCAGTTGCTGATTTATTTAGAAAGCTTGATCAAGATACAAGAAACAATGACCAAACAAATCACAAATCACAAGTCTCAAACCACAAACAGGTGATTCTTCTTTTTGATGGAAACAAAAAAATTCCGAATTTTAGTTATGAACAAAAAACGGTGGTAGGCGGAGACCGGTTGGTGAAATCCATCTCGGCCGCATCGATCGTGGCCAAAGTCACGCGGGACCGGATCATGCGTGAGATGCATGAGAAATATCTGATGTATGGCTTCGATTCGCACAAAGGTTACGGCACGGCCCAACATCTGAAGATGCTCCAAGAACACGGCCCGTGCGAAATTCACCGCAAATCCTTCAAACCGGTGAAGGTGTTGTTGAAAAAGAAGATGTAGACGTATATTCGTAGAGACGCAATGCATTGCGTCTCTAACATTTATAAATGCAATCAAAATTCAAAAACAAATACAAAATAAAATCCGCCAGGTTATCAGGATACGATTATTCCCAAAATGGGATGTATTTTGTCACGATATGTACGAAAAATAGAGAGGAATTTTTTGGTCAGATAGAAAATGGAGAAATGATTTTATCGGATATGGGGAAAATCGTCCGTGATGAATTATTGCAAACACCAAAAATCCGTCCGAATGTAAAATTGGATGAATGGGTGATAATGCCGAACCATGTTCATGCAATTATTGAAATATGTACAGACGCGCAACGTAGAGACGCATTGCAATGCGTCTCTACAGGCGTCTTGGAATATAAAAATAAATTTGGACCACAGGCAAATAATCTAGCATCAATTATTAGAGGATTTAAGGGTGTGGTAACGAATAAAATCCATCAAATGCCTAATTCAAATTCATTCGCCTGGCAATCACGTTTCTATGACCACATCATCCGCAATGAAATTTCCCTGAACAAAATCCGGGAATATATCCGAACCAACCCCCAGATGTGGGAACGGGACAGGAACAATGTCGAAAATTTGTGGATATGAAAAAATATCCGTAGAGACGACCTGATAGGGCGTCTCGATTTTATAAAATTAATTTAATTAGGAGACGTTATTGATGCAATTTATTTAACGTACAGAGACTGACGTTAAGATTGCAATGGCCGTGTGATAAAGCACGGCCTTCTTTATTTCTAAAAACCCTTGTCAAAACCTCAAAAAGATGATAATTTAGTTATTAGTAATAAAACTTAATCAGAATATAATTACAAATTTATGTCAACACAGAAACAGAGACACACTAAAGCCAGAAGAGACAGGGCTCGCAAAGAATTGAAGCTTACAACTGCGAAACTTGTAAAATGCACCAAATGCGGGGCTATGATCAAACAGCATGTAGCTTGCTCGAAATGCGGATACTACAAAGGCAAAGAAGTTGTGGATACGATGAAGAAAGCCGCCAAAAAAGCAACCAAGAAATAATTTTTATGGCCAACCGTCATTTATCACGTTCAGTCGCGATGCAATCTCTCTACGAATGGGATTTCAAAGGCAAAGACAATAGCAAAGTAGAGGAGATTGTGAAAAAAAACATCCAGGAGTTTGCTCCCGGTCTTGAAGATGACTCTTTTGTCTATCAATTGGTCAACAAAACGATCGAGAACAGAGACAAGATTGATCCACTCATCGAAAAGTGCGCGCCGGAATGGCCCTTGGAACAGGTGACGGTTGTCGACCGGAACATTTTGCGTCTTGGCATCAACGAGCTTCTTTTCGGGAACTATGAAGAAGTTCCGCCGAAAGTGGCGATCAACGAAGCGATCGAACTGGCTAAATCTTTCGGCGGCGAATCTTCCGGAAGGTTCGTGAACGGCGTTTTGGGCACGATCTATCGCGAATTGGGAGAGCCGATGAAAGATGATACTTCTAAAAAGAACAAGAAGATTGAGGAAAATAATGAGACTGATGCGAAAGTTGAAGTAGGCGAAACTAAATAGTCTTTTAAATTTTAAATTATAAATTTCAAATTTTAAATCAATTTTAAATTATCCAATGTTTAATTATTTAAAAATTCAGTCATTGGAATTTCATTTAAAATTAAAAATTTAAAATTAAAAATTCCGATCACAGTGGTAGAAAAATTAGCTGAAAAGCTGGGTATAAAATTCAATAATCTCGACATTCTTCAACAGGCGGTGACTCACCGCTCTTATTTGAATGAGCACAAGGACTATAAATTGGACCACAATGAGCGGCTGGAATTTTTAGGCGATGCGGTTTTGGAATTGGTGGTCACTGAATATTTATATGAAAATTATCCGAATCCGGAAGGCGAGCTGACCAATTGGCGCGCGGCTTTGGTAAACGGGGAGATGCTGGCCAAGCTTTCCAGGAATTTGGGCGTGGAAGAATTTCTTCTGATGAGCCGGGGCGAAGCCAAAGATACCGGCAAAGCGAGGCAATATCTTTTGGCCAATGCTTTTGAAGCGATCACCGGCGCGATTTATCTTGATCGGAAAGAGAAAGGTTATGCAGTCGCCAAAGATTTCATCATGAAGAATGTGGTGGTGGAACTGCCGGAAATCATAAAAAGCAAATCATATATGGATCCGAAGAGCCGCTTCCAGGAAGAGGCGCAGGAAAGAGTCGGCATCACGCCGTCATATCGCGTGCTGGAAGAGACCGGTCCGGACCATTCCAAGAAATTCGTGGTTGGCGTGTATCTGAATGAAGAGCTGGCGGCCAAGGGCGAGGGCTTGAGCAAACAGGAAGCACAAAGAAACGCGGCCGCGGCGGCGCTGGAAGCGAAAGGCTGGTAAAATTCAAGAATTATGAAGAGGCTGGGTATCCAGCTTCTTCTTTTTTTTGCAAACTTATAGTAAAATAAAATAGCAATTTAATCTTCAAAACGTACGTGTATCTAAAAAAGCTGGAAATATCAGGATTTAAGTCTTTTGCCAACAAAACCACGTTGGATTTTTCGTTTTCCCAAGATGGTCAGACGCGCGGCATCACCGCAGTTGTTGGCCCAAATGGTTCCGGCAAATCAAATATTGCCGATTCTTTGCGCTGGGTG
>JAJYGF010000020.1 GCA_021785125.1 bacterium | reverse complement strand
GCTTATCAGGCATTCCGGCTTGGATTTGGAAGATAAGGATGCGGTCATAATCTGCAATTCACAGGAATTTGGCCGGACCATGCAGGTAGCGTTGGCAAAGATGAATATCTTGTCGCAATATTTTTTCCGAGAAGATATCCGGGATAATCTGGATAAGATCAAGAATGCGGATATTGTGATTACGGCTTGCGGCGAGCCGAATCTTATTACTGGTTCGATGATCAAAGAAGGTGCGGTAACAATCGATGGGGGAATTACAAAAGTGAATGAAAAAGTGGTGGGGGACGTGGATATCGAATCTTTTGAAAATAAAGACGCGTATGTCTCGCCGGTGCCCGGCGGCGTCGGCCCGGTCACCATCGCGTGCCTTTTGAATAATGTCGTCGAAGCAGAAAAACAGGCTTAAGGTCTGTTTTTTAATCTAATTAGCCAAGTTTTTAATTTTCTGGCGAGCTTTCTCTATCTGCAGTAATTCATATGTTCCTTCTGCCTGCTCGGGAAACATTGTCATTCCAGCGGCTATTTTTAATCCGTGATTTCCAAAAGAATCACTTATTAATTTGCTGATCTCCAGCAATTTCCCGGTAAAGTGTCCTTTAATAAAGATTTTTAAAACATCATTTTGTGAAGCAAATCTATCTTTATTTTTTTCATAAATTTCCGATGTTAGTAAACTCAGCACCTTTCTTTGGGTGGGATAACTGCAGGCTTTATATTTGCCATCCTTGGTTACGCTGAATATTTCCTCAACAGGTATTTTTTCTTTTTGTGCAATTTCTTCTTTAATTTTCTTAGCAGCATCGCTTTCCAGCCACTCTTTCTGATTCTTTAAGACGGGGTCATTGATCAATTTTTTAAAGTAATTTTTTTCCATTTCTGCGGTGATAGCTTCTTCTAGTCCAGAAAAACTAAAAGTATATCCGACAGAATTATTTTTATTTTGACTATCCAACCTTTCTTGTTTTTTTACGGGAGTATTTATCTGCAGGCCCATTCTATATTTCTGCGTATCGGATTCAACAACTTTTTTTATCCCCAAAGTTTTTCGTATTGCATATAATAAACCTTCGGGATTGCCTTCGGTTTTCTCCCGGGTTTCAACTTTAACAGAATGAAAGCCTTTTAGATGGAAAAGCTCATGAAAAGCTACTGCTCCAAAATAGGCTAGATCTTGGCATTTATCATTGTCCAGTAAGACCATTTTTCTATTAGGGTCAGCCTTTCCAGTTGCGCTTGGCAAGTAGTTGGAAACTACATGTACGTTGTCAGTGGGAATATTGAATGGCTGAATGTCTAATTCTTCCATCATTTTATTTATTTCTTCGTCAGCCGCTTTTATAAGTTCAATCTCTTCAGGAGTTTTTTCCCGTTCGGTTAACTTCAGCCTTTGCAAATCTTGTTCACTTAAATTAATCAGATGATTTTCGTTTAAATCCGAGTATCTTTTGCGGATAGATTCCTTCATTTTTTCAGGAATTTCACCTATAATTCTAGTTTCTTTATATGATTTTTTTTCTGGTTTAAAAACTTCCATAATAAAATTTAAGATTATATCTATTATTATAGACCTAATTTATTTATTAAAAAACAGGCTTAAAGTAGTCGAGGACGGTCCTCTGCTGGGGAGAATAAATCCGCCTGTTATATTTATATTGGGATGCCACAATGGCGTCCTTTAATTTTTTTTAAAAATTAACTCTTATCAATTTCAATTAATTTTATAAATTTTTCAGTATTTTTTGAAATTCTTATTGTGTGTTTGGTTTTTCCATTCTCTTTTTTAATTTTTTGGATATTTGGCTTAAATCCGAGCATGGTAATGATTTCCATCACATCATTGGCAAGTGTCGGAATGATAGTTACAAAATTTGCCATTTTATAACCCCTATCGGTATAAACAGATCCGTCTGTTTCAAATAACCCGCGCAGGCAATATCGTGAATAAGTTTTGTTATTTTTTATCCAGTCAGGAATCTTAACTTTCTGCTTTTCTTTGGAGCCGCCTCTGGCTTTCCAACCGAGAAGACTTTCCCATTTATTTGAATAGCAACTGATGTCAACACACCTCGCTTTCATTTTAACCTGTGAAATCTTGTTGGTTGGCAGAAGTTTTTTGATAGCGGAGGTTATATTTTCAATAATGGCAGGATATTTTGTGTCACAGCTTATTCGAAGTCTCACGGCTCGACCGTTTGGATTTGATAAACCGCCATCACCTAAAGCGACGCCGACTATGTAAGCTAAGGTTTTTTTGTCTATTTTTGAGTTAGACATTTGGTGGGCAAGGAGGGACTCGAACCCTCATGGGATTACTCCCACAGCATTTTGAGTGCTGCGTGTATACCAATTCCACCACTTGCCCGTTTATGCTATACTTTATGTATTATGGCGAAAATTATTTCACTCGTCAACCAGAAGGGCGGAGTCGGCAAAACTACGTCCGCTATAAATTTGGCAACGTATCTGGCGGAGGCCGGCAAATTTGTCCTGCTTGTGGACTTGGATCCGCAAGGAAATGCTTCTTCCGGACTGGGAATCGATGTCCGCAAGATGGAAAAAAGCCTCTATCATTCCATGATTTTGGGCGAACATCCGTCCAAAATCGTCATCCGTACCGCCAAATTAGGTCATGATATCATTCCGTCGAACCAGGATCTGGCCGGAGCGGGAGTGGAGATGGTGCATATGGACAATCGTGAATTCCGGCTCTACAACGTCTTGCGTGAGATCCGCACCAATTACGACTACATCATCATCGATTCTCCGCCGAGCCTGGGCCTTTTGACGATCAACGGCTTGGTCGCCAGCGATGAAGTCATCATACCGGTGCAGACGGAATATTTCGCCTTGGAAGGCTTGAGCCAGCTTTTGAATACGGTGAATCTGGTGAAGGAAAATCTCCAGCCGGACCTCAAGATCATGGGCGCGCTTTTGACGATGTATGACCGGCGCAACCGCTTGAGCCGGCAAGTCATTAAGGAAGTGCGCGATCACTTTCCGGGACACGTCTTTGACAGTGTCATTCCGAGAAGCGTGCGTTTGGCGGAAGCGCCGAGTTTCGGCAAATCCATCTTGAGCTTCGACTCTTTGTCCAAAGGCGCGAGGGCCTACAAGAATCTGGCACGGGAAATAATTGAGATGGACAAGAAAGAAAGTTCAAATAAAAAGTTCACAGTATAAAATAAAAATTTTAAATTTACAATTTTAAATTTTAAATCAATTTTAAATTACCGAATGCTTAAATTTTAAAATTTATTCATTTAGTATTCATTTGAAATTTTAAATTTAAACTTTAAAATTACCGCAATTATGGCTCAAAATTATGGCTTAGGCCGAGGCCTGGCTTCGCTCATCCCACAGAACCGTTCCAATGGTCCGAGCGGCAAGATTTCCGAACCTAAGGAAGATTTCAACTATTTCGGTTCACGTCCCGTCCAGAAGGCGATTGACAGTCACGGTGCCGGCATTGAGGAGATCGATGTGATCCGCATCGTGCCGAATCCGCATCAGCCGCGACTGCATTTTGACGATGAGAAATTGCAAGAATTGGCGGATTCCATCAAGGAGCATGGCATCATCCAGCCGCTGGTCGTGACTAAAAACGGCAATCAATATGAAATTATCGCCGGAGAAAGGCGTTTTCAGGCTTCCAAATTGGCCGGGTTGAAAAAAGTTCCCGTGATTGTGCGCGACGCGACCGAACAGCAGAAACTTGAGTTAGCCATCATTGAAAATATCCAGCGGCATGATCTGGACCCGATCGAGGAAGCCAAGTCATATCTCAAGTTGGCGGACGAATTCGATCTGAGCCAGGAAGAGGTGGCGCGGAAGATGGGCAAGAGCCGTAGCGCGGTGGCCAACAAATTGCGCCTTCTCCATCTGCCGGTCGAGATCCAAAAGGCGCTGGTCGAGGAAAAAATAACCGAAGGGCATGCCAAGGCCATCTTGGCCATCGGGAATCCGGAAAAACAACGGGCGCTTTTCGACATGATTCTCAAAAATAATCTGACTGTGAGGCAGGCTGAAGATAAGACCAAGGAGGTTTCCGTCAAAACTCACAAAAGGATCATCAGCGTTGATCCTGAAATAAAAAATTTGGAAGATATGTTATCCGGAGTTTTTGGGACCAAGGTCAAATTTTCTAAAGCTGGTAACGGAGGAAGAATCGTGATCGATTATTATTCCAAAGAGGAGTTGGACAATATTCTTTCGAAGATAGGCCAGAGTAAATTATAAATTATACAAAAGAATCTTTTTTCAAGGATTTTTTGATCTGGCTTTTAGCCAAGGAAGTTCTGACGAATCTTAACCAATCGCGACTGGGGTTTTTACGTTCTCTTGATATGATAATCTCGATCACCTGGCCGTTCCTGATCTTATAGTCGAGGGACACCATCTTTCCGTCGGCCTTGGCGCCGATAGCGCGATTGCCGATCTCGCTGTGAACTTTGTAGGCGAAATCGATCGGCGTGGCGTCTTCCGGCAGATCGATGACGTCTCCCATGGGCGTGAACGCGAAGATGTGATTTTTGAAAAACTCTATTTTCAATCCTTCCATGAATTCCACATTGTCCTTGCCGAGCTCATTCTGCCATTCGCGCAGCTGCTTGACCCAGCTCAATTCATCTTGCGGAATTCGCGTGTTTTTCTTGCCGAAGATCAGATTGCGCAAAGTCTTCTGCTGTTCGCTGTATATCCAATGCGCGGCGATTCCGAATTCCGCCTCGTCATCCATTTTTTTGGTGCGTATCTGGATCTCCAGGATTTTTCCTTCCGGTCCGAAGACGGTGGTATGGATCGATTGGTAGCCGTTCGGCTTCGGCAGGGATATGTAATCCTTGATGCGGCCGACCAGCGGGCGGTATTTCTTGTGCACCACGCCCAAAGTCTCATAGCAGTCGGAGATGTCCGGCACGATGATGCGGATGCCGACCAAGTCATATATCTTATTGATGTCCATGTCATGTCTCTTCAACTTTTGGAACAGACGGTAGAGATGCTTGGAACGTCCGAAAACATCGATAACTTTAATGTCTTCTTTAGTCAATTCTTTTTTCAATTCTTCGACCGCCTTGTCCAGATATTTTTTCCTTTGCTCATATTGTTCTTCCTGAACTCTGCGGACGTAGTCATAATTTTTTCGATCCAGATGTTTGAACGCCAGATCTTCCAGGTTGCCTTTCATTTCTCCGATGCCGAGACGATTGGCGATTGGAGCATAAACTTCCAAAGTTTCCAGCGCGATCCGTTTCCGCTTATCTTCCGGCAGGGCGGACAAAGTTTCCATGTTATGCAGCCTGTCGGCCAATTTGATGAGGACTACGCGGATGTCGGATGCCATGGCTAAAAACATCTTGCGCAAGTTTTCCAGATACATCTCTTCCTTGGTGCCGCGCAATTTTATCTTTCCCAATTTGGTCACGCCATCTACCATGAAAGCGATTTCGTGTCCGAATTTTTTTTCGATCTCTTCCAATGACACAGCAGTGTCTTCCGGCACGTCATGCAGGAGTCCGGCCGAAGTGGTTTTCGATCCCATACCCATCTTGACGATGTTCAAAGCCGTGTGCAGAGCGTGTTGGATATAGTCTTCGCCGGATTTTCTTTTCTGTCCGCGGTGAGCGGCTTCGGCGAATTCATAGGCGCTGCGAATCAGCGCTTCCCGCTGGGCGGTGCGCTTCACCTTGAGATTCTTCAGGACATCTTCAATTGTGATCGGATTTTTTCCCATAGATATGTTCCAGTATATCCAAAAAAAGGCTGAAATACAAGCCGCCTTGAAAGAAATATCCCGACAGGCGGGATGTTTCTTTATAGCGCAAAGGGCATTGATTTTTTATTAAGGCGAAAATAATCTCGGCGCTTTATGAATCACGTGTTTGACTAATGATCATTTTTTAAGTAAACTTTTATTCAAAACGGTTCGTTGCCATGTCAAAATGTCAAATATCAATAAACAACAATCCAAACCGAAAGGAGCTCTACGATGGAAGAATTGATAAGCGCAAAGTTCGGTTTTCCCGAGGAGGATCTGCGAAAAATCATACGGGCGGGAATTTTTCTGCCACCGAGATATAAGCGCGGGGGAAAAGACCGGATTGTAGGAGAAATGACGGATGAAGAGAAAGCGGCTAATACGTATTGCTTGCAGAGCGCGGAGCAGGTGGACAAGATGACAGTCGAGCTTGGCCTGCTCGCCACCTCTTCCCTGCATGAAGATTTTAAAAAGAGCAAGCTGATGCACGACATCAGCGTCTTGGACGGAAAGATAAATATGGTCAAATATGGTATGCTTCTTTCCGTCGCGACAAGGTTCATATCGGCTGACAAATGCGTGCTTGCCATCTGCAGCGATTTTTCCATCGTTGTGCCCGATGATCCACGTAATTATGACATCAGCATTGGTCTGGCAGTCGATACGCCGTTAGGCGAAATTTTCATCGGAACCGCGCCTGAAGATGTAGGGGCTGTGCCTGAAGACGCGACTTTTCACTAAAAATCAGTGGTGTCAATTTTAAGCCCGCTCGCAATATGCGACCGGGCTTTTTGTTTGTTCAACGGCCGGTTTTGGCGTAAGATGATTTTATGGCAATGATCAAGAAAAAAGTTTGGAAGGAATACTTTGAGCTGATAGCTTCGGGCAAAAAGAAGACGGAACTTCGTTTGGCTGATTTTGATATCCAAGAGGGCGACACTTTGATTTTGGAAGAGTGGGACAAAGACAAGCAGGAATATACCGGAAGAAAAATAGAAACGACCGCGACCTATATCCTAAAAACCAAAGACGTTTCTTTTTGGAGCCAAGATGACATCGATAAATACGGATTCCAGATAATTCAGTTTGAGATTAATCAATGATATTGCCGATGGACGATTTTCAGGTAGTTTATATTGGACTTGCAAATATAAACAAAATCATATAAAATGTTTATATCTATATGGGTAATATAAACCAACCTAAAATAGGCCGATATATAAAGCAAAAAGAAGGTTTTAAAACTTTTACACCTTTTGATTTTCCGCCAAAAGAAGGTTTTGCTATCAGTTCAAAGCTGTATAAAAAACATGAAGAAGCTATCCGTCTTGTTGGAAAATTGGATGGCATAACGCGACTTTTGCCAGACAAAGATTTCTTCATTTCAATGTTTGTCATAAAAGATGCCACTTATTCAAGTCAAATAGAAGGAACCAGGGCGACTCTTCAAGATGCGGTAGCTGCGCCAGTTACGGAAGAGAAAAATCGAAAGCATCCAGACGTTGATGATATTGAACACTATATAGAGGCGGTGAATTATGGTATTAAGAGAACAGAGGAATTTCCAATTTCTCTGAGATTTATCCGAGAGCTTCATGAAAAACTCATGGTCGGTGCTAGATGTACTCAACATTCTTATCCGGGCGATTTTCGACGCTCACAAAATTGGAT
This sequence comes from bacterium, assembly GCA_021785125.1. Taxonomy (GTDB): domain Bacteria; phylum Patescibacteriota; class Minisyncoccia; order Moranbacterales; family UBA2206; genus JAJYGF01. The sequence continues at coordinate 4,758 of JAJYGF010000020.1, read as the reverse complement.
TGGAGGTAAAACTCCAATGGATGCTTCTTTTGTTCCACCAGCAATTTATGATATGCAAAAATCTTTACATGATCTTGAAAAATTTATTCACGCTGATGATGACTATCCTTCCCTTGTGAAAGCAGGACTTATTCATGCTCAATTTGAGACAATTCACCCTTTTACAGATGGGAATGGTCGCACTGGTCGTATGCTTGTCGCCATGTATATTCATCATGCGAAGATTTTGGAATTGCCAGTACTTTATCTGTCGAGCTATTTTAAAAAATATCAAAAGTTATATTATCAAAAATTGCAGAATTATCATGATGAGGATGCGGATGTGAATGGTTGGTTAGAATTCTTCCTGGAAGGCGTTGCTGAAATAGCCAACTCCGGAATTGAGACTTGTACTAGGATCACTGCTCTTCGCGATCGCGATTTTGCCAAAATGCAAAAACTGGGAAAGAAATCTGCCGAATCAACATTGGAAATTGTTAGGAAGCTTTTTAGTCAACCAATCGTTGGCGTGGCTGGGATAATGGAATGGACTGGCTTCACAGCTCCTGGAGCATACAAGGTGATTGAAAGACTGGAGAAATTAAAAATTCTTGAGCCGCTTGGCAATGAGGAATATGGTCAGAAATACATCTATGCGGATTACTATGAGATATTTGACGATGCTTTCAAGGAGAGCAGAAAAAATAAAAATAAGTAATTAATTACGTAATTAGCTCAGTGTCAAAAAAACAACCTTGTTGGGAGGTTGTTTTTGGTATCTGATTTTATTTCACATAATCACATTCTTTCGAGGAGCACTTTACCTTGCCTTTGGCGGCGAAGACGATAAGTGAGCCGCATTTCGGGCATTTGTCGCCGGTCGGCTTGTTCCACAGGGCGAAGTCGCAATCCGGATATTTGTTGCACCCGAAGAAAACGCGGCCGCGCTTCGATTTTCTTTCCACGATCTCGCCGATGTTGCATTTCGGACACTTGATGCCGGTCTTGTTTTCGATCTTCTTGATGTTCTTGCATTCCGGATAATTGGAGCATCCGAGAAAGGCTCCGTATCTTCCGCGCTTAACCACCATCGGCGCGCCACAGACCTCGCAGGTCTCGCCGGCATGCTGTTCATCGACTTTCTTTTCTTCCGCGGTCTTTTCCGTGTAGCGGCAGGACGGATAATTGGAGCAGGCGATGAATTTTCCGAAGCGGCCGAACTTCACGACCAGGTCGCCGCCGCATTCCGGACACTTCCGGTCCAATTTTTCCTGCAGATCTTCTTTTTTGATCTCTTTGGTTTTCTTCTGCAAATTTTTATGGAAAGGAGTGTAAAATTCACGGATGACCGGCACCCATTCTTTCTTGCCCTCGGCGATCTCGTCCAGGTCTTCTTCCATGGTGGCGGTGAATTTGTAATCCACGATATCGGAAAAATGCTCGACCAAAAGGTCGGAGACGGTAAGGCCGATCTCTTCCGGGAAAAGTTTTTTGCCTTCATCTTTGCCGACATACTTCCGGTCGATGATGGTCGAGATAGTCGGCGCATAGGTGGACGGACGGCCGATGCCGAGCTCTTCCATGGCTTTGACCAGGGCGGCTTCCGAATATCTGGCCGGCGGCTGGGTGAATTTCTGCTCAGGCATGAGTTTCGCCAGGTCGAGGATGTCTTTTTCTTGTATTTCCGGCAGAATGGTTTCGGTGACCGGTAATTTTTCACCATAGACTTTGAGATATCCCGGAAACTTGATGGTCGATCCGTTGGCGCGCAAAGTGTAATTGTCCGCCGAATTTTTCTGTGTCGCCTGGATGTCCACACTGACGGAATCCATGACGGCGGCCGCCATTTGCGAGGCGATCATCCTCTGCCAGATCAGCCTGTATATCTTATATTGCTTCGGGTCCAGATATTCCTTGATCGATTCCGGATCCCTTTCCGGGAAAGTCGGGCGGATAGCTTCGTGCGCTTCTTGGGCGCCCTTGGCTTTGGTCTTGAAAAATCTCGGATTGTCCAAAGCAAAATCTTTTCCGAATTTTTGAGCGATGACTTTCTGCGCGGTCAGCATGGATTCCATGGAAAGGTTGACGCTGTCCGTTCTCATGTAGGTGATGAGACCGACGGAGCCGTCTTTCCCGAGCTTGATGCCTTCATACAATTGCTGGGCGATCATCATGGTCTGCTTGGAGCTGTAACCCAACTTATTGTTGGCATCCTGCTGCAGAGTCGAAGTCGTGTATGGCGGCAACGGATTTTTTTGGACTTCCTTCCTGGTTATGTTTGAAATTTGATAATCGGCCTTTTCCAAAAAGCTCGTGATCTTGTCAGCATGTTCTTTGTTCTTGATTCCCATTTTGCCCAAAGCTTTTTCATTTTCTCTGGAGACTTTGGCTTCAAATTCTTTCTTGGCCGAGTTTTTCAGTAAAGCGGAAATATTCCAGTATTCTTCCGGTTTGAAATTTTGGATCTCGCGTTCTCTTTCGACGATCAGGCGCAGGGCGACAGATTGGACGCGTCCGGCGGACAATCCGCGACGGATCTTTTTCCAAAGAAAAGGAGAGAGTTCATATCCCACCAAGCGATCCAAAACGCGGCGCGCCTGCTGCGCGTCGACCAGGTTATAATCAATATTTCTTGGATTGGCCAAAGCTTTCTCGATGGCATTTTTCGTGATTTCGTGGAAGGCGATCCTTTCGATCTGTTCCGGTTTCAATCCCAAAGCCGCGACCAGGTGCCAAGAGATGGCTTCTCCTTCGCGGTCTTCATCGGTTGCCAGAATCACGCCGTCCGCCGATTTGGCCAGTTTTTTCAATTCTTTTACGCGGTCCAAATTTTTGCTGGGGATTTCATATTCCGGTTCGAAGTCATGTTCGATGTCGATACCCATCTTTTTGGTCGGCAAGTCGCGAATGTGGCCGAACGAAGACTTGACGGTAAATTTGCCGCCCAAGAATTTGGATATAGTTTTGGCTTTGGTGGGTGATTCTACGATAACTAGTTTCATATACCGAAAATTTTAAAGTCTAAATTTTAAATTTAAAATTAAATCCAAATGATTAAATTTTAAAAATTATTAATTTAGTAATTTAAAATTGATTTAAAATTATAAATTAAAAATTGTAAATTATATTAAGATATAGTTCTGTCCGCCGATATTTCTGACCCAGCCCTTGATTTCCATCATGGCCAGCGTCGAAGCGACACCGGATGAACTCAGTTTAGACAGTTTCGAAAGTTTGTCAATGTGAAGCGGATCTGCGGACAGGATTTCCAGCAAGATTTTTTCCTCGTTCGATTCCGGAATGCGCGCCTCCTTCGGCTTGATTGATGATACTTCTTCCAGGCGCAATTCTTCCAAGATATCTTTCACGCTCGTCACTATCTTGGCGCCCTGCTTGGCTAGTTTGTTGGTGCCGATGGATTGCGGAGAAAAGATCGAGCCGGGCACGGTGAATACGTCGCGGTTGTAATCCAGGGCCAATTGCGAAGTGATGAGCGTGCCGCTTTTTTCGCCGGCTTCCACAACCAGGGTTCCCATGGACAATCCGGCTACGATCCGGTTTCTGGCCGGAAAAACTCCGGGCGTGCTTGCAGGAGTTTCGATCGGATAATCGCTTAACAAACATCCGCTCGCAATTATTTCACGCGATAGGTTGAAATTATTTCGCGGGTAGATGTTTCTGTCGTCCAAACTGTCGCCCAAAACGGCGATGGTTTGGCCGCCGCCATCCAGAGCGCCGCGATGGACGATGGAGTCGATGCCGAGCGCCATGCCGCTCACAACCGTGATTCCGGCTTTGGCCAGGTCGCGCGCAAAAGCATAGGCGACTCGCGAGCCGTATTCCGTGTGTTTTCGGGAGCCGACGATGGAAATCATTGGGCGGTTGAGATCAATCTCGCCCCGCATATATATAATGTAGGGATGATCCGGAATTTCTTTCAGAAGCCGGGGATATTCAGGATCTTCTTCGGTGATCATCCGCATGTCTTCCTGTTCCAATTTTTTCCATTCTTCATTCGGATCTAAATTCTGTCTTTCTGAAATCAAGCGGTTGGAAAGTGCCGGGCCGGTGCCGCTTTGGAGGAGGCTTTCCAAATCCGCTTTCCAAACGCTTTCCCAAGAATCAAAAAAAGACATGAGCTTCCTCATCGTCTTCGGGCCGGCGCCCTGGATCTTGTTGAGAGCGTTCAGATATTTAAGCTCGTTTTTGTTTTGCATTGTTTCATGGTAACAAGATTTCTCATGGTTGACAAAAAGCTCGTAATCTGCTATGTTTTGGTATCGTACATTGAGAATCGATCATGGCTTCTATGGTCTCGTTCGTAAGTCTTTGGGCGCGAAAATTCCTCCTTATTTTTTGCGTTCATCAAGTGTATTCTTAGTGATAATTCACAAAGGGATGCCGCTTACGCGCGGGACTGTGGAAGTCATTTTTTGTCTCAAGAAAACAGGCACCTGGAAAATCCAATGCCTGTTTTTTTTGTTGAATAAAAAAATTCTGCCTCAACAAAATATCCCCAAAAATTCAAGGGAGCGAGCGTCAAGAAATTTTTAGGTCGTCACGCTGGCATAACCAGGGACGGGCACCAAAAATTTTAGCGAGCGTACGCAGAATTTGTTTGGATTTTTGTTATGGCAGAGAGTTTCTTTTGTAACTTTTCTTTCCGGCGAAAGAAAAGTTAAAATAGTAATTATTATTTATTACTGATTCAAACTTTCTTTTGCCAGCAAAAGAAAGTTACAAAGAAAACTGCCGTGCGGAACTTCGCGCTGTCTAATT